>NZ_JAKLSP010000008.1:0-176712 GCF_022014505.1 Pseudomonas sp. PGPR40 | reverse complement strand
AGACAAGGTCAGGAGCAAATCCTGCCTTCAGGAGCGATCGGCCTCCCCCAGAAACGCACTTGCTGTTGTATGACTCCTTGAGCGTAACCTCTCTCGTTGGAGTCAGGGACAACATACAAGGAGCGAGGCTTGCCCGCGAAGGCGGCCTGATAACCGACCAATTTCTCTCAGACATACGCCGTCGCACCTGTAGGAGCGAGGCTTGCCCGCGAAGGCGGCCTGGTAACCGACCAATTTCTCTCAGACACCGTCGCACCTGTAGGAGCGAGGCTTGCCCGCGAAGGCGGCCTGATAGCCGACCAATCCCTCTCAGACATACGCCGCCGCTTGTAGGCGCGAAGCTTATCCGCGAAGGCGGTCCAAGCTCCTACACATATTTCAGATCCGTCTGATATTGAGTCAATGTAGGTGCGCTGTTGTACTCAAGACTCAATTTCATGAGTTTTTGAGCCACCGATAATGAAAAAACCGCCCACGCTGAAGGGCAGATCCGACCCGGTATTCGATCTGTTGGGGCAATCGCCCCACAAGGAACGCCTCTCGGACTATCTCGCACTGCTCAAGCCTCTGGACGATCAGGGGCGCTATCTTACGTTCGATGAGTTGCGCTACCGCTGGGCGCCGGGTCTGGATTCGAATTTGTGCTGGGCTTTGGTCAAGAAAGCCCGGGCCGCGCAGTATTCGAGCCTTTTGCCACTGGGCGAGCCCATTCAGTGGGGCCAATTTGTGCTGACCCCATTGGCACAGAAAGCTATTTCGGCCGTCGATCGACGAGCGACGACGGCAGCGCTGGAATACATGACCGGACAGATCGGCGAACGCGCGCATTTCAGCTATTTACTCAACGATCTGATCGAAGACGAAGCCATCAGCAGCAGCCAGCTCGAAGGCGCGGCGACCACAACCCGAGTAGCCAAGGACATGCTCAAGCGCCAACGCCAGCCGCGCACGCCGGATGAACGGATGGTCATCGGTAACTACAAGATGATGAACTTCGCCTGGGAAAAGCGTTATGAACCCTTGAGCATCGAGCTGATCACGGCGATGCATCGTGTCGGTGTCGAGGGCATCGATGACACTCAATACTCACCAGGGAATTTCAGGATCAACGATGATGTGGTGGTGCAGGACGGCGAAGGCAACACCGTTCATACGCCACCGCCCGCAGCGGGGCTCGCGTCACGATTGCAGGTGTTGTCGAAGTGGATCAACCAGTCTCACGACGATCCCAATCAGGGTGATTACCTACATCCCTTGATCAAAGGTATCGCGCTGCATTTTGCCCTGGGTTATGAGCATCCTTTTCGCGATGGCAACGGTCGGGTCGCGCGGGCTCTGTTTTACTGGTTCATGTTCAAGAATGATTACTCGGCCTTTCGCTATATCGCGATCAGCCTGTTGCTGCGCAACGCGCCGGTGAAATACGGGCGCTCGTATCTGAATACCGAAGCCGATGACCTGGACCTGACCTATTTCATCGATTTCCAGTGTTCAGTCATCTCCCGATCAGTCAGCGCTTTTACCGAGGCTTATCGAAAAAGCCTGGCCTACACCGAGAGCTTTGATCGATGGCTGCTGGAGTCAGGTTTTTTCGACCAGCTCACCGAGAAACAGCGAGCCGTATATCAAGTGGCCAAGAGTGGTATGGCCAAGGAGTTCACGGCGGCGGTCAATGTGAAGGAGAATCTGAACTGCTCTTACAACACCGCGTCGGCCACCCTGAACGGGCTGGTCGAGTTGAAGGTGTTCGAGAAAAGGAAGATGGGGCGTGAGTGGGTGTTCTTCCTGCGGGCGGCGTCGGTGGTCTGATTTTCGTGGGAGCTTATGTTGCGAGGGGGGCAAGCCCCAATGTCAGTGTAGGAGCGCGCTTGCTCGCGAAGACGGAGGCGCTGTCAATATTGATGTCGCCTGACACACCGCTTTCGCGAGCAAGCCCGTTCCAGGTTCCGCGGCTTAAGTCCCCTCGCCACATAAGTCCGGGCTTCCCACAGTATTTAGAGCGTACCAAACACCTTCTTCGCCAAACTGGTCGCCGCCGCCGCAGGGTTCTGGCGAATGGTTTCTTCCTGCTTGCCGATCATCTCGAACAAACCGTTCAACGCCTGCTCCGTGACGTAGCTTTCGATGTTGGCGTTTTTCGCATCCAGCACACCCAGCGTCGCGGCTTGCCCGGCGAATGCGTTGTACTGCTGGGCCAAACCCACTTGGTCGGTGGCTTGTTTGACGATCGGCAGGAACTCGGTGCGGATCTGCTCGCGGCTGGTTTTGCTCAGGTACTGAGTGGCCGAGTCCTTGCCGCCGCCGAGAATCCCCTTGGCATCTTCCACGGTCATTTTCTTCACCGCATCCACCAGGATCGGCTGAGCCTGCGTCACGGCCGTTTCAGCCGCTTTGTTCATGCTGGTTTCCAGTTGATCGACCTGATCGCCCATGCCGAACTGTTTCATTTTCTTGGCGACTTTACCCAGTTTGCCCGGCAGCTCGATTTTCACCTCCGGGTTGTTGCTGAAGCCGCCAGGCGCGCCGAGTTGTTTAACGGCCAGTTGCGCACCCTGGGTCAGGGCGTCCTTGAGACCGCCGGTGGCGTCTTGTTGCGACAGGTCATTGAGCGACAGAGCCAGGGCGTTGGCGCAGATCATCAAGCTTGCGCACAAGCCGGCGACGCGAAGGGTAGGGCGGAGCATGGCGGCTTCCTTGTGCGGAAAGAAGGGATTAGCGGACAGAGTCAACGCGGATTTTCAGTGGCTGTGGGTAGCTGCCAACCAGCTGTATGACGGTTAAATCTCTCGGTTTTTTTGGATTAAACTATGAATACAGGTTTAAGGTAAATGTCCTGATGATGTCGAATACCATAATTGAAGTCAATTGTCAGATGTTCATCCCCTTTGGCGAGCAGCGTTCCATCTGGAAGAAATACCTCTGCGATAATACGATAATCATTCATTTGGGGGTCGCCGGGCTTGTGCTCAATAATAAATTCAAACTCCCACCACTGGTGTTTCAGCGAGTTCTCACTGCGCATGTTTATGAGTGTGGATGCGTTGTTGTTAAAGTATTTGTAGAGGCTTGTTTTAGTGGTGTAGTTAGTTTGAATTTCGTATGGAGTTTTGCTGAAAAGAACTTTTCCGGAGATGTATTTGTTCATTTTAGTATCCTTTGGCTGGCCTTTAAATACGCGTTGTGGATACTAACTTATCTTTTAGGTTTGTCCTCTGGCGGAAATACATCCTTTTATTTCCGTGCAAAAAATACTTAATGGGTTCTTATATTGTTGGCGGTTTTTTCTCTGCGGCACTTTCATTGCCGTGCAACGCTACTTGCTGAATAGACAAACGAATCTCCGCCGACAACACCCGTTTGGCCGCACCTTCGGCGAGTTCGCCGAGTAATTCGTGATAGCTCAACTTGCCGGCTTCATCGCGCTTGAGCACGTCCAGGTCGAGCATTGTCTGGATGAAGTGACGGAACAGGCTCTTGTCGAAGAACTCCGGGGCGTTCAGGCCATGGAGGATTGACAGGCGCTGGGCCATGACCGTGCACAGGTCTTCGAGTTCTTCGGCGCTGATGCTGTTCTGGCCGCTGTTGAGCAGCAAGGAAACGGTCATATAAAAGCGCTGCAAGGTCTGGGCGATGCTCTTGGACAACAGCGTCAGCAGCACAAAATGCCGCGAGCTTGGCGCCGGGCGCAGGTAGACATCGTTTTCGAAACGCAGCAGACCTTGCTCGACGAATGCTTCAAGCCATTGATCGATCACGGCGTCCAATTCATCCATGGACCAGCGAATGAACAGCTCCGATTGCAAGTACGGGTACAGCGCGTGGGTGTAACGCAGAATCTGCTCGCGGCTCATGCGCGAGGTGCTCTGGAAGAAACTCGCCAGCAACGCCGGCAACGCGAAAATATGCAGCACGTTGTTGCGGTAGTAGGTCATCAGAACGGCGTTTTGTTCGTCCAGGTACAGAATCTTGCCCAGCGCATCGCTTTGCTCGGACAACAGGTCCATGTCCTTCACATGCTCGATCAACGCTCGACCGTCGCCCTCCGGCAGGGTGGTGTGCGAGGAGTAGGGCACCTTGCGCAACAGCGCCAGATACAGATCGAGCACCCGCGCCATGGCGCGATCGTCCAAGGCCAGACGGCTGGTGGACAGCAACGCCAGGGCCACCAGATTCACCGGGTTGATCGCCGCTGCTTCGTTCAAATGCTGCGCGACTTTCTCGCCGAGGCGGTGGGTGGTTTCGTTGAGCCAGGCCGGTTTGAATTGCGGGCCGAGTTCCTGATGGCGCCAGTCAGGCTGTTCGCTGTCGAGGAATTCCGCCAGTTTGATCGGCTCACCGAAGTTGACCGCGACCTGGCCGAAGCGCTGTTTGAGCGCGCCGATGACTTTGAAAATGTCGAAGATCGATTCTTTCTTCTTGCTCGCGCCCCGCAATTCGCCGAGGTAGGTGCGGCCTTCCAGCACGCGCTCATAGCCGATGTACACCGGCACGAAGACGATCGGCATGCGCGACGAACGCAGGAAGCTGCGCAGAGTGATCGCGAGCATCCCGGTTTTCGGTTGCAGCATGCGCCCGGTGCGCGAACGGCCGCCCTCGACGAAGTACTCGACCGGGAAGCCTTTGGTGAACAGGGTGTGCAGGTATTCGTTGAACACCGAGGTGTAGAGCGGGTTGCCCTTGAACGTGCGGCGCATGAAGAACGCGCCGCCACGGCGCAGCAGGCTGCCGATCACCGGCATGTTGAGATTGATCCCGGCGGCAATGTGCGGCGGGGTCAGGCCATTGCGGAACAGCAGATAGGAGAGCAGTAAATAGTCGATGTGGCTGCGGTGGCACGGCACGTAGATCACTTCGTGACCCTGGGCGACTTTTTGCACACCTTCGATGTGGTTGACCTTGATCCCGTCGTAAATCTTGTTCCAGAACCAGCTCAGCACCACCTCCAGAAAACGGATCGCGGTGTAGGTGTAGTCCGAGGCGATCTCGTTGCCGTAGCGCAAGGCCTGGGCCTTGGCTTTTTCCGGGGAAATGTTCTCGCGCTCGGCTTCGTCGAGGATCGCCTGTTTGACCAGGGGCTGATTGAGCAGGCCTTTGACCAGATTACGACGGTGGGAAATGTCCGGGCCGATCACCGCGGCTTTGAGATTGCGAAAGTGCACCCGCAGAATCCGCTGGGCCATGCGCACGGTGCGCTCGTGGCCTTTGTTGTGATCGATCAATTCACGCAGATGGATCGGTGCCGAGAACTGCACCCGGGTCTTGCGTCCCAGAATCATGATGCTCAGCAGCCGACGCAAACGCCCGGTGACTGCCCAGCTGTCGGCGAACAGCAGTTTCCACGGGCTCGATTCGCTGTCCGGCGACTGACCCCAGAACACGCTGACCGGAATGATCTGCGCGTCTTCGGCGGCGTTCTGGCTCAGGGCGCTGACCAGACGGGTCAGGGTCGGTGGCGCACCGCGTTTGTCCTGACGGCCGAGCCAATCGGGGTCTGGCGTCAGGTAAAAGAAGGCGGCGGGTTCTGTCAACGTACCCACCGATACGGGCAATACCGGGCGGGGCAGGCCGGCCTTGCTGCATTCGGTATCGACCACGGCGAGGTCGGTCAGTGAAGGATTTTGCAGGACGTAGAACACCGGCCGGCTGCGGTCGAGGTTAAGGGTGAACGACGACTGGTTGATCGTCTCCGAGCGAACCCAGAGGTACAGCAGTCGGCGCAGGGTGCCAAACACAAGACGGCGGAACGGGGAACGGGTCATACGGCTTCTGCGTGAGTGAAATAAACCGAGCGTTTGCTCGGGCGGCAGATAGTGTGCCGTATTCGCCGAAAATCGGCAAAAAAGCGGCTAAGTAAACTTGAGTTGAGAGTTTTGGCAGCTGTCATATACTCGGCCGCTCAAAATAAAAAGAAGAGGGACTGATACATGGCAACGCGCGAAACCGGCAATGTGAAGTGGTTCAACGACGCCAAGGGCTATGGCTTCATTCAGCGCGAGGATGGGGTGGACGTGTTCGTGCACTACCGCGCGATCCGCGGCGAAGGGCATCGCTCGCTGACTGAAGGTCAGCAGGTTGAGTATGCGGTGGTGACCGGCGAGAAGGGCTTGCAGGCTGAGGATGTGGTGGAGTTGTAAACCCAACCCTCAGATCACGCAAAACCCCTTGTAGGAGCGAGGCTTGCCCGCGAAGCTTTTAGCGCCAGTGATGACGCCTTCGCGGGCAAGCCTCGCTCCTACAGGTTTTGCGGTGACCTGGATTATGCGGTTTTCCAGGTGATTTCTTCTTCACCATCGGCGCTGATGCGAATCCAGCGATCCGCCGTCTCTTCACCTTCTTCCTCGACCCATGTACCCGGTGCGCAACGCACTTCAACGTTCAGCGCGGCAAATGCGGCACGGGCGCAGGCGATGTCGTCTTCCCAGGGGGTCTGGTCGCTTTCCAGGTACAGGCTGTTCCATTTGCCGACGGCTTTCGGCAGCCAGGTGACCGGCACGTTGCCGGCCTTGCACTTGTAGGTCTGGCCTTTCTGCACCCAGTCGGTACACGGGCCTAAAGCCGCGCCGAGCCAGGCCGCGATGGCCTTGTAGTCGACGTCGGCGTCTTTCAGGTAAATCTCGATATCGGGTTGGCGCATGGATGTCCTCACTGCGGGTCTGAAAAATCCATTCGCGGATTTAGCGGGTCAAAATTTGGGTTATTGAAGAACAAAATAATCGTAGCGCATCGACACGGTGACCTCGAACGGCTCAGCCTGTTCGATGACTGCCGCCCGGCGTTCGGCACTCGCGCGCCAGCCGTGGGGTGTCATGGCCAACAGGTTCGCACGATCCTGACCACTGGCAAGCAGCAGTTTGAATTCCAGGGTTTCGCTGTGCTGCAGCGCCATGCCTTCCGGCACCAGCGCCAAATGCTTGTCGTCGGTGTACTCGCGCACTTCGTCGTACAGCCGCTCACGCAATTCCATCAGATGGCCGCTGGTCGGCCCGACTTTCATCAAGCCGCCGCCGGGGCTGAGCAAGCGTTTGGCCTCTTCCCAGTCCAGCGGGCTGAAAACGCTGGCGAGAAATTGGCAACTGCCTGAGGCCAATGGCACCCGCGCCATGCTGGCGATAAACCAGGTCAGCGCAGGGTTGCGTTTGCAGGCGCGTTTGACCGCTTCCCGGGAAATGTCCAGGGCATAGCCGTCGGCGTTGGGCAACGCTTCGGCGATTTGCGCGGTGTAGTAACCCTCGCCACAACCGATGTCCAGCCAGCGCTGGGGCGCGTATTGCGCCGCCAGTTCCGCCAGTCGCTTGGCCACCGGCGCGTAATGGCCGGCGTTCAAAAAGTCGCGACGGGCTTCGACCATCGCCAGGTTATCCCCAGGGTCGCGGCTGTTTTTATGCTGCACCGGCAGCAGGTTCAGGTAACCCTGCCGCGCACGGTCGAAACGATGCCCGGCGGGGCAGACCACGCCGTTGTCCACCGCATTCAGCGGTTCGCTACAGATCGGGCAGGCGAGCATCAGGCGAGCAACTTGATCAGGGTCTGGTAGTAGATTTCGGTCAGCACATCGAGGTCGGCCGCCAGCACACGCTCGTTGACCTGGTGAATCGTTGCGTTGACCGGGCCCAGTTCAACAACCTGAGTGCCCATGGTCGCGATGAAGCGCCCGTCGGATGTACCGCCGCTGGTGGAGGCTGTGGTTTCGCGACCGGTAATGTCCTTGATGCTTGCCGACACTGCGTCGAGCAAGGCGCCCGGTTCGGTGAGGAACGGCAGGCCGGACAGCGCCCAGTCGATGTGCCAGTCCAGGTCATGCTTGTCGAGGATATCGGCGACGCGCTTTTGCAGGCCTTCGACAGTGGATTCGGTGGAGAAACGGAAGTTGAACACCGCCACCAGATCACCGGGGATCACATTAGTCGCGCCGGTGCCGGAATTGACGTTGGAAATCTGGAAACTGGTCGGCGGGAAGAAATCGTTGCCGTGGTCCCAATGCTCGGCGGCCAGTTCGGCCAGCGCTGGGGCAGCGAGGTGGATCGGGTTCTTCGCCAGGTGCGGATACGCCACATGACCCTGCACGCCGCGCACGGTCAATTTGGCGCCGAGGGAGCCACGACGGCCATTCTTGACCACGTCACCCACCAGAGTGGTGCTCGATGGTTCGCCGACGATGCACCAGTCCAGACGTTCCTTACGGGCGACGAGGCGTTCGATCACAGCCTTGGTGCCGTGATGTGCCGGGCCTTCTTCGTCACTAGTGATCAGAAACGCAACCTTGCCCTTGTGATCCGGGTAATCGACGACAAAGCGCTCAGCCGCCACGGTCATCGAGGCGAGGCTGCCTTTCATGTCCGCCGCGCCACGGCCGCAGAGCATGCCATGTTCGTCGATCACCGCATTGAATGGGTCGATCTGCCAGGCGGTTACCGGACCGGTCGGGACCACGTCGGTGTGACCGGCGAAGCACAGCACCGGGCCTTCGTGTTTACCGTGAGTCGCCCAGAAGTTATCCACATCTTCGATGCGCATCGGTTCCAGCTTGAAACCGGCATCCCCCAGGCGCTGCATCATCTGCTTCTGGCAATCGGCGTCGACCGGCGTCACGGACGGACGGCGGATCAGGTCGATGGCGAGTTGAAGGGTCGGCGAAAGGTCGGCGTGGGCCGTCATGGAAAGCTCCGAAAACATGAAATATGGGCGCGGGCTAAATGTGGGGGCGGCGGTGCGACGATTCGACTTGCTCGCGAAGGGGCCATTACTGACGCCAAAAGCTTCGCGAGCAAGCCCGCTCCCACAGGTATGGCGTTTGGCCGTTGGTACGTGCCCGGCCAAGGCCTGCAAAATGGCGGTTATCTTAAAGCAAAACGGCGGCCATTGGCCGCCGTTTAGTGCATCTGTACTGATTTAGACAGCCGGTGCGGTCTCGGCTTCGACCACCGGTTTTGGCAGCGAAGACAAGAACGCCATGATCAGCGCCGCCAGATACGGCAGCGACTGCACCAGCAACATGGTCACCCAGAAGCGCATGTCGTTGCTCGGCAGGCCGTTCACCAGGAAGATTCCCAGTGCCGCGCCCCACAACAGCAACATGATGAACACCTCTTCGCGCGCTTCCGAAATGGCTACCCAGAAGCCGTGGTTATCGGCGTTTTTCGGGGTGCGGAAGAACGGAATGCTGCTGGTGAAGAAACCGTACAGCACGGCTTTGGCGATGGTGTGCGACAACGCCAGCCCGGCCAATGCCGCGCAGAACGCATCCTTGAGGTTGACCCCCACAGCACGTCGGTACAGGAAGATGATCTTGCCGACCTTGAACACGAACAGCGCCAATGGCGGGATCGCGAAAATCAGCAGCGGCGGATCGACTCGTTGCGGCACGATGATCATCGCCGCCGACCACAACAGGGCGCCGACGGTGAAGAAAATGTTCATGCCGTCTGCGACCCACGGCAACCAGCCCGCGAGGAAGTGGTAACGCTGGCCTCGGGTCAGTTCGGTGTCCTTGCCGCGCAGCAGGCTGGCGGTGTGACGCTTGATGATCTGAATCGCTCCGTAAGCCCAGCGGAAACGCTGTTTCTTGAAGTCGATAAAGGTATCGGGCATCAGGCCCTTGCCATAACTGTCGTGGTAGTACGCCGCCGACAGACCTTTCTCGAACACGCGCAGACCCAACTCGGCATCTTCACAGATGCACCAGTCGGCCCAGCCCAGTTCCTCGAGCACCGAGCGCCGGGTCATGGTCATGGTGCCGTGCTGAATGATCGCATCACGGTCGTTGCGGGTGACCATGCCGATGTGGAAGAAGCCTTTGTATTCCGCGTAGCAGAGCTTCTTGAAGGTGCTTTCGTTCTGGTCGCGGTAATCCTGCGGCGACTGCACCACGGCGATTTTCGGGTCGACGAAGTGCGGCACCATGTGCTTGAGCCAGTTCGGGTCGACGCAGTAGTCCGAGTCGATCACCGCAATCACTTCGGCATCCTTGGCGGTGTGCGGAATCAGGTAATTCAGCGCGCCGCCCTTGAAACCGGCCAACGGTGCCACGTGGAAGAACTTGAAGCGCGGGCCGAGGGTTGCGCAATAATCGCGCACCGGTTCCCAGACCGCCGGGTCTTTGGTGTTGTTGTCGATGATCAGGACTTCGAAGTCCGGATAGTCGAGGTTGGCCAGGGCGTTGAGGGTCTGTTTGACCATCTCCGGCGGCTCGTTGTAGCACGGTACGTGGATCGACACTTTCGGTCGGTAGTGCGAATCGCCCACCACTGGCAGGAATTCACGCCGGCGTTTGTGGGTCCAGACCGCTTCGGCCAGTTCGTGGGCCTCTGTCAGCAGCACGATAAACACCCCGAGTGCACCGAGGGCGAGCAAGAAGCCCACTGTCAGGCTGAACCAGGTGCTGTATTGCTGGCTGTAGTCGTAACCGATCCACACCAGCACCGAACCGCAGAGGAACGCGATAAAGGTCAGGAAGGTGCGGCCACGTTGACGCAGGGCCGAGCCATCGATCATCAGCAGCGTCAAGGACAGCAATGCCAGCACTACCGAGCCGATAGCCAGTACCCGCCATTGCGGGATCGCGACGACCGGGCCTTCGAAGTTGAATTTCTGCTGGCGTGCGGCGTTGAACACGCCCCAGTACGCGCCCACCGAGCCTTCGTCACTGGCCTTCCACGGTTGGTCGAACGCCTCGATCACGAAGTAGTTGAAGCCTTGGCGGTTGAGCTTGTTGACCAACGTGCGCAGGTAAATCGCCTGGTCCGCCGGCGACGCATCGGCGCCACCGCGCATGCGGCCGTTGCTCGGCCAGCCTACTTCGGAAAGCAGCAGCGGTTTTTTCGGGAACATCTTTTTCAGGTCACGGGCGCGGTCGAGAACGAATTGTCCCGACTGCTCCATCGGAATGTGTTCCCAGTACGGCAGGACGTGAGCGGCAATCAAATCGACGTGCTTGGCCAGGCTCGGGTTTTCTTCCCAGATGTGCCACTGCTCGGAGGTGGTCACTGGCACTTTCACGGCGGCACGAACACGATCGAGGATCACGCTCAGGTCCTTGGCGGTAATTTCCTTACGGAAGATCGCCTCGTTACCGACAACCACGCGAACAACGCTGCGGGAAGTGTTAGCCAATTCAACGGCGCGCAGAATCTCGCGCTCGTTGCGTTCCTGATCCGGGCTGATCCAGATCCCCAGGGTCACCCGCAGGCCGAATTCTTCCGCCAGTTTGGGAATATTCTCCAGCGTGCCGTCGACCGAGTAGGTGCGGATGTTGTCCGTCAGTTTGCTCATGATCTCCAGGTCGCGACGCATTTCATCGTCGGTCGGGTACTGAGCTTTTTGCGGGTACTGGCCTTGTTGAAACGGCGAGTATGAAAAGCCTGAGATCTGCTCAGGCCAGTTGGGGGCGGTGACCGGGCGATTGACCAGCGCCCAGAAGCCGGTAAACAAGGCTGCGATGGCGAGCACCACGACCAGGTTGAGTCCAAATTTACGCGATGACATAGCTTTTTCGGGTTCCAAAGGCTGTGGAACGAAGGAACGGTTTGCGGCTGGCTGCCAGTTGGCAGGGGCGCGCATCCTACACTGGAGGTTCTCTGACCGTACAGCGAACAGGGAAACGCCCGACATTGGGCAATCCAGGTCGACTTAAGTTCTTCGACCGGGACGATGTAGCCCAATTCCAATAAATTTGTAGTCAATTGAAGCCGTCAAGACTGCCGTCCATAGCCCAAAGGTGCTCTTGACCGCCGACGGCCCTATAATGCGCGCCGGTTTTTGGGGTAATGGTCATGAGTACAGAAGATCCGCGGTTTGCTGGCATCGCCCGCTTGTATGGCATCGAAGGCCTTGAGCGCTTGCGCGCGGCTCATGTGGCGATCGTCGGCGTCGGTGGCGTCGGTTCCTGGGCGGCGGAAGCGGTTGCCCGGTGTGGCGTGGGCGAGATTTCGCTGTTTGACTTGGACGACGTTTGTGTCAGCAACGTCAACCGTCAACTGCATGCGCTCGACAGCACCGTCGGCAAGCCCAAGGTCGAGGTGATGGCCGAGCGCCTGCGCGGGATCAACCCGGATTGCATGGTGCATACGGTGGCGGACTTCGTCACCCGCGAAACCATGGCCGAGTACATCACGCCGAACATCGACTGCGTGATTGACTGCATCGACAGCGTCAACGCCAAGGCTGCGCTGATTGCCTGGTGCAAACGTCGCAAGATTCAGATCATCACCACCGGCGGCGCGGGCGGGCAAATCGACCCGACGCTGATCCAGGTCTGCGACTTGAACCGCACGTTCAACGATCCGCTGGCGTCGAAAGTGCGCTCCACGCTGCGCCGCGACTACGGCTTCTCCCGCACCGTGACCCGCCATTACAGCGTACCCTGCGTGTTTTCCACCGAGCAACTGCGCTACCCGAAACCGGATGGCAGCATTTGCTTGCAGAAGAGTTTTGTCGGCGATGGCGTGAAGCTCGACTGCGCCGGGGGCTTTGGCGCGGTGATGATGGTGACGGCGACGTTCGGCATGGTCGCGGCGACCAAGGCTGTGGATAAGATTGTGGCCGGGGTTCGACGCCCGGCGGATCGCATCAAACCTGCCTGACCGCGGCCTGGCAAACGATCGTTCCCACGCTCTGCGTGGGAATGCAGCCCGGGACGCTCCGCGTCCCTTTCAGAGCCGAACGCGGAGCGTCCGTGGAGGCATTCCCACGCAGAGCGTGGGGACGATCAGTGCGCTAGCTCACGCATCCGCTGCAACACCGCATTCAACCCATTACTGCGCGACGACGACAACTGCCGCGACAGCCCCAGCTGATTAAACCACTCCGGCAAATCCACCTGTTGCAGTTCGGCAGCGGACAACCCATTGACCCGCGCCAGCAGCAATGCCACCAACCCGCGAATCAAACGTGCATCGCTGCTGGCGCTGAACTGCCAATGACCGTCCTGCAGCGCTCCGACCAGCCAGACTTGGCTTTCACAGCCATGCACGCGGTTGGCCTCGACTTTATCCACATCGCTCAACGCCGGCAGGCGGTCGCCCCATTGCATCAGCAACCGCGCCCGCTGCTCCCAACTCGCAGTCTTCTGAAAAGTATCCAGCGCGGTGACGGCATCGGCGGGCAAGGTCATCGCAACAACTCCAATGCTTGATCCAGCGCTTCAAAAAAGCGCTCAAGATCCTTGGAGTCGTTGTACAACGCCAACGACACCCGAATCGCCCCGGCCAGTTCAAAGCTTTTGAGCAACGGCATGGCGCAATGATGACCGGCGCGAACGGCGACCCCTTGTTCGGTCAGCAAATGCGCCAGATCGGAGTTATGCACACCCTCGACGACAAAACTGGCCAGTGCCAGTTGCGGCTTGCCCAGCAGACGAATGCCGTTGCGCGCCTCAAGGCCTTTGAGCAAATAGTCATGCAGCGCCGCTTCATGGGCGGACACGGCGTCCTGATCGAGCCCGGCCAGATAATCCAGGGTCGCCCCCAGGCCAATCACGCTGGAAATCGGCGGCGTACCTGCTTCGAACCCCAGTGGTGCAGGACGAAAGCGGGCGTCGTGGTAGTTGGCATCCAGTACCATTTCGCCACCGAACTGCCACGGACGCAGTTGTGCGAGCGCTTCATGACGACCAAACAGTACACCGAGGCCATCCGGGCCGTAGAGCTTGTGGCTGGAAAACACATAGAAGTCGCAACCCAGCGCCTGCACGTCATGCCGGCCATGGACCACGCCTTGAGCGCCGTCGACGACGGTCAGCGCGTTGTGCGCTTTGGCCATCGCCAGTAACGCGGGTAACGGTTGCCAGGCGCCGAGCACGTTGGACAGCTGACTGACTGCCAGCAAACGGGTGCGCTGACCGATCAACGACGCGGCGATATCAAGATCGATCAAACCGTCGACATTCAGCGGCAGAATCACCAGTTTCAGGTCGCGACGGTGGGCCAGTTGCTGCCATGGCAACAGGTTGGCGTGGTGCTCCAGGGCGCTGATGACAATTTCATCGCCCGGATTGAATAAGTGCTCCAGGCCATAGGCCAGGAGGTTCAGCGCGGACGTCGCGCCGTGGGTGAAGATGATCTGCCCGCAATCGCCGGTATTGAGCCATTGCGCAACTTTGCTGCGGCTGTCCTCGAATGCCTGAGTCGCGTGGGCGCCGGGCAAATGTTGCGCCCGATGCACGTTGGCCGCGCCGTTGGCGTAGTAATGCGTCAGGGCATCCAGCAGGGCTTGAGGTTTTTGCGTGGTGGCGGCGTTGTCCAGATAAGTCTGGTCTTGCCGTTGCAAAGCGGCGATGGCCGGAAAATCGGCGCGCCAGGGAGAGGGAATCATCATGCTATCGGGCCCTGGTGAACATGGGCGGGTGTACGCCAAACCTGTGTGTGTAGGAGCGGGCTTGCCCGCGAAGCTTTTGGCGACCTCTAGGGCCCCTTCGCGGGCAAGCCCGCTCCTACAACACAGGTGATCGTTTGATGCTCTGCTTAGTTGTGAGCGTGCAGCGCTTCATTCAGTTCGATGGCCGATTTGTGGGTTTTGCACTCCACGGCACCGGTCTCCGAATTGCGACGGAACAGCAGGTCAGGCTGACCGGCCAGCTCACGGGCTTTAACGACTTTGACCAGCTTGTTGTGCTCATCCAGCAACGCAACCTTGGTGCCGGCCGTCACGTACAGGCCCGACTCAACGGTGTTGCGGTCGCCCAACGGGATACCGATACCGGCGTTGGCGCCGATCAGGCAGCCTTCGCCAACCTTGATCACGATGTTGCCGCCACCCGACAGGGTGCCCATGGTCGAGCAACCGCCGCCCAGGTCCGAGCCCTTGCCAACGAAAACACCCGCCGACACACGACCTTCGATCATGCCCGGGCCTTCGGTACCAGCATTGAAGTTGACGAAACCTTCGTGCATCACGGTGGTGCCTTCGCCCACGTAAGCGCCCAGACGAATACGCGCCGCATCAGCGATACGCACGCCGGCCGGTACCACGTAGTCGGTCATTTTCGGGAACTTGTCCACCGAGAATACTTCCAGCAGCTCGCCGCGCAGACGCGCTTCCAATTGATGCTCGGCCAGTTCGGCCAGGTCGATCGCGCCTTGGCTGGTCCAGGCCACGTTCGGCAGCAGCGGGAACACGCCGGCCAGGTTCAGGCCATGCGGCTTGACCAGGCGATGGGACAGCAAATGCAGCTTGAGGTAAGCCTCAGGCGTGGAGCTCAGTTGAGCGTCTTCGGCCAGAATAGTCGCGACCAGCGGCTTGTGACTCTCGGCCAGACGGGTCAGCAGTGCCGCTTGTGCAGCGTCGACACCTTTCAACGCTTCGGCCAGTTGCGACGCCTGAGCAGTGCTGAAGGCGATGGCCTGATTGCCGTCGGTGTAGCCCAGAACCGGCGCAATGGCAGCGACCAGTTCGGCCGAGGGGTTGAGCAGTGGCTGCGCGTAAAACACTTCCAGCCATGCGCCTTGACGGTTTTGAGTGCCGACACCAAAGGCCAGGCTGAACAGGGTAGTGGACATGTTGACACCTCTAACAAAATGGAACGGGCTGCCTTACTTGAGCGCTGCCGCGTAGATATCTGGCTTGAAGCCAATCAGGGTTCGGTCACCGAGATCGAGCACCGGGCGCTTGATCATCGAGGGTTGCGCGAGCATCAGTTCGATGGCTTTCGACTGGTCGAGATCGGCTTTGCGTTCGTCGTCGAGCTTGCGAAAGGTCGTGCCTGCGCGGTTCAACACCACTTGCCAGCCGTGCTCGTCGCACCATTGGCGCAGGTGTTCACGGTCGATACCGACCGTTTTGTAATCGTGAAAGTCATAGCTGACAGCATGTTCATCGAGCCAGGTGCGCGCCTTTTTCATGGTATCGCAGGCTTTGATGCCGAAAAGGTGCAACGTTTTGCTTGAAACGGTCAAGGAATTGCCTCCTTTGCAGGTGCTGGGAACGAAAGGTGACGGATTATGCCATGACCGGGCGGTTTCGCGGCGGCTGTGGTCGGGTTTGTCTTTTTGACTTGGATAGCCGCTGTTCCATGCGATACAGGTGCTGCAGTCGGCCTGCATTCTAGACGGCGAATGTGGCACTTCAATGGTCGGCCCAGGCACAAGCACGCAGTGATTTTTCGGGAACAGCGCTTATGCTTGAAAGCGCTGCGGGCGCAGCGCTTTCATGTGGGCGCGAGGCTGTTATTTACGGCGCTGCACGAAATTGCGAATTCGCTCGGCGGCTTCCACGCACTCCGCCAGCGGCGCGACCAGCGCCAGGCGCACACGCCCGGCGCCCGGGTTGACGCCATCGACTTCGCGGGACAAGTAGGAGCCCGGCACGACAGTCACGTGTTCTTGCTCGAACAGATCGCGACAGAACGCAGCATCATCTCCCGCCACATTCGGCCACAGGTAGAAACCGCCATCCGGACGTTGCACATCCATTACCGGGCTGAGAATTTCCAGTACCGCGTCATACTTTTCGCGATACAGCGCACGATTGGCCCGCACATGCACTTCGTCATTCCAGGCGGCAACGCTGGCCAGTTGGGTCTGAACCGGCATCGCGCAGCCGTGGTAGGTGCGATAGAGCAGGAAGCCTTTGAGAACATCCGCGTCGCCAGCCACGAACCCGGAACGCAGGCCCGGCAGGTTGGAGCGTTTGGACAGGCTATGGAACACCACGCAACGCTTGAAGTCCTTGCGGCCCAGTTCCACGCAGGCGCTGAGCAGGCCCGGCGGCGGGGTTTGTTCGTCGAAGTACAGTTCGCTATAGCACTCGTCGGCAGCGATCACGAAGTCGTATTCGTCGGCCAGGGCGATCAGCTTCTTCAGGGTTTCGACTGGAATCAGCGCACCGGTCGGGTTGCCCGGCGAGCACAGGAACAGGATCTGGCAGCGCTTCCAGATATCCGGCGATACGGCGTCGAAGTCCGGGTTGAAGCCGTTTTCATCCAGGCACGGCAGGTAATGCGGCTTGGCCCCGGCGAGGAACGCCGCGCCTTCGTAGATTTGATAAAACGGGTTCGGGCTGACCACCAGTGCATCGTCACCCCGGTTGACTACGGTCTGGGTGAAAGCGAACAGCGCTTCACGGGTACCGTTGACCGGCAAAACGTTACGTGCCGGGTCGAGCCAGCCGTTCGGGACGTTGAAGCGACGTTCGCACCAGGCGGCAATGGCTTCACGCAGGGCCGGAATGCCGAGGGTGGTCGGGTATACGGCCATCTGATCCAGATTGCTCGCCAGCGCTTCGGCGACGAAGCTTGGCGAGCGGTGTTTCGGCTCGCCGATGGACAACGCAATGGCGCGCTTGTCCGGGTCTGGCGTGACGCTGCCGAGCAGGGCGCGGAGCTTTTCGAACGGGTAGGGCTGCAACTGGTTCAGAGCGTTGTTCATCGATGAGTCTCGTTCGGTGCGGGGGCAGACAAGCTCTGATTCCTGTAGGAGCTGGCTTGCCAGCGATGATCGTTAACGATAACGCGTGTTACCGAGTGAGCGCGGCGCATTTGAATTCATCGCTGGCAAGCCAGCTCCTACAAAGGGCAGGTTCGCGCTCCCATGGCGGTTTGTTAATTCAGAAACTGATTCGTGACAGTTTGATATCGGCTTCCTGGCTGACGCTCAGTTGCTTGACGATTGCATCCTGCAAACGGCTGCACAGCAACGGGTCGGACAGCGGCTGATTGTTCGCGTCGGTGATGAAGAAAACGTCTTCCACGCGCTCGCCCAAGGTAGCGATCTTGGCATTTTGCAGCGACAGGTCGAACTCGAGGAAGATCGTGCCGATCCGTGCCAGCAGGCCGGGGCGATCCGGGGCGCTGAGTTCCAGCACGGTCACCGGACGCTGAGCGTCGTTGTGGATCGTCACCTGTGGCGCAAACGCGAAATGCTTGAGCTGGCGCGGCACTCGACGCTGGATGATGGTCGGGTAGTTATCCGGATTGCGCAAGGCTTCGGTCAGGCCTTCACGGATCTGCTTGACCCGTGCCGGGTTATCGCCGATCGAGTCGCCATCGGTGTCGAGCACAATATAGGTGTCGAGGGTGAACTGGCTGCTGGAGGTGATGACCCGGGCGTCGTGAATGTTCAAATTGAGCTGGTCCATCGCCGCCACGGTCACGGCGAAGAAATCGTGCTGGTCCGGTGCATAAATGAAGATCTGCGTACCGCCCTCGAACTCGCGCTGGGTGGTTTCCTTGATCAGCACCAGCGGGCCACCGTCGGCCGGCTGCTGCAGAATCGCGTCAGTGTGCCAGGCCACGTCGCCGGCGGTGTGGCGCAGGAAATAGTCATCGCCCAATTGCGCCCACAACTGCTCGACATCGTCCGGGTCGTTGCCGCCGCGTACCAGAATGTCCAGTGCCGCGCTCTGGGTCTGGCGGATCTGCTCTTCGCGATCCACCGGGTTTTCCAGGCCACGACGCAAGGCGCGTTTGGTCTCGGTGTAGAGCTGGCGCAACAGGCTCGCGCGCCAGGAGTTCCATAGCGTCGGGTTGGTAGCGTTGATGTCCGCAACGGTCAGCACGTACAGATAATCGAGGCGGGTTTCATCGCCGACGGTCTGTGCGAAATCATGGATCACATGCGGGTCGGACAAGTCCTTGCGCTGGGCCGTGGTCGACATCATCAGATGGTTCTGCACCAGCCAGACGATCAGGCGGCTGTCCCAGATCGGCAACTGGTGGCGCTGGCAAAAAGCTTCGGCATCCACGGCACCGATTTCCGAGTGATCGCCATGTCGGCCCTTGCCGATGTCGTGGTACAGACCGGCGAGGTAAATCAGTTCGGGTTTGGGCAGTTTGGCCATGAGCTTGCTGGCCAGCGGGAATTTTTCCGACACCTGGGTGTACTGCAGCTTACGCAGGTGTTTGATGAGATTCAGGGTGTGCGCATCGACCGTATAGATGTGAAACAGGTCATGTTGCATCTGCCCGACAATGAAACCGAACTCCGGCAAATAGCGCCCAAGGATGCCGTAACGGTTCATGCGCCGCAGGTTGCGGTGGATGCCGATCTTGCACTTGAACAGCTCGATGAACAGGCTGGTGTTGCGGATGTCGTTACGAAAATCGTCATCGATCAAATGACGATTTTCCCGCAGCAGACGGATGGTATCGGCGCGTACGCCTTTGATCTCCGGTTGCTGGGCCATCAGCACGAAAATTTCGAGCATGGCGAATGGCGTCCGGCGGAACACGTTGTCGTTGCGCGCCTCGATGTAGCCGTCGTGCAGCTGGAACCGCGAGTTGATCGGTTGTGGCGGTGCTTCGTCTTCGGGGGCCAGGATCACTTCTTCGAAGTGCTGGATAATCAGGTCGCTGAGCTGGGCAATGCTCATGACTACCCGGTAGTACTGCTGCATGAAGTTTTCGATGGCGTGCTTGGCGTCATTGCCTTCGAAACCCAGCAGCCCGGCAATCGTGCGCTGGTGATCGAACAGCAAGCGGTCTTCGGAGCGGCCGGCGAGCATGTGCAGCGCATAGCGCACCCTCCACAGAAACTCCTGGGACGAGGCCAGCAGCGCATTTTCGCTTTCCACCAGGAAACCTTCACCCGCCAGGGCTCGCAGGTTCAGCGTGCCGTATTGACGACGTGCGACCCACAGAATCGTCTGAATATCGCGCAGTCCGCCGGGCGAACCTTTGACGTTGGGTTCCAGGTTGTACTCGGTGTCGTTGTACTTGTGGTGCCGGGCTTTCTGCTCGGCGCGTTTGGCCAGGAAGAACTCCTTGCTGGGCCACATTTGCTCGGTGCTGGTGACGTCCAGCATGCGCTGACGCAGGCGTTCAGGGCCGCAGATGGTGCGGCTTTCCATCAGGTTGGTGACGACCGTCAGGTCTGCGCGGGCTTCTTCGGAGCATTCATCCACCGAACGAACGCTCTGGCCGACTTCCAGGCCGATGTCCCACAGCAACGTCAGAAAGCGCTCGATGGAATCGCGAAAAATTTCGTGATCGGCGTTGTCCAGTAAAATCAGCAGATCGATGTCGGAATAGGGGTGCAACTCGCCACGACCGTAGCCGCCGACCGCCACGAGGGCGATATCGGCATCTTCGCTCCAGTTAAACTGTTCCCAGGCTTGTTGCAGGATGTTGTCGATAAACCAGGCGCGATCCTCGATCAGCCGGCGAATGTCCCGACCACTGCGAAACCGTTCGTCAAGTACCTCGCGGGCTTGACGGATGGCCTTCTTGAAAGCAGCAATAGGGCTTGCCTTCAGGGCCAGTTCAGCCTGGAACTGGCCGCGGTCGAAGAGTTCGGGATCCACCTGCGGCATCGATTGGCTTTCCTTTCTATAAGGCTGGGAACGGAGCGGGCGGGATCAGGCCGAAACGCGCGGGATGGTATCGTCGCTGCGCAAAGTGAAGATCTCGTAACCGGTATCGGTCACCAGCAGGGTGTGTTCCCACTGTGCCGACAGCTTGCGGTCCTTGGTAATGGCGGTCCAGCCGTCGCCCAACACCTTGGTGTCGGCTTTGCCCTGGTTGATCATCGGCTCGATGGTGAAGGTCATGCCGGCTTTCAGTTCCATGCCAGTGCCGGCACGGCCGTAGTGCAGGATCTGCGGCTCTTCGTGGAACACTTTGCCGATGCCATGGCCGCAGAATTCGCGAACCACCGAGAAGCCGTTCTTTTCCGCGTGCTTCTGGATCACCTCACCGATATCGCCCAGGCGGCAGCCGGGTTTGACCAGTTCGATGGCCTTGTACATGCATTCCTGAGTCACCTGGGACAGACGCTCGGCCCAGACTGGCACGGTACCGACGTGGAACATGCGGCTGGTATCGCCGTGGTAACCGTCCTTGATCACGGTGACGTCGATGTTCAGCGTGTCGCCATCCTTCAACGGTTTCTCGTTCGGGATGCCGTGGCAGACCACATGGTTGATCGAGGTGCAGATCGACTTCGGGAAGCCTTTGTAGTTGAGCGGGGCAGGAATGGCTTTCTGCTCATTGACGATGTAGTCGTGACAGATGCGGTCCAGCTCTTCGGTGGTGACACCCGGCTTGACATAATCGGCAATCATTTCCAGCACATCGGCGGCCAATTTGCCGGCGATCCGCATTTTTGCGATGTCCTCTGGGGTTTTGAGGGTGACGGTCATACAGGCTCTCTTTGCGCTCAATGGCGCCTTCTAAAACGAAATGGGCATTGCGCGAACAAATATCACGGCCCTGAAAAACGCGATTCTACCAGACGATCAGTGCAAATCTGAGCCTCTGTGCATCGCTTCTCTCTATAGGATGGCGCATTCTGTGGGGATTCCAAGGTGGGCCTCGAAAGCATTCGCCAGGTTTTCAGAATCCGGGTTCCGTTTTTGCCTGCCCTGTGGTATAAAATGCGCCGCTTTCCGGGGATACCCTGAAAAGCTTAAATCCACACACGTGTCGACACGATGACCTGGGTGCCTTCAGCTGATGCTGCTGGTTGGTCATTGGGATACGTGGAGGCCAAACCCGACTTATTAAGGAACTATCATGTCCCAAGTCAACATGCGCGATATGCTGAAGGCCGGTGTGCACTTCGGTCACCAGACCCGTTACTGGAACCCGAAAATGGGTAAATACATTTTCGGCGCGCGTAACAAGATCCACATTATCAACCTTGAAAAAACCCTGCCAATGTTCAACGAAGCTCTGACTTTCGTAGAGCGTCTGGCCCAGGGCAAAAACAAGATCCTGTTCGTCGGCACCAAGCGTTCCGCTGGCAAGATCGTTGCTGAAGAAGCAGCACGTTGCGGTTCGCCGTACGTCGATCACCGCTGGTTGGGCGGCATGCTGACCAACTTCAAAACCATCCGTGCTTCCATCAAGCGTCTGCGTGACCTTGAAGTGCAAGCCGAAGACGGTACTTTCGCCAAGCTGACCAAGAAAGAAGCGCTGATGCGCTCCCGTGACCTGGAAAAGCTGGATCGTTCCCTGGGTGGTATCAAGGACATGGGCGGTCTGCCAGACGCTCTGTTCGTTATCGACGTTGATCACGAGCGCATCGCGATCACCGAAGCCAACAAACTGGGCATCCCGGTTATCGGCGTAGTCGATACCAACAGCAGCCCGGAAGGCGTTGACTACATCATCCCAGGCAACGATGACGCAATCCGCGCTATCCAGCTGTACATGGGTTCGATGGCTGACGCTGTTATCCGCGGTCGCAACCACGTTGCTGGCGGTACCGAGCAGTTCGTTGAAGAAGTTCCGGCGGCAGCAGCTGAGTAATTGACGCCCTGGCGTTGACTCAGTAAGCAAAAAGGGGGCTTGGCCCCCTTTTTGCCACCTCGAAAACCGTTTGTCGGCCCCGCACTTGCAGAGCTGTAACGTGCAGCGGCTTACAACGGTGGTTCGGGAAGAATTGATCGCCCGTTCGATCGGGTGGAATGGTTGAAAACCTATCCAAGAGGATTTTGAAATGGCAGAGATTACTGCAGCGTTGGTCAAAGAACTGCGCGAGCGTACTGGCGAAGGCATGATGGATTGCAAAAAAGCCTTGACCAAGGCTGGCGGCGACATCGAAAAAGCCATTGATGATATGCGTGCTTCGGGCGCCATCAAGGCTGCCAAGAAAGCAGGCAACGTAGCTGCTGAAGGCGCAATCGCTCTGAAAGAAGACGGTAAATCCGCCGTTCTGCTGGAAGTGAACTCGCAGACCGACTTCCTGGCCCTGCAGGACGACTTCAAGGAATTTGTTGCTGCAAGCGTTGAAAAAGCGTTCGCCGACAAGCTGACTGACGTTGCTCCGCTGATCGAAGCTCAAGAAGCTGCTCGCCTGGTACTGGTCGGCAAGGTTGGCGAAAACGTCAACATCCGTCGTCTGACACGCGTTGAAGGTGACGTTGTCGGTGGCTACCTGCACGGCAACAAGATCGGTGTTGCAGTTGTCCTGAAAGGCGGCGACGTTGAGCTGGCCAAGGACATCGCTATGCACGTAGCGGCCACCAACCCTGAATTCCTGCTGCCATCGGAAGTTTCCGCTGAAGCGATCGAACGCGAGAAAGGCGTGTTCCTGACGCTGAACGCTGACAAGATCGCCGGCAAGCCGGAAAACATCGTTGAAAACATGGTCAAAGGCCGTATCAGCAAGTTCCTGGCCGAAGCTAGCCTGGTTGAGCAGGCGTTCGTCAAGAACCCTGAAATCAAGGTCGGTGAACTGGCCAAGAAAGCCGGCGCTGAAATCGTTTCCTTCACCTACTTCAAAGTAGGCGAAGGCATCGAGAAGCCGGTCGACAACTTCGCTGAAGAAGTTGCTGCCCAGCTGGCTGCTGCCAAGTCGTAAGACAGTTTTTTAACTGTCGCCCTGAAGAGGCTGCCCGCTCACGCGCGCAGCCTCTTTTCAGATGGGTTACCAACTTTTATTTGGTTTCCATTTGGAACTGGCTTACAAAGTCATGTTCCGATGGCGCTGAAGCAGCGCCAAGCTAGAGTGAACGCCAGCTGTAAACAGCTCGCAAAGAATTTTTAAAATACGCCGCAGGAGAGATTCGCAATGGCTCAGCAGGGCAGTGGTTATCAGGCTCGCTATAAACGCATTCTACTCAAGCTTAGCGGCGAGGCCTTGATGGGCTCGGAAGAGTTCGGGATCGACCCCAAAGTTCTGGATCGCATGGCGCTGGAAGTTGGCCAACTGGTCGGCATCGGTGTTCAGGTCGGTCTGGTGATCGGTGGCGGCAACCTGTTCCGCGGCGCGGCGCTCAGCGCGGCGGGCATGGATCGGGTCACTGGCGACCACATGGGCATGCTGGCCACTGTGATGAACGCCCTGGCGATGCGCGATGCGCTGGAACGTGCCAATATCTCGGCCATCGTGATGTCGGCCATTTCCATGGTTGGCGTGACCGATCACTACGATCGCCGCAAAGCCATGCGCCACCTGAACGCCAAGGAAGTCGTGATTTTTGCGGCCGGCACCGGTAATCCGTTCTTTACCACGGATTCGGCAGCCTGTTTGCGTGCAATCGAAATCGACGCTGACGTTGTGCTCAAGGCAACCAAGGTCGATGGCGTGTACACGGCTGATCCATTCAAAGACCCGCATGCCGAGAAGTTCGATCATCTGACTTATGATGAAGTACTGGATCGCAAGCTGGGTGTAATGGATTTGACGGCTATTTGCTTGTGCCGCGACCACAAGATGCCGTTGCGCGTATTTAACATGAACAAGCCCGGCGCCCTGCTGAACATCGTACATGGCGGCGCTGAAGGGACCCTGATCGAGGAAGGCCAACAATGATCAACGAAATTAAAAAAGACGCTCAAGAGCGCATGAAAAAATCCGTCGAATCGCTGGCGCACAACTTTGGCCGTATTCGTACCGGTCAGGCGCACCCGAGCATTCTTGAAGGCGTGATGGTGCCGTATTACGGTTCGGACACTCCGATCAAGCAAGTGGCGAACATCACCGTTAAAGACGCCCGTACCCTGCAAGTGGTTGCCTTTGAGCGCAACATGCTCGGTGCCGTCGACAAGGCTATCGGTAGTGCTGGTCTGAACCTCAACCCGACCAACCTGGGTGAGTTGCTGCTGATCTCCATGCCGGCCCTGACCGAAGAAACCCGCAAGGGTTTCACCAAGCAGGCTCGCGATGTCGCCGAAGATGCCCGCGTTGCTGTACGAAACATCCGTCGTGATGCGAACAGCCAGCTCAAGGATCTGGTCAAGGAAAAAGAGATCAGTGAAGACGAAGAGCGTCGCGCCACTGGCGAAATTGATGATCTGACCAAAAAGTACGTGGCTGAAATCGACGCGAATTTGGCCCAGAAAGAAAAAGACCTGATGGCCGTATAAGGGTCGCGTTTTAATGGATAAGACAAAGCAGACTGCACCGTCCCCGGTGCCGCGCCATGTCGCGATCATCATGGATGGTAATAATCGTTGGGCGAAAAAACGCTTTATGCCGGGTGTCGCCGGGCATAAAGCGGGTGTGGATGCAGTACGTGCAGTGATCGAGGTGTGTGCCGAGGCCAAGGTTGAAGTACTGACCCTGTTCGCCTTCTCCAGCGAAAACTGGCAGCGCCCGGTCGATGAGGTCAGTGCCTTGATGGATTTATTCTTCAGGGCGTTGCGTCGCGAGGCCAAGCGCCTCAACGACAACAACATCAGTTTGCGCATCATTGGCGATCGTTCGCGTTTTCACCCGGAGCTTCAGGCCGCCATGCGCGAAGCCGAGGCGATGACCGTTGGCGCCAATCGCTTTATCCTGCAGATCGCCGCCAACTACGGCGGTCAGTGGGATATCGCGCAAGCCGCGCAGCGTCTGGCCCGCGAAGTTCAGGCCGGGCATCTGCGTCCGGAGGACATTACTCCTGAGCTGTTGCAAACCTGTCTGGCGACCGGTGATCTGCCGTTGCCGGACTTGTGCATCCGTACCGGTGGCGAGCATCGCATCAGCAACTTCCTGCTGTGGCAACTGGCCTACGCCGAACTGTACTTCTCCGACCTGTTCTGGCCGGACTTCAAACACGACGCCATGCGCAATGCGCTGGCGGATTTCGCTTCTCGCCAGCGTCGCTTCGGTAAAACGAGCGAGCAGGTCGAGGCTGGAGCCCGGGTTTAATGCTTAAACAACGAATCATCACGGCGCTGATCCTGCTGCCGATTGCCCTGTGTGGGTTTTTCCTGCTCGAAGGGTCCGGTTTTGCGCTGTTCATTGGGCTGGTGGTGACGCTCGGCGCGTGGGAGTGGGCGCGCCTGGCGGGTTTTGCTGCTCAGTCGATTCGCGTTGCCTATGCAGCTGTAGTCGCGTTGGTGCTGTTTTTCATGCACGTCCTGCCGGGGCTCGCGCCTTGGGTGTTGGGCGCTGCAGTGCTCTGGTGGGGTGTGGCCACATACCTGGTCTTGACCTATCCACAGTCCAGCGAACACTGGGCCAGTGCCGCCTGCAAACTGGTGATCGGTTTGTTGATTCTGTTACCGGCCTGGCAAGGTCTGATCCTGATCAAGCAGGAACCCTTGGGCAATTGGCTGATCATGGCGGTGATGGTGCTGGTCTGGGGGGCCGATATCGGTGCGTACTTTTCCGGTCGGGCCTTCGGCAAACGCAAACTCGCGCCACAGGTCAGTCCTGGCAAGAGCTGGGAGGGCGTTTACGGCGGCTTGCTGCTGAGTCTGGTGATTACCGCAATCGTCGGTTTTGTGCGGGACTGGAGTTTCGCTCAGATGCTGATGGGGCTGTTCGGTGCCGCAATCATCGTGTTCATTTCAGTGGTGGGTGACCTCACTGAAAGCATGTTCAAGCGCCAGTCGGGGATCAAGGACAGCAGTAATCTGCTGCCCGGCCACGGCGGCGTACTGGACCGCATCGATAGTCTGACGGCGGCGATTCCGGTATTCGCCGTGCTGCTGTGGATGGCCGCGCCGTGAGCCGCCCGCAACAGATTACCGTGCTGGGTGCGACCGGCTCGATTGGTCTGAGTACCCTCGACGTCATTGCCCGTCACCCCGAGCGTTATCAGGTTTTCGCCTTGAGCGGTTTCACTCGCTTGAGCGAGTTGCTGGCGCTGTGTGTGCGTCATGCGCCGCGCTTCGCTGTCGTGCCGGAATCTGGCGCTGCCCGGGGCTTGCAGGACGATTTGCGCGCGGCCGGTCTGTCGACCCGCGTTCTGGTGGGGGAGGAGGGCTTGTGTCAGGTCGCCTCCGATCCGGAAGTCGATGCGGTAATGGCGGCCATTGTCGGTGCGGCGGGCCTGCGTCCAACGCTGGCGGCAGTCGAAGCCGGCAAGAAGATTCTTCTGGCCAATAAAGAAGCGCTCGTGATGTCTGGTGCGCTATTTATGCAGGCCGTGCGTAAAAGTGGTTCGGTGCTGCTACCGATCGACAGCGAACACAACGCGATCTTTCAGTGCATGCCACAGGATTTCGCTCGTGGACTTGGCGCGGTGGGTGTGCGTCGGATTTTACTGACAGCCTCTGGCGGCCCGTTCCGGCAGACACCGATGGCCGAATTGGTGCATGTTTCCCCCGAGCAAGCGTGTGCGCACCCGAATTGGTCCATGGGGCGCAAGATTTCGGTGGATTCGGCCAGCATGATGAACAAAGGGCTCGAGCTGATCGAGGCCTGCTGGCTGTTCGACGCCACGCCCTCCCAGGTCGAAGTGGTGATTCATCCGCAGAGCGTGATTCATTCGCTGGTCGACTACGTCGATGGTTCGGTATTGGCACAGTTGGGCAATCCGGACATGCGCACACCCATCGCCAATGCCCTGGCCTGGCCAGAAAGAATCGACTCGGGTGTTGCGCCGCTGGACCTGTTCGCCATCGCTCGCCTGGATTTTCAGTCGCCCGATGAAGAGCGATTCCCTTGCTTGCGCCTTGCACGTCAAGCCGCCGAGGCTGGCAACAGCGCACCGGCCATGCTCAATGCCGCGAATGAGGTAGCTGTGGCGGCCTTTCTCGACGGACGGGTTCGCTACCTGGAAATCGCGAGTATTATCGAGGAAGTGTTGAGCCTCGAGCCTGTGGTTGCGTTAGACGATCTCGAGGCAGTGTTTACGGCCGATGCGAAAGCACGGGTACTGGCCGGGCAATGGTTGAGCCGTCACGGGCGATAAGTGCTGCGATAGTGGCCCCATGCAGCACGGATAGGATTGCGGAGAAAGTACATGAGCGCGCTCTATATGATTGTCGGCACCCTGGTAGCGCTGGGTGTGCTGGTCACCTTCCACGAATTCGGCCATTTCTGGGTCGCGCGTCGATGTGGGGTCAAAGTGCTGCGTTTCTCCGTGGGCTTTGGCATGCCGCTGCTGCGCTGGTACGACAGCAAAGGCACTGAATTCGTGGTCGCCGCCATCCCGCTGGGTGGCTACGTGAAGATGCTCGACGAGCGCGAAGGCGAGGTTCCGGCCGATCAGGTCAATCAATCCTTCAATCGCAAATCTGTCCGTCAGCGCATCGCCATCGTCGCGGCCGGCCCGATCGCCAACTTTCTATTGGCGATGGTGTTTTTCTGGGCGTTGGCAATGCTCGGCAGCGAGCAGGTGCGGCCGGTTATCGGTGCGGTCGAATCTGGCAGTATTGCCTCCAAGGCAGGTTTGAGCCCGGGTCAGGAAATTATCGCCATCGATGGTGAGCCAACCTCCGGCTGGGCCGCAGTGAATCTGCAACTGATCCGTCGTCTGGGTGAGAGCGGTTCCCTTCAATTGCTGGTCCGTGAACAGGGTTCCACGGTGGATTCGCCCCGTGAACTGGTGCTGGACAAGTGGCTCAAGGGCGCTGAAGAGCCAGATCCGATTCGCTCGCTGGGTATTCGTCCCTGGCGTCCGGCGTTGCCTCCAGTACTGGCCGAATTTGATCCGAAAGGGCCGGCGAAAGCTGCGGGCCTGAAGACCGGGGACCGCTTGTTGGCCCTTGATGGCAAGGCACTGGACGACTGGCAACAAGTAGTCGACATCGTCCGTAAGCATCCAGATACCAAGATCATGCTGCGCGTCGAGCGCGATGGTGCTCAAATCGACGTCCCTGTGACCTTGGCCGCTCGCGGCGAGAGCAAGTCGCCCAATGGTTATCTGGGCGCCGGGGTGAAAGCGGTCGATTGGCCACCAGAGATGATTCGCGAAGTCAGTTATGGTCCGGTGGCTGCGATTGGCGAGGGTGCCCGACGCACCTGGACCATGAGCGTACTGACCCTCGATTCGCTCAAGAAAATGTTGTTCGGCGAGCTCTCGGTAAAAAACTTGAGTGGACCGATAACCATTGCTAAAGTGGCGGGCGCTTCTGCCCAGTCGGGCGTCGCTGATTTCCTGAATTTCCTTGCTTATCTGAGTATTAGCCTGGGGGTTTTGAATTTGCTGCCCATTCCTGTACTGGACGGGGGGCATTTGTTGTTTTATCTGATCGAGTGGGCGCGTGGTCGCCCCTTGTCGGATCGGGTGCAAGGTTGGGGGATACAGATCGGCATCAGTTTGGTGGTCGGGGTGATGTTGCTTGCTCTGGTCAATGATCTAGGTCGACTGTAACGCTTCGCTGAATTGCGAATCTGCCGCATTTTGCGGCAGTTTTTATTGCCAGTTGGAATAAGAAAGGACTTCATGAAACGTCTGCTGCTAACTGCGGTTCTCACCGTATTGATGATCGCCGAAGTTCACGCCGAGTCCTTCACTATCTCTGATATTCGCGTCAATGGCCTCCAGCGGGTCTCCGCGGGGAGTGTCTTTGGTGCCTTGCCGTTGAACGTCGGCGAACAGGCGGACGATCGTCGTCTGGTGGAATCCACTCGTGCATTGTTCAAAACCGGGTTCTTTCAAGATATCCAGCTGGGTCGCGATGGCAACGTCCTGGTCATTACTGTAGTCGAGCGTCCATCGGTCGCCAGTATCGAGATCGAAGGCAACAAGGCGATCTCCACTGAAGACCTGATGAAGGGCCTGAAACAATCCGGCCTGGCCGAAGGCGAGATTTTCCAGCGCGCCACCCTCGAAGGTGTACGTAACGAGCTGCAGCGCCAATACGTCGCTCAGGGTCGCTATTCGGCTACAGTCGACACCGAAGTGGTGCCGCAGCCACGTAACCGTGTCGGGTTGAAGGTCAATATCAACGAAGGCACCGTTGCGGCTATCCAGCACATCAACGTGGTGGGTAACACTGTCTTCCCTGATGAAGACCTGATCGACCTGTTCGAACTCAAGACCAGCAACTGGCTGTCGTTCTTCAAGAACGATGACAAGTACGCCCGCGAAAAACTCTCCGGTGACCTGGAGCGCCTGCGCTCCTACTATCTGGATCGCGGCTATATCAATATGGATATCGCTTCGACCCAGGTGTCTATCACCCCGGACAAGAAACACGTCTACATTACCGTCAACATCAACGAAGGCGAGAAGTACACCGTTCGTGACGTCAAACTCAGCGGTGACCTGAAAGTACCTGAAGACCAGGTCAAGTCCCTGCTGCTGGTTCAGAAGGGCCAGGTATTCTCGCGCAAGCTGATGACCACTACCTCCGAACTGATCACCCGTCGCCTGGGTAACGAGGGTTATACCTTCGCCAACGTCAACGGCGTGCCTCAGCCTCATGATGACGACCACACGGTCGACATCACCTTCGCTGTCGATCCGGGCAAGCGTGCTTACGTGAACCGCATCAACTTCCGGGGCAACACCAAGTCCGAAGACGAAGTGCTGCGCCGTGAAATGCGTCAGATGGAAGGCGGTTGGGCGTCGACTTACCTGATCGATCAATCCAAGACCCGTCTGGAACGCCTGGGCTTCTTCAAGGAAGTCAACGTTGAAACACCGGCTGTGCCGGGTGTCGACGACCAGGTAGACGTGAACTATAGCGTTGAAGAGCAGGCGTCCGGTTCGATTACCGCCAGCGTCGGTTTCGCCCAGAGTGCCGGCCTGATCCTCGGCGGCTCGATCACCCAGAACAACTTCCTCGGTACCGGTAACCGAGTCAGCGTCGGCTTGACCCGCAGCGAATACCAGAGCCGCTATAACTTCGGTTATGTCGATCCCTACTGGACTGCTGACGGTGTAAGCCTGGGTTACAACGCTTTCTACCGCACCACCGACTATGATGAGCTTGATGCCGAGCTCACCAGCTATGCGGTAGATAGCTTGGGTGCAGGCGTGAACGTTGGCTATCCGATCAGTGAGACTTCGCGTCTGACCTTCGGTCTGTCGGCACAGCAGGACGATATCAAGACCGGCCAGTACACCGTTGACGAGATTTTCGATTTCGTTAACCGCGAAGGCGACAGCTACCTGAACTTCAAGGCTTCGGCCGGTTGGTCCGAGTCCACCCTGAACAAGGGCGTACTGGCGACCCGTGGTCATTCCCAGAGCCTGACTCTTGAAGCAACGACGCCTGGTAGTGACCTGTCGTTCTTCAAGCTCGACTACCGTGGTCAGTTGTTCCAACCGTTGACCGAAAACTACACCATGCGCCTGCACACCGAGCTGGGCTATGGCGATGGTTACGGTTCGACCGATGGCTTGCCGTTCTATGAAAACTACTATGCTGGTGGTTTCAACTCGGTGCGTGGCTTCAAGGACAGTACTCTTGGTCCTCGCAGTACCCCTAGTCGCGGCGCAGATGTGACGGGGAACGCTGGTACGGTCCGCGACCCGGACCAGGATCCGCTGCCATTCGGTGGTAACGTGCTGATCCAGGGTGGTGTCGAGGTGCTGTTCCCGTTGCCATTCGTCAAGGATCAACGTTCTCTGCGCACGTCCGTCTTCTGGGACGTGGGTAACGTATTCGATTCCAAGTGCGAAAAAACAACAAACGCCAATGTCGGTTCAACCTCTCAAACAGAGTGCAACGACATCAGCCTGAGCAACATGGCAAGCTCCGTCGGTGTCGGCGTGACCTGGGTCACCGCACTGGGTCCTTTGAGCTTCGCACTGGCCATGCCGATCAAGAAACCGGATGAAGCTGAAACTCAAGTGTTCCAATTCTCCCTCGGCCAGACGTTCTAAGCGTCTGACCCAAGATAACGACAATGGATTTTGTAGGAGTGCATCGTGCGTAAGTTGACTCAATTGGTTCTCCTGGCGACCGTACTGGTCGCAGGTCCGGCTTTTGCCGACATGAAAATCGCCGTTCTGAACTATCAGATGGCACTGCTGGAATCCGACGCGGCGAAAAAATACGCCGTGGATGCCGAGAAGAAGTTCGGCCCGCAACTGACCAAGCTCAAAAGCCTGGAAAGCAGCGCCAAGGGTATCCAGGATCGTCTGATGGCCGGCGGTGACAAAATGCAGCAAGGCGAGCGTGAGCGTCTGGAGCTTGAGTTCAAGCAAAAGGCCCGTGATTTCCAGTTCCAGTCCAAGGAACTGAACGAAGCCAAGGCCGTTGCCGACCGTGAAATGCTGAAACAGCTCAAGCCGAAACTGGACAGCGCTGTGGAAGAAGTCATCAAGAAAGGTGCTTTTGACCTGGTCTTCGAGCGTGGCGCAGTGATTGATGTCAAACCGCAGTACGACATCACTCGCCAGGTTATCGAGCGCATGAATCAGCTGAAGTAACCCATGACAGCGACTATAAAGCTCGGCCAGTTGGCCGAGTTCCTCGGCGCCACGTTACGTGGCGACCCGAAGAAAGAAATTACTGGGCTAGCCACTTTGCAAGAGGCTGGCCCAGCTCAGTTGAGCTTTCTGGCAAATCCTCAATACCGTAAATACCTGGCTGGCAGTCAGGCCGCAGCTGTATTGCTGAAGCCCGCTGACGTTGAAGGTTTTACCGGTGATGCACTGGTAGTCCCGGATCCGTATCTGGCCTACGCGCGCGTTTCCCACCTGTTCGATCCAAAGCCCAAGGCGTCTGCCGGTATTCATCCGACGGCGGTGGTGGCGGCGGATGCAGTGGTCGATCCGGCGGCGAGCATCGGTGCTTTTGCGGTGATCGAAAGTGCAGCGCGTATTGGCGCAGATGTGACCGTTGGGGCTCATTGCTTTATCGGTGCGCGCAGCGAAATCGGCGAGGGCGGCTGGTTGGCCCCGCGCGTCACGCTGTATCACGACGTGCGAATCGGTAAACGGGTGGTGATTCAGTCCGGTGCCGTGCTCGGCGGTGAAGGCTTCGGTTTTGCCAACGAGAAAGGTGTCTGGCAGAAAATCGCCCAGATTGGCGGGGTCTCGATCGGCGATGACGTGGAAATAGGCGTAAATACCGCTATCGATCGCGGCGCACTGGCCGATACCGTTATCGGCAATGGTGTGAAGCTCGACAACCAGATTCAGATTGCCCACAACGTTCAGGTCGGTGACCACACCGCCATGGCCGCGTGTGTGGGGATCTCCGGCAGCACCAAAATCGGCAAGCATTGCATGCTCGCCGGTGGCGTAGGGCTGGTGGGGCATATCGAGATTTGCGACAACGTTTTCCTGACCGGGATGACCATGGTGACTCACTCGATTACCGAGCCGGGCTCCTACTCTTCCGGTACGGCGATGCAACCGGCGGCCGAATGGCGCAAAAGCGCGGCACGTATCCGTCAGCTCGATGACATCGCGCGACGTCTGCGACAGCTGGAAAAGCGTGTAGGGGACGTGACCCCTGACGGTAATGCTTCATCAGATGGCTGATACCATTTCCATATCAAGTGTGCACAGCCGCTAGACTGCCTCCTTGATTTGCTAGAGGAGTGCGCGTCAGTCGCGCGCTCCCAATCTTTACATAGGCTTCCCCCCGAAATGATGGACATCAACGAGATTCGCGAATACCTGCCTCACCGTTACCCGTTCCTGCTGGTGGATCGGGTCGTGGATCTGGATGTGGAAGGCAAGCGCATTCGCGCCTACAAGAATGTCAGCATCAACGAACCGTTCTTCAATGGTCACTTCCCTGCGCATCCAATCATGCCGGGCGTATTGATCATCGAAGCGATGGCTCAGGCTGCCGGGATCCTTGGTTTCAAAATGCTCGACGTGAAGCCTGCCGACGGCACGCTTTATTACTTCGTTGGCTCCGACAAGCTGCGCTTCCGCCAGCCCGTGCTACCAGGCGATCAGCTGATCCTGGAAGCCAAGTTCCTGAGCTGCAAGCGTCAGATCTGGAAGTTCGAGTGCCAGGCTTCGGTCGACGGCAAACCAGTCTGCTCCGCTGAAATCATCTGCGCGGAACGCAAACTATGAGTTTGATTGACCCTCGCGCAATCATCGATCCGACGGCCGTTCTGGCCGACGACGTCGAAGTCGGCCCTTGGTCGATCATCGGCGCAGGTGTGGAAATCGGCGAGGGGACAGTGATCGGGCCGCATGTGATTCTCAAAGGCCCGACCCGAATCGGTAAGCACAATCGCATCTACCAGTTTTCTTCGGTAGGCGAGGACACGCCCGATCTGAAATACAAGGGCGAAGAAACCCGTCTGGTCATCGGTGACCACAACGTCATCCGCGAAGGCGTGACGATTCACCGCGGGACCATTCAGGACCGTTCGGAAACGACCCTGGGCGATCACAACCTGATCATGGCCTATGCCCACATCGGTCACGACAGCGTCATCGGCAATCACTGCATTCTGGTCAACAACACCGCGTTGGCGGGCCATGTGCACGTCGAAGACTGGGCGATCCTGTCCGGTTTTACCCTGGTCCACCAGTATTGCCACATTGGCGCCCACAGCTTTTCCGGCATGGGCACGGCCATTGGCAAGGACGTTCCAGCCTATGTCACGGTATTCGGCAATCCGGCCGAAGCCCGCAGCATGAATTTCGAAGGCATGCGCCGTCGCGGTTTCAGCGAAGATGCGATCCACGCGCTACGTCGTGCCTACAAGGTGGTTTACCGCCAGGGCCTTACGGTCGAACAGGCGCTCGCCGAGCTGGCCGAACCCTCGCTTCAGTTCCCGGAAGTCGCGGTGTTCCGTGACTCCATCCAGTCTTCGACCCGCGGCATCACCCGTTAACCATGGCCAATTTGCGTATTGCGCTGGTGGCGGGAGAGGCTTCCGGTGACATTCTGGGTGCGGGCCTCATGCGCGCGCTCAAGGCTCGGCATCCGGCGGTCGAGTTCATCGGTGTCGGCGGTCCGCTGATGCAGGCCGAAGGCCTGACCTCGTATTTCCCGATGGAACGACTATCTGTGATGGGCCTGGTGGAAGTGCTGGGCCGGTTGCGTGAGTTGCTCAAGCGTCGCAAGAAACTGATCGCGGACCTGATCGCCGAGAAGCCCGACGTGTTCATCGGTATCGATGCCCCGGACTTCAACCTCAATATCGAACTCAAGTTGCGTCAGGCCGGGATCAAGACCGTGCACTACGTCAGCCCATCGGTCTGGGCCTGGCGGCAGAAACGGGTGCTGAAGATTCGCGAAGGTTGCGACCTGATGCTGACGCTGTTCCCGTTCGAAGCTAAATTTTATGAAGAGAAGGGCGTGCCAGTGCGGTTTGTCGGGCATTCCCTGGCCGATGCGATTCCGCTTGAGGCTGATCGCGCCGCGGCGCGGGCCGAACTTGGCTTGCCGGACGGGCCGCTGGTCGCCTTGATGCCGGGCAGCCGGGGTGGTGAGGTCGGGCGCCTGGGTGCGCTGTTCCTCGACACCGCCCAGCGTTTGCGGGCCATGCGCCCGGGCGTACGGTTCGTCATGCCATGCGCGAGCCCGCAGCGTCGGGCCCAGCTTGAAGAGCTGCTGGCCGGTCGCGATCTGCCGCTGACCTTGCTCGACGGCAAATCCCATCTGGCCCTGGCGGCTTGTGACGCCGTATTGATCGCTTCGGGCACCGCTACGCTGGAAGCATTGTTGTACAAGCGGCCGATGGTGGTCGCTTATCGCTTGGCACCGCTGACGTTCTGGATTCTCAAACGGATGGTGAAGAGTCCCTACGTCTCCTTGCCGAATCTACTGGCCCAGCGCCTGCTGGTGCCGGAGTTATTGCAGGACGATGCGACAGTCGAGGCCTTGGCCCAGACCCTGTCGCCACTGATCGAAGGTGGCCAGGAACAGACCCGAGGCTTTGACGAAATCCACCGAACCCTGCGCCTGGATGCCTCCAATCAGGCAGCGGATGCGGTACTGAACCTGATTGGCAGAGCATAATGAGCAAAGCAAGCAAGCAGCTGGGCCTGGATTTTATGCTAGTCGATGAAGTTGTAGATCTGGTGGCAGGTGTCGATGAAGTCGGTCGCGGCCCACTGTGTGGTGCGGTGGTGACGGCGGCGGTGATCCTCGATCCGAGCCGCCCCATCCTGGGCCTCAACGACTCGAAGAAGCTCACCGAAGCTCGCCGTGAAGCGCTTTATGACGAAATCTGCGAAAAAGCCCTGAGCTGGTATGTCGCTCGCGCTGAAGTAGAAGAAATCGACGACCTGAATATTCTTCACGCCACCATGCTGGCCATGCAGCGCGCTGTCGAAGGGCTGCACATTCAGCCGAAACTGGCGATGATCGACGGTAACCGTTGCCCGAAGCTCTCGATGCGTGCGGAAGCGGTGATTCAGGGTGATGGCAAGGTGCCTGCCATTGCTGCGGCATCGATTCTGGCCAAGGTCAGCCGTGATCGAGAAATGGCCGCGTTCGAATTGATTTATCCGGGTTACGGGATCGGCAGCCACAAAGGCTACGCGACGCCCGTTCATCTGGAAGCGCTGGTACGCCTTGGTCCTACGCCGATCCACCGCCGTTCGTTTGCTCCAGTACGGGAGGCTTACGAAGCGCTGGAAAACCTGATCGGTAGTTAGTCGCAGGCTGATGTTTTACTCAAGGCCCGGTACAATCCGGGCCTTGTTGTCTTTACGTTTCTAGTTTCTAGACAGGATCACTATGCCGGCTTCATTCGTTCACCTACGCCTGCACACTGAATATTCCCTGGTCGACGGTCTGGTGCGGATCAAACCGCTGGTCAAGACCCTGGTCGGCATGAACATGCCTGCCGTGGCGGTCACCGACCAGAACAACATGTGTTCCCTGGTCAAATTCTATAAAGCTGCCATGGGTGCGGGGATCAAGCCGATCTGCGGCGCCGACCTGTGGCTGTCGAACAAGGATCCGGACAACGCCTTGAGCCGGATCAGCCTGCTGGCGATGAACGCCGTGGGTTATCGCAACCTCACCGAACTGATCTCCCGTGGTTTCATCGACGGCCAGCGCAATGGCTCGATCATCATCGAGCGTGAGTGGGTGGCCGAAGCCAGCGAAGGCTTGATCATGCTGTCGGCGGCGAAAGAGGGCGAGATCGGTCTGGCGATGCTCAGCGGCAACCCGGACGAAGCCGAAACCCTGGCCCGCGAGTGGATGACGGTATTCCCGGATCGCTTCTATCTGGAAGTCCAGCGCACCAGCCGCCCCAATGACGAAGAGCAACTGCACGGCGCCGTGGCCCTGGCGGCGAAGATCGGCGCGCCGCTGGTGGCGACCAATGACGTGCGCTTCATCAAGCAGGAAGACTTCGAAGCCCACGAAACCCGGGTTTGCATCGGTGAAGGCCGCGCCCTCGACGATCCACGGCGTTCGAAGAATTACAGTGATCAGCAATACCTCAAAAGCGCCGAGGAAATGGCCGAGCTGTTCAGTGACCTGCCCGAGGCGCTGGAAAACACCGTCGAGATCGCCAAGCGCTGCAACATTGAAGTGAAGCTGGGCAAGCACTTCCTGCCCAACTTTCCGATTCCCGATGGCATGACCATCGATGAGTATTTCCGCAAGGTGTCCTTCGACGGTCTGGAAGAGCGCCTCACCGTTCTGCTGCCCAAGGACACCACCGAAGACTACGAAGCCAAGCGCCAGGTCTACGTCGACCGGTTGAATTTCGAGCTGGATATCATCATCCAGATGGGCTTCCCCGGTTACTTCCTGATCGTGATGGACTTTATCCAGTGGGCCAAAAGCAACGGCGTGCCGGTCGGTCCGGGTCGTGGGTCGGGTGCCGGGTCGCTGGTGGCCTATGTGCAGAAGATCACCGACCTCGACCCGCTGGAATATGACCTGCTGTTCGAACGATTCCTCAACCCGGAACGGGTTTCCATGCCCGACTTCGACGTCGACTTCTGCATGGACGGTCGTGACCGGGTGATCGAATACGTGGCCGAGAAATACGGTCGCAACGCGGTCAGCCAGATCATTACCTTCGGTTCCATGGCGGCGAAAGCGGTGGTCCGTGACGTGGCGCGGGTGCAGGGCAAGTCCTACGGCCTGGCGGATCGTCTGTCGAAGATGATTCCGTTCGAAGTCGGCATGACCTTGGAAAAAGCCTACGAGCAGGAAGAAATCCTGCGCGACTTCATCAAGGTCGATGAAGAGGCTGCGGAAATCTGGGAGATGGCGCGCAAGCTCGAAGGTGTTGTGCGTAACGTCGGCAAGCACGCCGGTGGTGTGGTGATCGCGCCGACCAAACTGACCGACTTCTCGCCGATCTATTGCGACGAAGCGGGCGACGGCCTGGTAACCCAGTTCGACAAGGACGATGTCGAGGCTGCCGGTCTGGTGAAGTTCGACTTCCTCGGTCTGCGGACCCTGACGATCATCGACTGGGCGCTGAAAACCATCAACCGCGACCGCGCCAAGGTCAACGAGCCGCCGCTGGATATCGCCTTTATCCCGCTGGACGACAAGCCGACTTACACGCTGCTGCAAAAAGCCGAAACCACCGCGGTGTTCCAGCTCGAGTCGCGCGGCATGAAAGAGCTGATCAAAAAGCTCAAGCCCGACTGCCTGGAAGACTTGATCGCACTGGTGGCCCTGTTCCGTCCGGGCCCGCTGCAATCGGGCATGGTGGACGACTTCATCAACCGTAAGCACGGTCGCGCCGAACTCGCCTACCCGCACTCGGATTACCAGTACGAAGGTCTCAAGCCCGTCCTGGCGCCGACTTACGGCATCATCCTGTATCAGGAACAGGTGATGCAGATTGCCCAGGTCATGGCCGGTTACACCCTTGGTGGTGCCGACATGCTGCGTCGCGCCATGGGTAAGAAAAAACCCGAAGAAATGGCCAAGCAGCGTGGCGGTTTCATTGAAGGTTGCGCCACTAACAATATCGACGCCGACCTGGCCGGTAACATCTTCGACCTGGTAGAAAAGTTCGCCGGTTACGGCTTCAACAAATCCCACTCCGCCGCCTACGGCCTGGTGTCGTACCAGACCGCGTGGCTGAAAGCCCACTACCCGGCGCCGTTCATGGCCGCGGTACTCTCGGCGGACATGCACAACACCGACAAGGTCGTGACCTTGATCGAAGAAGTGCGGACCATGAAGCTGCGCCTCGACGCACCGGACGTGAACACCTCGGAGTTCAAGTTCACGGTGAATGACGAAGGCCGGATCATTTACGGACTGGGCGCGATCAAGGGTGTTGGCGAGGGGCCGGTCGAAGCGATCACCGAGGCGCGCCAGGAAGGCCCGTTCAAGGATCTCTTTGATTTCTGCGCCCGGGTCGATCTCAAACGCATCAACAAACGCACCCTCGACGGGTTGATTCGCAGCGGCGCGCTGGATCGTCTGGGTCCGTACTTCCACGATGAGCCGAAAGCCTATCAAGCCAATATCGACCGTAACCGGGCGGTCTTGCTCAACGCCATGGAAGGCGCGATCAAGGCTGCCGAACAGACCGCCCGCACCCACGACAGTGGGCATGCCGATCTGTTTGGCGGTCTGTTCGTTGAAGAAGACGCCGATGTCTACGTCAATCATCGCAAGGCCAAGGAACTGACCCTCAAGGAACGGCTAAAAGGGGAGAAAGATACCCTGGGCCTGTATCTGACCGGTCACCCGATCGACGAATACGAGGGTGAGATCCGTCGCTTCGCCCGTCAGCGCATCATCGACCTGAAGCCGGCTCGCGATACCCAGACGGTCGCGGGCATGATCATCGCCCTGCGAGTGATGAAGAACAAAAAGGGCGACAAGATGGGTTTCATCACCCTCGACGACCGCTCCGGGCGGATCGAAGCCTCGCTGTTCGCCGACGCCTTCCATTCCGCGCAGTCGCTGTTGCAGACCGACGCGATGGTGGTGGTCGAAGGCGAAGTCAGCAATGACGACTTCTCTGGCGGCCTGCGGCTGCGGGTCAAGCGGGTGATGAGCATGGAAGATGCGCGCACCAACCTGGCCGAAAGCCTGCGCCTGAAGTTGCACACCAAGGATTTGAAAGGCGATCAGCTACGCTGGCTGGGTGAGTTGTTCAAGCGCCACCGCGGCGCCTGCCCGATCACCATGGAGTACACCAGTCCCGATGCGAAGGCCTTGTTGCAGTTCGGCGAGACCTGGCGGATCGACCCGGCGGATGCCTTGATTCAAGCCCTGCGTGACCAGTTCGGGCGAGACAACGTCTTCCTCCAATACCGTTAATGGTCAGGGTGCATTCTTTGCCATTAAGAGCGGTGCCCTGAGCTAGACCAGAATTTTTAATCTCGACCTGAACGCGCCTGTCCCTTAAGGTAGGGCGCGAATAGACAACCGGCCGGCCCAAGCTTTCTTGGACGTCGACCCAAGCGGACGCCTATGAACCCGAACTTTCTTGATTTCGAACAGCCGATCGCCGACCTGCAAGCCAAGATCGAAGAACTGCGCTTGGTCGGTAATGACAATTCGCTGAATATTGGCGATGAGATCTCCCGCCTGCAGGACAAGAGCAGTACGCTGACCGAAGACATCTTCGGCAAGCTGACCAGCTGGCAGATCGCTCGTCTGGCGCGTCACCCGAAACGTCCGTATACCCTGGACTATATCGAACACATCTTCACCGAGTTCGACGAACTGCACGGCGACCGTCACTTCTCCGACGACGCTGCTATCGTGGGTGGTGTTGCCCGTCTGGACGACAAGCCGGTGATGATCATCGGTCACCAGAAAGGCCGCGAAGTGCGCGAGAAGGTTCGCCGCAACTTCGGCATGCCGCGTCCGGAAGGCTACCGCAAGGCGTGCCGCCTGATGGAAATGGCCGAGCGTTTCAAAATGCCGATCCTGACCTTCATCGACACTCCGGGTGCTTACCCGGGCATCGACGCCGAAGAGCGCAACCAGAGCGAAGCGATTGCCTGGAACCTGCGCGTTATGGCGCGCCTGAAAACCCCAATCATCGCCACCGTGATCGGTGAGGGTGGTTCCGGTGGTGCATTGGCGATCGGTGTCTGCGATCAGTTGAACATGCTGCAATACTCGACCTACGCGGTGATTTCGCCGGAAGGTTGCGCCTCGATTCTGTGGAAAACCGCCGAGAAAGCTCCGGATGCTGCAGAAGCCATGGGCATCACTGCCGAGCGTCTGAAGGGCCTGGGCATTGTCGATAAAGTGATCGGCGAGCCGTTGGGCGGCGCTCATCGTGATCCGGCCGCTGCCGCTGCCTCGATCCGCGCCGAGCTGAGCTCGCAACTGGCGATGCTGAAGAAGTTCGACAACGACGCGCTGCTGGCCCGCCGTTACGAGCGTCTGATGAGCTACGGTCTCTGATCTGACCGCGCTTCGGCAAGCGCTGGATACCCAATGTGGGAGCGGGCTTGCTCGCGAAAGCTGTATAACAGTCAACCTATGTGTTGAATGTTGAGCCGCCTTCGCGAGCAAGCCCGCTCCCACATTTTATTTGTGCGAAGTGATCGATATGAGCCAGCCCACGATTGATCTGTCTGCCAGACTTCTCCTGATTCTTGCGCCGTGGCGCAATGCTACAACCTGGCGCATCGCCTTCTCCGGTGGTCTCGATTCCACCGTCCTGCTGCACCTTCTCGCGCACCTTGCGAAAACCCAATCCCTGCCGACGTTGACCGCCATCCATATCCACCACGGCCTTCAGGCTGCGGCTGATGCGTGGCCGGAGCATTGTCAGTCGGTCTGTGATGCGTTGGGCGTGCCGCTAGAGGTTGTGCGCGTTCAGGTTGAATCTGGCGCCAGCCTTGAACGCGCGGCGCGGGATGCGCGTTATGGCGCCTTCATCGCGGCGACTCACGCCGGTGAAGTGCTGCTCACTGGCCAACACCGTGACGATCAGGCAGAAACCCTGTTGTTTCGGCTGATGCGAGGGGCAGGGGTGAGAGGGTTGTCGGGGATGCCAAGCGAGCGTCCTTTGGGCCGAGGGCATCTGTTGCGGCCATTGCTAGATGTCACTCGCGCCGAGCTTGAGGCCTATGCGACTGAATATCAGTTGAGCTGGATCGAGGATCCGTCGAACCAGGATCGCCAGTTCTCGCGCAATTATCTGCGTCATCAGGTGTTGCCTGTGTTGACCGCGCGCTGGCCGCAAGCGGTGGCGACCATGGCACGCAGCGCTGCGCATCTGAGCGAAGCACAGGGACTGCTCGACGAATTGGCGCAAATCGATCTGGCCCACGCGACCACGGTCAGCGATTTCGATTGGCTGGGTTTGCCGTCGCTGGAGCTGGCATCGCTGCAAAGACTGTCTGATGCACGCCAGCGCAACGCGCTAAGTCATTGGCTCAAACCGCTGACGTCTTTGCCGGACAGTGACCATTGGTCGGGTTGGGAAAATTTGCGCGATGCGACCGGCGATGCGCGTCCGGTCTGGCGGCTGGCGGCGGGTGAATTGCATCGCGCGGGTGGGCGTCTCTGGTGGTTGTCTGGTAGTTGGCTGCGCACGCCGTCGTCCCCGGTGTACTGGGTTGATCCCGCAATATCACTGGCGTTGCCGGATAATGGCGTACTCACGCTCACCGGTCGGATCCCCGTTGGCCCGCTGCAGATCCGCTATCGTGAGGGAGGCGAGGTCATGAACCTGCCCGATCGCGGCCACCGTGACTTGAAGCGTTTGCTCAACGAACGCGGTGTGCCGGGCTTCGCCCGTGGCAGATTGCCGCTGGTCTACAGAGGCGAGCAATTGCTGGCGGTGGCGAACCTGCGGGGGCTAAATGGCGGTGAGCAAGGTGGCTGGTCTTTGCATTGGCAGCCGCAGGTCGAAGATCAAGGTTTGAGGTGAAAGGGGCTTTCCGGTAGACTACGCTCCCTTCTTGATACAACTTCTGTGGATTCTCCTGAATCGCAGGAGTTGCCGATTACCAAGCAGTCTTTGCTGGGCGATTCCAAAAAATGTGTAGCGAGCAACCTATCGGTGTTTCATCTACCGGTCTGTCCCAACGCGGCGGTTTTTTTGAAAGATGCACTGTGATTAATGCAGGTGATCGGGGGCTTCGGCCTTCCTTCGCTTTCCCCGGCGGCTCGGACCGCTTTAACGCAGACTTCTAGGGTTTTTCATGACGCGCTACATATTCGTCACGGGCGGTGTTGTTTCTTCATTGGGGAAAGGCATTGCATCGGCTTCATTGGCGGCCATCCTGGAGGCGCGGGGACTTAAGGTCACCATGCTGAAGCTGGACCCGTACATCAACGTTGACCCGGGCACCATGAGCCCGTTCCAGCACGGTGAAGTGTTCGTCACCCACGACGGCGCCGAGACCGACCTGGACCTGGGCCACTACGAGCGGTTCATCCGCACGACCATGACCCAGAACAACAACTTCACCACCGGCCGTGTCTACGAACACGTCCTGCGCAAAGAGCGCCGTGGTGATTACCTGGGCGCAACCATTCAGGTGATCCCGCACATCACCGACGAAATCAAGCGCCGGATCATCAAGGGCGCCGGCGATGCCGACGTGGCCATGGTCGAGATCGGTGGCACCGTGGGTGACATCGAATCGCAACCGTTCCTCGAAGCGATCCGTCAATTGCGTTTCGAAGTCGGCGCCAAGCGCGCGATGCTGATGCACCTGACGCTGGTGCCGTACATCGCCACTGCCGGCGAAACCAAAACCAAGCCGACTCAGCACTCGGTCAAGGAACTGCGTTCCATTGGCCTGCAACCAGACGTGCTGGTATGCCGTTCCGATCACCCGATCGACATCTCTTCGCGTCGCAAGATCGCGCAGTTCACCAACGTTGAAGAACGTGCAGTGATCGCGCTGGAAGACGCCGATACCATCTACAAGATCCCGGGCATTCTGCACTCCCAGGGCCTGGATGATTTCGTCGTCGAGCGTTTCGGTCTGCAATGCGACAGCGCCGATCTGTCCGAGTGGGAAGCGGTGGTTGATGCCAAGCTCAACCCGGAGCACGAAGTCACCATCGCCATGGTCGGCAAGTACATGGAACTGCTGGATGCCTACAAGTCGCTGATCGAAGCGATGAGTCACGCCGGCATCAGCAACCGCACCAAGGTCAACTTGCGCTATATCGATTCCGAAGACATCGAGAACCAGGGCACTGCGCTGCTGGAAGGCGTCGACGCGATTCTGGTACCGGGCGGCTTTGGTCTGCGTGGCGTTGAAGGCAAGATCACTGCCGTTCAATACGCTCGCGAAAACAAGGTTCCCTACCTGGGCATCTGCCTGGGCATGCAAGTGGCGGTGATCGAATTCGCTCGTAACGTCATGGGCTGGAAAGACGCCAACTCCACCGAGTTCGATCGCACCAGCGGTCACCCGGTCGTGGGTCTGATCACCGAGTGGGAAGATGCCACCGGCGCAGTCGAAACCCGTACCGAAACTTCCGATCTGGGCGGCACCATGCGCCTTGGTGCTCAGGATTGCCTGCTTGAGCCAGGTTCCCTGGTGCATGATTGCTACGCCAAGGACGTGATCGTCGAGCGTCACCGTCATCGCTACGAAGTGAACAACAATCTGCTGCCGCAAATCATCGAGGCCGGTCTGAAAATCTCCGGTCGTTCCGGTGATGGCGCGCTGGTGGAAGTGGTCGAAGCGCCGGATCATCCATGGTTCGTCGCTTGCCAGTTCCACCCTGAGTTCACCTCGACGCCACGCGACGGTCACCCGTTGTTCAGCGGTTTCGTCAAAGCCGCTTTGGCTCAACATCAGAAGAAGGCTTGAACCTCATGGCGCAGAAAATCATCCGCGTAGGCAACATCGAGATCGCTAACGACAAGCCGATGGTGCTGTTCGGTGGCATGAACGTGCTGGAAAGCCGTGACATGGCGATGCAGGTCTGCGAAGAGTACGTAAAGGTCACCGAAAAACTCGGTATCCCTTACGTGTTCAAGGCCAGTTTCGACAAAGCCAACCGGTCTTCTGTGACCTCTTACCGTGGCCCCGGCCTGGAAGAGGGCATGCGGATTTTCCAGGACATCAAGCAAGCTTTCGGCGTGCCGGTCATCACCGACGTCCACGAGCCTGATCAGGCCGCGGTCGTCGCTGAAGTCTGCGACATCATCCAGTTGCCGGCCTTCCTGTCGCGTCAGACCGACCTCGTGGTTGCGATGGCCAAGACCGGCGCGGTGATCAACATCAAGAAAGCCCAGTTCCTCGCACCTCAGGAAATGAAACACATCCTGAACAAGTGTGTAGAAGCCGGTAACGATCAATTGATCCTCTGCGAGCGTGGTTCGAGCTTCGGCTACAACAACCTGGTGGTCGACATGCTCGGCTTCGGCATCATGAAGCAGTTCGAATACCCGGTATTCTTCGACGTGACCCACGCGCTGCAAATGCCCGGCGGTCGTTCCGATTCCGCCGGTGGTCGTCGTGCCCAGGTGACTGATCTGGCCAAGGCCGGCATGAGTCAGTCGCTGGCCGGTCTGTTCCTCGAAGCGCATCCGGATCCGGACAATGCCAAATGCGATGGCCCTTGCGCCTTGCGTCTGGACAAACTGGAACCTTTCCTGGCCCAGCTCAAAGCACTGGACGAACTGGTGAAGAGTTTTCCGACGGTAGAAACCGCGTAAACCTCATTTCTCCTGTGTAGGAGCTGGCTTGCCAGCGAAGGGGCCCGCGAGTCTTGAAGAGATTCCGAGGCCGCCTTCGCTGGCAAGCCAGCTCCTACAGAAAAGCAATATGACCCACAAGTTATAAATCGAGCGGTAAGAAGCGTTTTCGTCAACTTTGGAGTGTTTACAACAATGGCAAAGATCGTCGACATCAAAGGTCGTGAAGTTCTCGACTCCCGTGGCAATCCCACTGTGGAAGCAGACGTGCTTCTCGATAACGGCATCATCGGCAGCGCTTGCGCGCCATCCGGTGCTTCCACTGGCTCGCGTGAAGCACTCGAGCTACGTGATGGCGACAAGAGCCGTTACCTGGGCAAAGGCGTTCTGAAAGCCGTCGGCAACATCAACGGTCCGATCCGCGATCTGTTGCTGGGTACAGACCCAAGCGACCAGAAAGCGCTGGATCACGCGATGATCAAGCTCGACGGTACTGAAAACAAAGGCTCCCTGGGCGCCAACGCGATCCTCGCCGTTTCCCTGGCTGCGGCCAAGGCAGCAGCACAGGACCAGGACCTGCCGTTGTACGCACACATCGCCAACCTGAACGGCACCCCGGGTGTTTACTCGATGCCGGTTCCGATGATGAACATCATCAACGGTGGCGAGCACGCCGATAACAACGTCGACATCCAGGAATTCATGGTTCAGCCAGTCGGCGCCAAGTCTTTCTCGGAAGGTCTGCGCATGGGCACCGAGATTTTCCATCACCTCAAAGCCGTTCTGAAGGCTCGTGGCCTGAGCACTGCCGTCGGTGACGAAGGTGGTTTCGCGCCGAACCTGGCCTCCAACGAAGACGCTTTGAAAGTGATCTCCGAAGCTGTGGCCAACGCCGGTTACAAGCTGGGCACCGACGTGACCCTGGCCCTGGACTGCGCGGCCAGCGAATTCTACGAAGACGGCAAGTACAACCTGTCCGGCGAAGGCCAGGTGTTCACCGCTGAAGGTTTCGCCGATTACCTGAAAGGTCTGACCGAGCGTTACCCGATCATCTCCATCGAAGACGGTCTGGACGAGTCCGACTGGGCTGGCTGGAAAATCCTCACCGACAAGATCGGCGAGAAGACTCAGCTGGTGGGCGACGACCTGTTCGTAACCAACACCAAGATCCTGAAAGAAGGCATCGATAAAAAGATCGCCAACTCGATCCTGATCAAGTTCAACCAGATCGGTACCCTGACCGAAACCCTGGAAGCCATCCAGATGGCCAAGGCCGCGGGTTACACCGCCGTGATCTCGCACCGCTCCGGCGAAACCGAAGATTCGACCATTGCCGACCTGGCCGTGGGCACCTCGGCTGGCCAGATCAAGACGGGTTCGCTGTGCCGTTCCGACCGCGTTTCCAAGTACAACCAACTGCTGCGTATCGAAGAGCAGTTGAATGGCAAAGCCAAGTACAACGGTCGCAGCGAATTCCGCGGCTGATCAGTGGATGATAAAAAGACACCGGATTGTGTCGGAAAAATCGCAGCAGCGATGGATTTGCCACTAATCTGATGCCTTAAGAGCACAAGCCTGGTTCTTCCAGGCTTCGTGCTATCAGAAGCTTCAAAGTTTTGGCATGGCTGTCTTTTTTCACTGGATACCTGATATTCGATGCGCAGTCCCAATTGGTTGTTCCTCGTTTTGCTCTTGCTGCTGGCCGGTCTGCAGTACCGCCTGTGGGTGGGTAATGGCAGTCTGGCGCAAGTGGCCGAGCTGAAGCAGCAGATTGCGGATCAACACGCCGAGAACGAGGCGTTGCTGGAGCGTAATCGGGTGATGGACGCCGAAGTCAGCGAATTGAAAAAAGGCATGGAGACCGTTGAAGAACGGGCTCGTCATGAGTTGGGCATGGTCAAGGACGGTGAAACCCTTTACCAGTTGGCCCAATGATTAATTCGTTACCGGCCTTCTGGGCCGTGATTCCTGCCGCGGGCGTCGGTGCCCGTATGGCCGCGGACCGTCCCAAGCAATATTTGCAGCTGGGCGGGCGCACTATTCTTGAACACAGCCTTGGCTGTTTCCTCGATCATCCTGCTCTGAAAGGGTTGGTGGTCAGTCTTGCAATCGACGATCCTTACTGGCCGAACCTGGCGTGTGCTGCCGATCCGCGTATTCAGCGGGTTGAAGGTGGCGCCGAGCGCTCCGGGTCGGTGCTCAATGCCTTGCTGCATCTGCATGCTCAAGGCGCTGACGATGAGGATTGGGTGTTGGTTCACGATGCCGCACGACCGAATCTGGCGCGTGATGATCTCGATAAATTGCTCAGTGAGTTGGCCGACGATCCGGTAGGCGGTCTGTTGGCGGTACCTGCACGCGATACGCTCAAACGGGTCGACCCGCAGGGGCGCGTGCTGGAAACGGTGGATCGCAGTGTGATCTGGCAGGCCTATACGCCGCAAATGTTTCGCCTTGGCGCGTTGCATCGGGCGTTGGCGGACAGTCTGGTAGCGGACGTTGTCGTCACCGATGAAGCCTCGGCCATGGAGTGGTCGGGCCAAGCGCCGCGTCTGATTGAAGGGCGATCCGATAACATCAAAGTCACTCGCCCTGAAGACCTTGAGTGGTTGCGGCAGCGTTGGGCGAACCGCCGCTAAGCCTTTTCGTGTTCAGACGGGGCACCGCGTCGCGCCCTTCGCGAGCAAGCCCGCTCCCACATTTGTTCTGCGTCAGCCCCCAAACATGCACTCGACCGAGATCAAGTGTGGGAGCGGGCTTGCTCGCGAAAGCGGTAGCTATGGCAGTGAATCTGTCATTGAAGTTCACTGATAGATCTAATTACGGTACTCCGGCCGTTCGGCCAATCCTTCCTTCAAGTAATCCACCAACTTGCGCACCTTCGGCGACAGATGCCGTTGCTGTGGGTAAAGCGCCCAAACCGCTGTGTTTGGCGGTTGATGGGCTTCCAGCAGCGAAATCAATTCGCCGTTTTTCAGGTATTCCAGCACGTAGTAATCCGGCAGCTGACACAACCCAACCCCTTGTAGCGCGGCATCCAGCACCGCCTGCCCACTGTTGCAGCGCCAGTTTCCCTGTACGCGCTGGGAAAATTCCCGCCCGTTCTGCTCCAGTTGCCAGATGTCCGAACTGCCGATAAGGCAGTTATGGCGACTCAGTTCCGACAAGCTGTGTGGGCGACCATACCGTTCCAGGTAGGACGGTGAGGCGCACAGGTACATGCGTCGTGGCGCCAGACGTGTGGCGACCAATCTTGAATCCTGCAGACGGCCGAGGCGGATGGCCAGGTCCAACCCTTCATGCACCAGATCGAGCGGGCGATTGCTCAGTTCGATGTCGACGCGCAGTTGCGGATACAGCCCCATGAAGCGGGTCACCAATGGCACGATGAATCGTTCGCCATAGGCCACGGCACAGGTCATGCGCAGCATACCTTTGGGTTCGCTGGTCAGGTCGCCGACAGCGCGCAACGCTTCTTCGCGACCGTCCTGCAAACGCTGGCAATGCTGCAAAAAGGTTTGCCCGGCCTCGGTCAGCGTGACGCGGCGGGTGCTGCGATAAAGCAAACGGGTTTGCAGGCGCTCTTCCAGCCGTACGATTTGGCGACTGATGTGAGAGGAAGACACCCCAAGGCGTTCCGCCGCGGCAGTGAATTGGCTGCATTCGGCGACGGCGACGAACTCATCGATGCCTTCCCAGCGGTTTTCGGACATCAGGATTATCCCTGTATGGCAATAATGTTTTGCTTTTGTCCTGATTATTCATCGTAAGGCGCTGTATTACACTCCTTGTCTCGTTTTTATTCACTGGAGAGTCAGCATGATCAAGTCGCGCGCCGCCGTTGCCTTCGAGGCCAAGAAACCCCTCGAGATCGTTGAAGTCGATGTCGCCATGCCCAAGGCTGGGGAAGTTCTGTTGCGCGTCGTCGCCTCCGGTGTTTGCCATACCGATGCCTACACCCTCTCGGGCGCTGACCCGGAAGGTATCTTCCCGTCGATCCTGGGTCACGAAGGTGGTGCGGTGGTCGAAGCGATCGGCGAGGGCGTGACCTCGGTCGCGGTCGGCGACCATGTGATCCCGCTGTACACCCCGGAATGCGGCAAGTGCAAATTCTGTCTGTCGGGCAAAACCAACCTCTGTCAGGCGATTCGTGCGACGCAGGGTAAAGGCCTGATGCCGGATGGCACATCGCGTTTTTCCTACAAGGGCGAAACGATTTTCCACTATATGGGCACTTCGACGTTTTCCGAGTACACCGTGCTGCCGGAAATCTCCGTTGCCAAAATTCCTAAAGAAGCACCATTGGAAAAAGTCTGCCTGCTGGGTTGTGGCGTCACCACTGGCATCGGCGCGGTAATCAACACCGCCAAGGTCAAACCAGGTGACACCGTCGCCATCTTCGGCTTGGGCGGCATCGGTCTGTCGGCGGTGATTGGCGCGGTCAAAGCCAAGGCAGGGCGGATCATCGCCATCGATATCAACCCGGCCAAGTTCGAGATCGCCAGGCAATTGGGCGCTACCGATTGTGTAAACCCGAAAGACTTCGATCGTCCGATTCAGGAAGTGATCGTCGACATGACCGATAGCGGCGTCGACTTTTCCTTCGAATGCATCGGCAACGTCCAATTGATGCGTGCTGCACTCGAGTGCTGCCACAAGGGTTGGGGTGAGTCGGTGATCATCGGCGTGGCCGGTGCCGGTCAGGAAATCTCCACCCGTCCGTTCCAGTTGGTGACTGGTCGCGTCTGGCGCGGTTCGGCGTTCGGTGGTGTGCGCGGGCGTACCGAGTTGCCGAGCTACGTCGAAATGGCCCAGACCGGCGAGATTCCGCTGGATACCTTCATTACCCACACGATGGGCCTGGAAGATATCAACAAGGCGTTTGACCTGATGCATGAAGGCAAAAGCATCCGTACCGTCATCCATTTCTGAGGTCGGTCATGAGCCTGGAAAATATCTCCTGTCAGAAAAGCTTCGGCGGCTGGCACAAGCGCTATCGCCATCGCTCGGAAGTGCTCGGTTGCGACATGGTGTTTGCCGTGTACCTGCCGCCGCAAGCAGAGCAGGGCGGCAAATTGCCGGTGCTGTACTGGTTGTCCGGCCTGACCTGCACCGACGAGAACTTCATGCAAAAGGCCGGTGCCATGCGCATGGCCGCCGAGCTTGGGCTGATCATCGTCGCGCCGGACACCAGCCCGCGCGGTTCTGATGTGCCGGGTGATCCGGACGGCGCCTGGGACTTCGGTCTCGGTGCCGGGTTTTATCTGAATGCCACGCAGGAACCATGGTCCCGACACTATCGGATGCATGACTATGTCGTGCAGGAATTGCCGGCATTGGTCGAAGCGCATTTCCCGACATCGGACAAGCGTGGCATCAGCGGTCACTCCATGGGTGGCCACGGCGCGCTGGTCTGCGCATTGCGCAATCCGGGACGTTATCTGTCAGTGTCGGCGTTCTCGCCAATCAACAACCCGATGGATTGCCCTTGGGGACAGAAAGCCTTTTCCCGTTACTTGGGAGAAGACCGTTCGAAGTGGCGCGAATGGGATGCCTGTGCATTGATTGCCGAGGCTGACGAGAAGCTGCCGCTGCTGGTCGACCAGGGTGATCGCGATGATTTCCTGGCCACCCAGCTCAAGCCTGAAGCCTTGCAGCAGGCCGCCAAACTGGCAGGTCATCCGCTGACCTTGCGTCTGCAACCGGGCTACGACCACAGCTATTTCTTCATCGCCAGCTTCATTGACGACCACCTGCAACATCATGCGCGCGCTCTAGGCGCCTAATGTCCGACAAAGCAGGTAGAATCACGCCCTGACAAAAATCGGGGCGTTTTTTTATGCGTATTGGCCACGGCTACGATGTGCACCGTTTCGCTGAAGGCGATTTCATCACACTGGGCGGCGTGCGGATTGCACACAGCTTCGGGCTGCTCGCCCATTCCGACGGTGATGTCCTGCTGCACGCCTTGAGCGACGCCTTGCTCGGCGCTGCCGCGCTGGGTGATATCGGCAAGCACTTCCCGGACACCGACCCGCAATACAAGGGTGCCGACAGCCGTGTGCTGTTGCGTCACGTCGTCGCACTGATCCACGCCAAAGGCTGGAAAGTCGGCAACGTCGATAACACCATCGTCGCCCAGGCCCCGAAAATGGCCCCGCATATCGAATCGATGCGCGCGCTGATTGCCGCGGATCTTCAAGTTGAGTTGGATCAAGTGAACGTGAAAGCTACCACCACCGAAAAGCTCGGCTTTGTCGGTCGCGAAGAAGGCATTGCCGTGCACTCCGTTGCCCTGTTGCTGCGCGCATGAACGAACTGCAATTGCTCGGCCCGCGAGCCTATGGTGAGTCTCTCGGTACCGCTGTACTGAAAGCCACGGCGGAAGACTTTCAGGTCGATGAAGTCCTCGATATCCCCCTCAGTGGTGATGGCGAACACCTGTGGATCTGGGTGGAAAAGCGCGGTCTGAATACCGAAGAAGCGGCACGACGCATCGCGAAGGCGGCGGGTGTGCCGTTGCGTACTGTCAGCTACGCGGGCCTCAAGGACCGTCAGGCGCTGACGCGTCAGTGGTTCAGCGTGCAACTGCCGGGTAAGGCAGATCCTGATCTGTCAGCGGCGGAAAACGATACGCTGAAAATCCTCAAAACCAGTCGGCATAAGCGCAAACTGCAACGCGGTGCCCACTCGGCCAACGGCTTCACCTTGCGCTTGACCCAGTTCGCCGGTGACAAGGCGGCGATCGAAGAGCGTCTGCAACTGATCGCCAAACAAGGTATTCCCAATTATTTCGGCGCCCAGCGTTTCGGCTTTGACGGCGGCAACGTGGTCGACGCCCGTGCCTGGGCGGCGCGCAAAGCCCTGCCGGAGCAACGCAATGTGCGTTCGCGGCTGCTCTCCACTGCGCGCAGTTTTCTGTTCAATCAAGTATTGGCGGCGCGTGTTGCCAATGGCACCTGGCAGCGCGCTCAGGTGGGGGATTTGCTGGCGTTCACCGACAGCCGCAGTTTTTTTCCGGCAGGTGTTGCCGAATGTAGCGACCCGCGCTTGGCAATTCTCGACCTGCACCCGACCGGCCCGCAGTGGGGCGAAGGTGACTCGCCGACGTCAGGTGCTGTCCATGAATTGGAGCAGGCAATCGCCGCGCGCGAAGCGGATTTGCGCGATTGGTTGATTAACGCCGGAATGAGCCACGAACGTCGCATCCTGCGGCTGCCCATTGGTGGGTTGACGTGGCATTATCCCGAGCCTGACATTCTGCAACTGGAATTCGTCCTGCCGGCCGGATGCTTCGCCACCGTATTGGTGCGTGAACTTGTCGATCTGGTGCCGGTGGGGCAGACGGACAGCCCATGCGTATTCTGATTTCTAACGACGATGGGGTAGCCGCACCCGGTCTCGCCGCGCTTTATGCTGCGCTGGCGGATTACACCGAATGCGTGGTTATCGCCCCGGACCAGGACAAAAGCGGCGCCAGCAGCTCGCTGACGCTCGACCGTCCGTTGCACCCGCAAACCCTGGCCAACGGCTTTATCAGCCTCAACGGCACACCTACCGACTGCGTGCACCTGGGCCTTAACGGCTTGCTGGAGTTCGAGCCGGACATGGTGGTTTCCGGCATCAATCTGGGGGCCAACCTGGGAGATGACGTGCTGTATTCCGGCACTGTGGCGGCGGCCCTTGAGGGACGTTTCCTTGGGCGTCCTTCGTTTGCCTTTTCGTTCGTCTCACGGCAAGTGGACAACCTTCCCACAGCCGCCTATTTTGCGCGCAAACTGGTAGAGGCTCACGCGGACCTTGATCTGCCACCGCGCACGGTACTGAACGTGAACATTCCCAACTTGCCGCTGGAGCACATCCGCGGTATCCAGCTGACCCGCCTCGGTCATCGCGCACGCGCCGCGGCACCGATGAAAGTGGTCGACCCCCGCGGTAAATCCGGTTACTGGATCGCGGCGGCGGGGGACGCTGAAGATGGCGGCCCGGGCACCGATTTCCATGCGGTGATGCAAGGCTATGTTTCAATCACGCCACTGCAACTGGATCGCACCTTTAATGATGCCTTCAGAAGTCTCGATGGCTGGCTGGAGGGGCTGCGTTAATGGCTCGTGAACAAGACGATATTCTGCATCGCGGTATCGGGATGACCTCTCAGCGGACCCGTGAACGTCTGATTCAGCGCCTCTATGAAGAAGGGGTATCCAACCCCAAGGTGCTGGAAGTCATCCGCCGCACACCGCGTCATCTGTTCGTCGATGAGGCGCTGGCCCACCGGGCTTATGAAGATACGGCGCTGCCGATCGGGCATAACCAGACCATCTCCCAGCCTTATATGGTGGCTCGCATGAGCGAGCTGCTGCTGGAAGCCGGTCCGTTGGACAAGGTGCTGGAAATCGGTACCGGTTCGGGTTACCAGACGGCCGTGCTGTCGCAATTGGTCGAGCGGGTTTTTTCCGTGGAGCGCATCAAGGTTCTGCAAGACCGGGCAAAAGAGCGCCTGGTAGAGTTAAACCTGCGCAACGTGGTATTTCGCTGGGGCGACGGTTGGGAAGGCTGGCCGGCATTGGCGCCATACAACGGCATCATCGTCACCGCCGTGGCTACCGACGTGCCTCAGGCATTGCTCGATCAATTGGCGCCAGGTGGACGACTGGTGATTCCGGTCGGGTCCGGTGAAGTTCAACAATTGATGTTGATCATTCGGGAAGAACAGGGTTTTTCCAGGCGTGTTCTGGGGGCGGTGCGCTTTGTGCCATTGCTCAACGGGCCGTTGGCCTGAGCATTTGTTTTAGCGCGCTGAATTCTCTTCGATTGCCCGGGTCTTACAGCGGCATCGATTGGTTAAACGGAATTCATCGTCAGGCAGCAAACGTGTGCGTGAAGCGAATCCGCTTCATTAAAGGTAAAGCCTGTTCGGCCCGTTATACTTGCGACATTTCGTGCCGGAGCACGGCAATTCATATTTTCAGCCACCACAAAGGGAGCGGCGGGTGAGTCTCACAGTCGTTGCGCAGCGAATGGGTATAACGAGCTTTCAGCGTCTGGTGACTGGCCTTGTCTTGAGTACCTTGCTGGTCGGATGTTCCAGCACCAAATCAGGGAGTGCGAGCGTCGTCGATCGCAACAACGCGGTCGCTCAGCGTCCGGCCGTGACCACCGGACAGTACGTTGTCCGCCCCAAGGACACCTTGTTCTCCATCGCCTTTCGCTATGGTTGGGACTACAAAGCCCTCGCGGCACGGAACAACATTCCTACGCCTTATACGATCCATCCGGGTCAGACAATTCGCTTCGACGGTCGCAGCGGTTCAACACCGACGACGGTAGTGAGTTCATCCAGTTCCTCGTCTTCATCGTCGAGTAAAACCACGGTCATTCGGCGCCAGGCAAATGGCGCGACGACCACTACAATAGTGCCTGCACCGTCCGTCGCCAACAAACCGGCACCCGCTCCACTGCCTCCTGCCGGTCCGGCCCCGACGGGCTGGGGGTGGCCTTCTGGTGGCATTCTGATTGGTAAATTCTCTTCAAACGGTAGTTTGAATAAAGGAATTGATATCGCCGGAGATTTGGGACAGCCTGTTTTAGCTGCGTCTGATGGGACGGTGGTATACGCCGGGAGTGGCTTAAGGGGCTACGGCGAATTAGTCATCATCAAACACAGCGATACCTACGTCAGTGCCTACGGACATAACCGCAGGCTGTTGGTTCGGGAGGGGCAGCAGGTCAAAGTCGGACAGACAATTGCCGAAATGGGGTCAACGGGTACAGACCGGGTGAAACTGCATTTTGAGATTCGCCGACAAGGTAAACCAGTAGATCCGCTGCAATTTCTGCCACGTCGTTGATTTGTTAGCCAGCCTGTTCCGTCACGTAGAGGGAACAGGCTCCAGCGTTGCCAAGGATAGAGGCGTCGCTTGAGCTTGAGGTCGAACTCACCAAAGGACTATAACAATGGCTCTCAGTAAAGAAGTGCCGGAGTTTGACATCGACGATGAGGTTCTCCTGATGGAGACCGGCATCGCCACGGATTCGATGTCGAATGATGAAGGGGATGCACCGCCCTCCGTTCGTGCCAAATCCAAACACTCCGCTTCGCTTAAGCAACACAAGTACATCGACTACACACGGGCACTCGATGCCACGCAGCTGTACCTCAACGAAATCGGCTTTTCCCCATTGCTCTCCCCGGAAGAAGAAGTTCATTTTGCACGCCTTTCGCAAAGTGGCGATCCGGCCGGGCGCAAGCGCATGATTGAAAGCAACCTGCGGCTGGTGGTGAAAATCGCCCGGCGTTACGTCAATCGTGGGCTGTCGCTATTGGACCTGATCGAAGAGGGCAACCTCGGCCTGATCCGGGCAGTGGAAAAGTTCGATCCCGAGCGCGGTTTCCGCTTTTCGACCTACGCCACCTGGTGGATTCGTCAGACCATCGAGCGCGCGATCATGAATCAGACCCGGACCATCCGGCTGCCGATCCATGTGGTCAAAGAGCTCAACGTGTACTTGCGGGCTGCACGGGAGCTGACTCAAAAGCTCGATCACGAACCCTCACCCGAAGAAATCGCCAACCTGCTGGAAAAGCCGGTAGGCGAGGTCAAGCGCATGCTCGGCCTGAACGAGCGGGTTTCTTCGGTCGACGTCTCGCTGGGTCCGGATTCGGATAAAACCCTGCTGGACACCCTGACCGACGACCGTCCGACCGATCCATGCGAACTGTTGCAGGACGACGACCTGTCACAGAGCATCGATCAGTGGCTCTCGGAGCTGACCGACAAGCAACGCGAGGTGGTCGTACGCCGCTTCGGCTTGCGAGGTCACGAGAGCAGCACGCTTGAAGACGTAGGCCTGGAAATCGGCCTGACCCGGGAGCGGGTCAGGCAAATTCAGGTTGAAGGCCTCAAGCGTCTTCGAGAGATTCTCGAGAAAAACGGCCTGTCGAGTGAGTCGCTGTTCCAATAAGCACCTCGTTCACCGGTTACAAAAAGCCCCGACTGACTCGGGGCTTTTTGTTGCCGGGAATATGAGATGTGCTTGTTTTCAGCACCACCTCAAGTTTGTAGTCTCGCGTTGTAAGTCTTTGCTTACTCTTTCGTAAGTGTTCGTTATTTTTACACCCTGGCAGTTGTCTATTTAGCTTGTGGTGTTCTGTTATCTTATTGATTTATATGATTATTTTTTTAGATTAACGACATGTGACAAGCGATTTAAGCGACAAAGGCCGATTGCTCTTAGTGGGGAATTCTCTAGTATCTGAACTGTGTCGACGGATAGACACGCCCTTCAAGGAAGAGGGGAATGGATATCGCAAGGAGCGATTCATCAGGACGATGAAAAGGATCACAAGGAATAGGGAAAAAATGTGGGCGGGTCATACCGCCCCTTTTTTTGCCTGCAGAAAAGCAAAAAGGCCCACAAGGGGCCTTTTCTAGAGCGCGGGGTAATCAGCGTTCGAGGTCTTTAATCTTGCCTTTGACGCCGTCCCACTCTTCGGCATCGGGCAACGATTCTTTCTTCTCGGTGATGTTGGGCCAGATTTCCGCCAGCTCAACGTTCAGCTGAATGAATTCCTGCATATCTTCCGGAACTTCATCTTCAGAGAAGATGGCCACGGCAGGGCATTCTGGTTCGCACAGTGCGCAGTCGATGCACTCATCCGGGTGAATCACCAGGAAGTTCGGGCCTTCGTAAAAGCAGTCCACCGGACAGACTTCTACGCAGTCGGTGTACTTGCACTTGATGCAGTTGTCGGTGACGACGAAGGTCATTTCTAATTCTCTCCTCAGGCGGCGGCAGCGGAGCCCCTTCAGGACGGGGTCGCCAGGTTCGGGAGCGATAGTCTGCAGGCCAGGCTATTAGCCTGCAGCATCCCAAACCGCGCGAGATTCTAACAGCTTGCAGGCAAGTGCGTTAGATCCGTGTCTTTAATGTATAGAGCATTTCGAGTGCACGACGCGGTGTCAGGTCATCCAGGTCGAGCTTGGCTAGCTCATCCAGTACCGGATGCGGCAGGCTGGCGAACAGGTCGCTCTGCTGCGGCATGACCGTTTTGCCTTTGACCGGCTTCGGAACTTCATGAGGCAACGCTGTGGATTCCAGTCGGCTCAAGTGTTCGCGAGCACGCACGATAACTTCGCTCGGCACACCGGCCAGCTGCGCAACCGCCAGGCCATAGCTCTGGCTGGCAGGCCCAGGCAACACGTGGTGCAGGAACACGATGCGTTCATTGTGTTCGGTGGCATTCAGGTGCACGTTGGCTACTAGTGGCTGGGCTTCCGGCAGCACTGTCAGCTCGAAATAGTGGGTAGCGAACAGAGTGTAGGCCCGCAGGTGCGCCAAGCGCTCAGCCGCGGCCCAGGCCAGGGACAGGCCGTCGAAGGTGCTGGTGCCGCGACCGACTTCGTCCATCAGCACCAGGCTGCGCTCGGTGGCGTTGTGCAAGATGTTCGCGGTTTCGCTCATTTCAACCATGAAGGTCGAACGCCCGCCGGCCAAGTCATCGCTGGAACCGATCCGGGTGAAGATCCGGTCCACCAAAGACAATTCGCAACTGGCCGCCGGCACGAAACTGCCGATATGCGCCAGCAACACGATCAACGCGGTCTGACGCATGTAGGTGGATTTACCGCCCATGTTCGGACCGGTGATCACCAGCATGCGGGTGTTGTCGTCAAGGCTCAGGTCGTTGGCCACGAACGGCGTGGTGAGCACTTGCTCGACCACCGGGTGACGACCCTGGTTGATGCGCATGCACGGCTCGGTGACGAAACGCGGGCAGTTCAGGTCCAGATTCAATGCGCGCTCGGCGAGGTTGCTCAGCACGTCCAGCTCGGCCAGTGCGGCGGCGGTGTCCTGCAGCGGCGGCAATTGGCTGATCAAATCTTCGAGCAGCGCTTCGTAGAGCATTTTCTCCCGGGCCAGGGCACGGCTCTTGGCCGACAGCGCCTTGTCTTCGAAGGCTTTCAGTTCCGGGGTGATAAATCGCTCGGCACCTTTGAGCGTCTGCCGGCGAATATAGTCCGCGGGCGCCGATTCAGCCTGCTTGCTCGGCAGCTCGATGAAGTAACCGTGAATCCGGTTGTAGCCGACCTTGAGGTTGGCCAGGCCGGTGCGGGCCTTTTCGCGGGCTTCGAGATCAATCAGGAATTGCCCGGCGTTTTCGCTCAGCGATTGCAACTCATCGAGCTCGCTGTCGTAACCGGTTTTCAACACGCCGCCGTCACGGATGACTGCGGGCGGGTTGTCGATAATGGCTTTTTCCAGCAGTGCCGCCAGTTCCGGATAGGTGCTGGTGGTCGTCGCCAGTTGAATGATGTGTGGAGCGTCAAGTTCGGCCATCGCTACCTGCAACTCTGGCAGTGCACCGAGGGCATCGCGCAGGCGCGCCAAGTCACGAGGACGGGCATTGCGCAAGCCGATCCGCGCGAGAATCCGCTCGATGTCACCGATTTCCTTGAGCTGCGGTTGCAGTTTTTCGAATCGGTAACCGTCGAGCAGGCAAGTGATAGAGCTCTGGCGCGCCAGCAATACGGTCAAATCCCGCAGCGGACGGTTCAACCAGCGAGTCAGCAGACGGCTGCCCATCGCGGTTTGGCAACGATCGACCACCGATTGCAAGGTGTTGTCGCGACCACCGGCCAGGTTGGTATCCAGTTCCAGGTTGCGACGGCTCGCGCCATCTAGCACCACGGTGTCGTCCAGGCGTTCATGACGCAGACTGCGCAAATGCGGCAGGGCGGTGCGCTGGGTTTCCTTGGCATAGCTGAGCAGGCAACCGGCGGCGCCGATGGCCAAGGTCAAGTTCTCGCAGCCGAAACCTTTCAGGTCCTGGGTGGAAAACTGCTGGCAAAGACTTTTCAACGCCGAGTCGCGCTCGAAATCCCACGGCGCGCGGCGACGAACCCCACGACGTTTTTCCGCCGGCAAATCTTTCGGCCAGTCGTCCGGGATCATCAGCTCTACCGGATTGACCCGCTCCAGTTCCGCCAGCAGGTTTTCCCAGCCTTTGATCTCCAGCACCGTGAAGTTGCCGCTGGTGATGTCCAGCACCGCCAGGCCGAACAGACGCTCATCACCCAGCACCGCCGCAATCAGATTATCCCGGCGCTCATCCAGCAACGCTTCATCGCTGACCGTGCCTGGGGTGATGATCCGCACCACCTGACGATCCACCGGGCCTTTACTGGTGGCCGGATCGCCAACCTGCTCACAGATCACCACCGACTCGCCGAGCTTCACCAGTTTCGCCAGGTAACCTTCGGCGGCGTGGTAAGGAATCCCACACATCGGAATCGCCTGACCTGCCGATTGCCCACGGGCGGTGAGAGTGATGTCCAGCAACTTGGCAGCCTTCTTCGCGTCTTCATAGAAGATCTCGTAGAAGTCGCCCATGCGGTAGAACATCAGCTGGTCAGGGTGCTGGTTTTTCAGGCGCCAATACTGCTGCATCATTGGCGTGTGGGAGGACAGATCGGAGAGCGCTTTATTCATCGGATATAGGCAAATTCGTTGAAAGGTGTAGGGCAAAGGAGGGGCATCGGCCCGGCTTTTCCGCGATGGGCGCAAGGTTACCATGGGCGGTCCGGCCTACGCAGGCATGAAAGCCTTGCAGAAGGTTTTCGTGATGCATGCACGATTTATGCGCTATTTATGCAATTTGGCATTTGTTTTCCGAAACAAGATCAAGCACTATCCGCGTTATGCAAAAACGCAATGTTTCTACCGTATTAAGAGCGCTGCTCGATCAGCACGGGATCTCCCCTACGGAGCTTCACCGTCGCACTGGCGTGCCTCAATCCACTCTCTCGCGCATCCTCAGCGGGAAAATTGTCGATCCTTCGGATAAGCATATCTCGAAGATTGCCGAGTACTTCGGCGTGAGTACCGATCAATTGCGGGGGCGCGCAGTCGCGCCGGCCGCCGGCGTCGGGCGCGGTGAACTGCATTCGGAACTCAAGGACATAAGCCTGTGGGACGACGATACACCAGTCGATGACGACGAGGTGTCGGTCCCGTTTCTTCGCGAGGTTGAATTGGCTGCTGGATCAGGAAGATTCGTCATCGAAGAGAGCGAGCGTTCTAGCCTGCGCTTTGGCAAGCGGAGTTTGCGCCACAACGGCGTGCAATTCGACCAGGCAAAATGTGTGACCGTGCGCGGTAATAGCATGTTGCCAGTGCTGCGCGATGGCGCCACTGTTGGCGTGAATGCCGGTAAATGCGGGATTGGCGACATTGTCGACGGCGACCTGTACGCCATCAACCACAATGGCCAGTTGCGGGTGAAGCAGCTTTATCGCTTACCATCCGGTATCCGCCTGCGCAGCTTCAATCGTGACGAGCATCCGGACGAGGACTATACCTTTCAGGAAATCCAGGAAGAGCAGATTGTCATCCTCGGTCATGTTTTCTGGTGGGGAATGTACGCCCGTTAACCACAGCCGCGGTCAAATAAACCCGCTGTCCGGCGGGTTTTTTTTCGCCTGGCGAAACCCGTGTCTACCGGGGTATTCAGTGCGTTTGTGCATCTAATTTGTCTAAAATAAATGCATAAACGCATTGACTGTATATGCATCCATGCATAATCTTTGTCCCAAGCCGTTCAACAAAAGGCTATCGGTCAGGAAAGGCGCAGGACCACATTACTGAAAAGCCTGACCGTTTGAACCCAACACTCTTCACTCACCTTCGGGGGGCGCGACATGGCAAACGAGCAGCAAGCGTTGCTGGACATGCCGATCTGGCTGGGCATCGGCCTCGCCCTGGTGGGCGGGGTATCCGGCGAAATGTGGCGCGCCGACAAGGAGGGCGCTCGGGGCTGGTCGCTGTTGCGGCGCCTGGCACTGCGTTCCGGGGCCTGCATGATCTGCGGGATCTCGGCAATCATGCTGCTATACGCCGCCGGCGTGTCGATCTGGGCCGCAGGTGCCTTCGGCTGCCTGACGGCAATGGCCGGGGCGGACGTGGCCATCGGGCTTTATGAGCGCTGGGCCGCCAAGCGAATTGGCGTTTGCGAAGTGCCACCGCGCGATTCCTCGTCCCGATCAACGGTGAAGCGGCGTCGCTGATCTTCGCGTTGCTATTAGGGAGGCCATTAAATGCCTGCCATCATGGAAAAAAGCCCGATGCTCAGCGAATTATCGCCATCACCGCCGCAGGCGATAGCGGACTGATTGCTCTATAGGCCTGTCAGGCCTATGTCAGAGCCCTCACTCGCTAACATTTTGATCGATCCTGAACCTTGCAAGCGCGATCCGCTCGTGTACGGTAGGCCTCATTCCGCTCGATCAGGAGAGAGCCGTGAAAGATATCACTCAGCTGGCCGCTGAACTTGGCAGACGCTTGCAGGTTCTCAATGCCCACGTCACCACCGCCGAATCCTGCACTGGTGGTGGGATAGCCGAGGCGATCACCCGCATTCCGGGTAGTTCGGCGTGGTTTGAGGCCGGTTATGTCACCTATTCCAACCGCCAGAAAACCCGGCAACTGGATGTTCCGGTCGAATTGTTTGAGACCGTGGGGGCGGTTAGTCGCGAAGTGGTCGAGGCCATGGTCCGTGGCGCGCAGGAAAAAAGCCGGGCGCGTTTTGCCGTGGCGGTCAGCGGTGTGGCTGGGCCGGACGGCGGTTCGCCGGCCAAGCCGGTGGGCACGGTTTGGCTGGCCTGGGGCGTCGGCGAGCAGGTGTTCAGCGAGGTGCAATACTTTGCCGGTAACCGTGACGAGGTCCGCCGACAAACGGTGAAGGCCGCGCTAGAGGGGCTGTTGCGGTATGCCGCTGGAGAAATCTCAAATCAGGGGTAGGCGATCCTGAAACGCTGTGGAATAATACTGGCTACTTATACAGGTGTTGGCCGTCAGGCCTTATTGATTACGTGAGGACTTTAATGGACGACAACAAGAAGAAAGCCTTGGCTGCGGCCCTGGGTCAGATCGAACGTCAATTCGGCAAGGGTGCCGTAATGCGTATGGGCGATCAGGACCGTCAGGCGATCCCGGCCATTTCCACTGGCTCTCTGGGTCTGGACATCGCGCTCGGCATTGGCGGTCTGCCAAAAGGCCGTATCGTGGAGATCTATGGTCCTGAATCCTCCGGTAAAACTACCCTGACACTGTCGGTGATCGCCCAGGCTCAAAAAGCCGGCGCGACCTGCGCATTCGTCGACGCCGAACACGCCCTCGACCCTGAGTACGCCGGCAAATTGGGCGTCAACGTCGACGACCTGCTGGTTTCCCAGCCGGACACCGGCGAGCAAGCCCTGGAAATCACCGACATGCTGGTGCGTTCCAACGCGGTTGACGTGATCATCGTCGACTCCGTGGCAGCTCTGGTGCCGAAGGCAGAAATCGAAGGCGAAATGGGTGACATGCACGTGGGCCTGCAAGCCCGTCTGATGTCCCAGGCGCTGCGTAAAATTACCGGTAACATCAAGAATGCCAACTGCCTGGTGATCTTCATCAACCAGATCCGCATGAAAATCGGCGTGATGTTCGGCAGCCCGGAAACCACCACCGGTGGTAACGCGCTGAAGTTCTACGCATCGGTTCGTCTGGACATCCGCCGTACTGGTGCGGTGAAAGAAGGTGATGAAGTCGTCGGTAGCGAAACCCGCGTCAAAGTCGTGAAGAACAAAGTGGCTTCGCCGTTCCGTCAGGCCGAGTTCCAGATTCTTTACGGTAAGGGCATCTATCTCAACGGTGAGATGATCGACCTGGGTGTTCTGCACGGTTTCGTCGAGAAGTCTGGCGCCTGGTACGCCTACAACGGCACCAAGATCGGTCAGGGCAAGGCCAACTCGGCCAAGTTCCTGGCGGACAATCCGGAAATCGCTGCGACCCTCGAGAAGCAGTTGCGCGACAAGTTGCTGTCTCCAGCGCCAGACGTCAAAGCATCACTGGTCAAAGAGACGGCTGATGACCTGGCTGACGCTGATATCTGATTGCTCCGATGACAACCGCCGTACTCGATACACTCGTCGCGGTGCGGCGAACCGCAATGGACCTGCTCGCGCGACGCGAGCACGGTCGAGTCGAGCTGACGCGTAAACTGCGTCAGCGCGGCGCCCTCCCTGAAATGATCGACGCAGCACTCGACCGCCTGACGGAAGAGGGGCTGTTGTCCGAATCCCGTTACCTCGAAAGCTTCGTTTCCTACCGCGCCCGTTCCGGTTATGGTCCTATGCGTATTCGCGAAGAGTTAAGCCAGCGCGGCCTGCAACGTGCCGACATCGAACTCGCCTTGCGCGAGAGCGGTATCAACTGGCAGGGGCAGCTGGAAGATACCTGGCGGCGCAAATTTGCTGGGCACCTACCGATAGACGCCCGGGAACGTGCAAAACAGGGCAGGTTCCTGAGTTATCGGGGATATTCCATGGAAATGATCAGCCACTTGTTCAGCGGCCGAGGGATGGACGATTAAATAAAACGGCCCGCTATTTCGATAGCGGGCCGTTTTTTTTGCCTTACGTCACCTTGAATGGCTCACGGGCGCGTTGTTTCGCCTGGGGTTTGGACTGAGCCCAGTTTTCCGGCAGGTTGATGTAATCCACCAACTCCCGCAGACGGCCATGATCACGGGCATTGAAAGTGAAGGCCAGTCGCGCCAGATGGCTGAACTGCGGTTCGTCGTGTTCCTCACCGCTGTAGGCGTGCTGATGGAAATGATCGCTCAGGCACAGGTCGGCGAATGTCTCCTGCATGTGTTCGAGCGCCCGGTCGCTGAGTTTGTGGTTCATGCGAATCACGAACTGATGCTTGAGCCAGCGGCTGGAGTGGAAGTTGCTGTAAAACTGATTGATCTGCTCCACTGCCTCTTCGGCACTGTAGACCAGGCTCAACAGCTTCATGTCGGTTGGCAGGATATAGAGATTTTCCTCCAGTTGATGGTGAATGAAGTCCAGCGCGCCTTGCCAGAACCTGCCGCCTGGCGCATCCAGTAGCACCACGGGCACCAATGGGCTTTTGCCGGTCTGAATCAGGGTCAGCACTTCCAGCGCCTCATCCAGCGTACCGAAACCGCCTGGGCACAGAACCAACGCATCGGCTTCCTTGACGAAGAACAGCTTGCGGGTAAAGAAAAAGTGGAATGGCAGCAGGTTGGCGGTGCCATTGACGGTGGGATTGGCATGCTGCTCGAAGGGCAGGGTGATATTGAATCCCAGGCTGTGTTCCAGGCCGGCACCTTCGTGGGCCGCCGCCATGATGCCGCCGCCGGCACCAGTGATGACCATCATGTCCGAGCGCGCCAGGGCAGCGCCAAGCTCTCGGGCCAAACCATACAAAGGGTGTTCTATCGGCGTGCGGGCCGAGCCGAAAACGGTGACTTTGCGTCGCCCCTTGAACTGCTCAAGCACACGGAAGGCATGCTCGAGTTCGCGCAGGGCTTGCAGGGTAATCTTGGCATTCCAGCGGTTGTGATCTTCCTGAGCCATGCGCAGCACAGTCAGGATCATGTCGCGGTAAATCGGGATATTAGGGCTGTTGGGTGAAACCAGGTTGAGTTGTTCTTCGACCTTGCTGGTGAGGTCGTGGCCGCTTTCTTGAAAATGACGGCTCAGGAGGTCATTCGGTTGATAAGGCATTCAACTTCTCCTTCTGCACAGAACCCTTGGCTCGACAAAATAATCGTCGATGCCGCGACACCCCTTGTGTCGCTGTCTGCCCAAGCCCATGCCTGGGCGCTCCACCTGACTCGGTTGCAATCGAGCCATCCATACGGGCTCTATTTATCCCTTGAATGAAAGAAACATTCGCACAATAAGACGCGCAATGGGCAGCCCCTTTTCTGCCCTGAAAAAAACAACGTGAACACTATGAATTTAGACCCTCGCAACGATTTGCGCTGCCTGATCATTGCGCCGCAAAGTCTTTCCTGGCAACCGCTTAATGACGATTTGCAAGGTGCTTTCACCGCTCGTCTGAACGCAAGCCGTATGTCCTGCGCTCTGATTTACTAAGTTACAGGCGTGAGACGACAACTTTGCGAAGCAATTTCAAGGATTTATTGGGATCAAAGGCGATCAATGCGTGCAGGGAGGCGGTAAACCATGCCCAGAGTCACTCTGGAGATCGATGCGCAACTGTATCGATTGCTGAAGTTATCAGCCGAGGCCAATCATTTGAGTCTCGAAGAGGAGTGCTGCCGACGTCTGGAGGGTGGGGAGCGACGTTCGCGTTACTTGCAGGCGCTGTTGGCAGAACTGCGCGCCGAGGATGAACAGCGGCGCGCCAATTCCCGCTGATTACTTTTTCTTTGCAGGCGTGGCTTTCGGGCAATCCGACTCCTGGAAGCTTGCGGAGCCGACCGGGCGATTAGTCTTCACTTCGGTGAAGTCGTAACGCATGATCGCGCCCTTGGCCATCAGCTTGCGGAACCCCTCGTTTCTGCAGACGGAGGCGCCAAGCTGGAAGTACACGGCTTTCGGATCGGCGCGCATCTTGTCGGCGTGGCTGCTTTGAACGCTCAGATGGTTGATCAGCTGATTGCCTTCGACGGTATAACCTTGATCCAGAAGGTCTTCATTGATCGCCCGTGGAGTGCCGACACTGCTTTGTACGGCGACGTTTCGCAGCTCTTTGTTCAGATTCTGCTCACTCAGGGACGCAGCCTGAGCATTGAAGGACGACGCCAGCACAATGGCTGCGGTGGGAACGATAAGGCGCAGCATGAAACTCTCCTGGTTCAGTGACGGGTGGTTCGACCAGTCACATGACTGTGCGTTCAGTGGCGGCGAATTATAGGGGAGGAGGCCTGGACGGTACAGGCTTGCGCCGACCGCTCTGATAAACTGCCGCTACTTTTTGCCCTGCCGAGTGTTTTTTGTGTCGATTTTCCTTAGCCGTCGGCGTTGCCTGCGATGAGTCAAACCCCTGCGTACTTTGCGAAGAACGCCGTAGCCCGCTTGCGTGATGAGCGCGAAGAGGCGGGCATCAAGCCAATTCAGGCCCGTGGCTGGCGCGCAACCCGTTGCCGTGCCTGCCGTGTGATCGAGAGCCACTGCCTATGTGCCTGGCGCCCGCAGGTCGACACCCGTAGCGGTGTGTGCCTGATCATGACCAACAAGGAAGTGTTCAAACCGAGTAATACCGGTTGGCTGATAGCCGATGTGGTGCGCGACAACCATGCATTCATCTGGTCGCGCACGGAAGTCGATGAACACCTGCTGGCGCTGCTGGGCGACCCGCAATGGCAACCGTACCTGGTGTTTCCAGGCGAATACGTCGAGCCCGAGCGAGTCACCCACAGCGTCGAGGTCGATAACACCAAGCGGCCGCTGTTCATTCTGCTGGATGCTACCTGGACCGAAGCCCGGAAGATTTTCCGTAAAAGCCCCTATTTTGATGCGCTCCCGATTCTGAGTCTGCTTCCCGAGAAGCTTTCACGGTACCGGTTACGCAGATCCACTCGCAGCGAGCACCTGTGCACGGCCGAAGTGGCGGCGCTGTGCCTCGATCTTGCTGGCGATACAGACGCAGCCTTGGCGCTGGACGCTTATTTCGATGTGTTCAGCCAGCACTATATGGATGCAAAGCATCAGCTGGATATGAATGTTGCAACACCGGCTCACGCTGAGCTGATGCCCTTTGTGCAGAACGTGGCGTCCGTCGTTTGCTGAGCGTCGTCCATACTGCAAAGAACAGGGCTGGCTGGCAGGGCCATGCAACTTGACCACCCTGGCTTCGCTGGGCATGCTTGGCGCCGATTTGGCGAGGCCTGAATGCATCGGGCATCCCATGAAAAAAACAGGATCATTTGAAGAATGGCCACATACGAAATCCTGATTGCCGATGACCACCCTCTTTTTCGTAGTGCCCTGCATCAAGCATTGACCCTGGGCCTGGGCCCGGATGTCCGTCTGGTGGAAGTGGCGAGCATTGCCGAGCTGGAATCCCGTCTGGACGAAAAAGCCGACTGGGATCTGGTATTGCTGGACCTGAACATGCCAGGGGCTTACGGTTTTTCCGGGTTGGTGCTGTTGCGTGGGCAGTACCCGCAGATTCCAGTGGTGATGGTGTCGGCTCAGGAAGAAGCGTCGATCATGGTGAAGTCCCGCGAATTCGGCGCCAGCGGTTTCATTCCCAAGTCCAGTGATTTGAGCGTTATTCAGAAAGCCGTACGCGCGGTGCTCGACGGCGATGTTTTCTGGCCGCCCCAGGCCTTCGAAGCGGTCAGCGTTTCCGCCGAAGCCAAGGCTGCCAGTGAAGGCCTTGCCAGCTTGACACCCCAGCAGTTCCGGGTGTTGACCATGGTTTGTGAAGGTTTGCTGAACAAGCAGATTGCTTACGAGTTGGGTGTTTCCGAAGCGACGATCAAGGCCCACGTCACGGCCATTTTCCGTAAGCTGAATGTGCGGACCCGGACTCAGGCAGCACTGCTCTTGCAACAACTTGAGTCAATTTCGAGCAACTAAAGAGCTATGTGTTCACGCTTTTTTGACTTTGCTTGATCTAGTTTCCCCACTCCTTTTTGGTCAGTTGCCTACTTTATGTCACCTTTCAAAGGCCAGACCGGCCTCAAACGTATCCTCAACGCCTCCGGCTACTCCCTGGATGGCTTGCGCGCGGCTTTCACTGGTGAAGCGGCCTTCCGGCAACTGGTGTTGCTCAACGTTATCCTGATTCCGCTGTCGTTCTTCCTGAACGTCAGCCGTGTCGAGCAGGCGCTGCTGATTGCGGTCTGCCTGTTGGCCTTGATCGTCGAGTTGCTCAATTCGGCGGTGGAGGCGGCCATCGACCGCATTTCCCTTGAGTTGCATCCGCTGTCCAAGAACGCCAAGGACATGGGCAGCGCCGCTCAATTGGTGGCATTGAGCATGATCGCGCTGGTGTGGGCGGTGATTCTGCTTTAAGCGATGGTGGGCAGGACGATCTCGTCGCTGCGCTGAACCCCGGCGGTGAACGCGCGGCACAGTTCGAGGAATTCGCGCATCGCCGAGGTCTGATATTTCTGCTTGTGCCAGATGAAATAGAACTGCCGCGCCAGGTCCAGATCCGGTGTTTCCACCGGCACCAGGCTGCCGCGGCGAAATGCATCGCGCAGCGCCAGGCGCGAAATGCAACCAATCCCCAAACCTGATTCCACCGCGCGCTTGATCGCTTCGGTGTGTTCCAGCTCCAGGCGAATGTTCAGCGCGCTGCGATGATGTCGCATGGCCTGGTCGAACGTCAGCCGTGTGCCCGAGCCTTGCTCGCGGAGAATCCACGCCTCATGACTCAGCTCCTCCATGGTCGCGATGCCACGTTTGGCCAGCGGATGCTGAGGCGCACAGAACACCACCAGCTCATCTTCGACCCAACTCTGCACTTCGATGTCTGGATGGCTGCAGTCGCCTTCGATTAGACCCAGATCAATTTCATAATGCGCGACCTGTTGCACGATGTTGGCAGTGTTCTGCACGTGCAGCTTCACTTGGCTTTCCGGATGGCGCTGCATGAAGCTGCCGATCAGCAGGGTGGCGAGGTAATTGCCGATGGTCAGGGTCGCGCCGACCGCCAGGGAGCCGAAACCGGACTTGCCGTTGAGCAAGTCTTCGATCTCCTTGGCCTGGTCGAGCAGGGCCACCGCCTGCGGCAACAGCTGCTTGCCGAGGGCGTTGAGGCTCAGCCGTTTGCCAGCGCGATCGAACAGCTGGCAGCTGCACTGACGCTCTAGCTCGGTGATCGAGGTGCTCGCCGCCGATTGTGAGAGGTTGAGCGTCAATGCAGCACGGGATACGCTTTCCTGCTGGGCGACGGCGACGAATACTTGAAGTTGACGGAGAGTAAATCGCATATCGATATAACCGATAACCCTTATCTTAATAATCCAGTTAACAGATATTGTCGCTGCCATTAGAATGCGCTGCAATTGCGCACATCATCGGCGCAGGCAAATCTCCAGGAGTCCCACGTACATGAGCAACATGAACCACGAGCGTGTCCTCAGTGTTCACCACTGGAACGACACTCTGTTCAGCTTCAAGTGCACCCGCGATCCGGGCCTGCGCTTCGAGAACGGTCAGTTCGTGATGATCGGCCTGCAACAGCCCAACGGCCGCCCGCTTATGCGCGCTTACTCGATTGCCAGCCCGAACTGGGAAGAGCATCTCGAGTTCTTCAGCATCAAGGTGCCTGATGGCCCGCTGACTTCCCAGTTGCAGCATCTGAAGGAAGGCGACGAGATCATCATCAGCAAAAAGCCTACCGGCACGTTGGTGCTGGATGACTTGAAGCCTGGCAAACATTTGTACCTGCTCAGCACCGGTACCGGTCTGGCGCCGTTCATGAGCGTCATCCAGGACCCGGAAACCTACGAGCGTTTCGAAAAAGTGATCCTGTGCCACGGCGTGCGTTACGTCAATGAAGTCGCTTACCGCGAGTTCATCACCGAGCACTTGCCGCAGAACGAGTTCTTTGGCGAGGCGCTGCGTGACAAGTTGATCTACTACCCGACCGTGACCCGCGAGCCGTTCGAGAACGAAGGCCGCCTGACCGACCTGATGCGCAGCGGCAAGCTGTTCAGCGACATCGGCCTGCCACCGATCAACCCGCAGGACGACCGCGCCATGCTGTGCGGCAGCCCGAGCATGCTCGACGAGACCAGCGAAGTATTGAACAGCTTCGGCCTGAAAGTTTCGCCGCGGATGCGCGAGCCGGGTGATTACCTGATCGAGCGTGCGTTCGTCGAAAAGTGACCGAAGGTCACTTGTAGGAGCTGGCTTGCCAGCGATGAACTCGAACGCACCGCGTTTATACGGTAAACACGCGTTATCGTTAACGACCATCGCTGGCAAGCCAGCTCCTACGGTACGTACGTAGCACAAAGAAAAAGCCCGCGTTGCCTGAGAAGGCAGCGCGGGCTTTTTCGTTTCTACGGATTACGCCTTTGCGGGAATGACTTCGAGGACGCGGATCAAGTCAGGCGTGGGGTAATGCCAGCGCACATCCACATCCCAGAACTGCGCGCCATATTCCCTTTCCTGTGCAGGAATCTGGTACGCCGGGCGTGGGTCTTGTGCCAGGCATTGCTCGATCAGCTCGACCAAGGGCTCATCAAGCCGCTGAGCATGGTCGTGAGCCTGTTTCAGCGCCGAATCCGTCCACTGCACGGGAATCAGCGTTGGTGGGGCGCTGGCGATGCTGTTGGATGCCGTGTCGATGATGTCGGCGTAAGGCACGTAGGGTTTGATGTCGAGCACCGGCGTGCCGTCCAGCAAGTCGATGCCGGAGAGCCACAGCCGATTGGCTTCGACTTTGTCCAGTTTGACCACCGATTGACCGATGCCATTGGGTCGATGCGTCGCCCGAGTGGCAAACACGCCCATTGATTTGTTGCCGCCCAGGCGTGGAGGGCGGACTTTCAGGCGTGGCTTTTCTTCCAGGGCCTGGTGGAACAGGAACAACAGCCACACATGGCTGACCTGCTCGAGTCCCTGCACCGCATCACCCTGATCGAACGGCGCCACCAGCTCCAGCACGCCTCGAGCGGCGGGGGCCAATTGCGGCTGGCGCGGAATGGCGAACTTCTCCTTGAAACAGGAGCGCACGAAGCCGATGGGGGAAACGTTATAGGTCATGGTTTGGGGTCGAGGCGGGGTGTGGGCGGGCATGATAACCCACTCAAAGATCGTTCCCACGCTCTGCGTGGGAATGCAGCCCGGGACGCTCTGCGTCCCAAAGCGGACGCAAAGCGTCCATTGAGGCATTCCCACGCAGAGCGTGGGAACGATCATTGGGAGGAGATCAGAGGCTGAAACCACCATCCAGCGCAATAATATTCCCAGTCATATACGCTCCAGCCGTACTCGCCAAACTGATCGCCAACGCAGCCATCTCTTCCTCCCGCCCCCAGCGCTTCATCGGAATCAGCGCCGTATCTTCCGCCAACGCCTGCTCATCATTCCCGATATGCTGAGTCATCTTGCTCGGAAAACGCCCCGGTGCAATCACGTTGACGTTGATGTGCTGGCTCACCAGCTCCCGCGCCAGAATCCGCGACAGTTGATGTAGGGCAGCCTTGCTCGGGCCGTAGGCATAGGCCTGTTCGCCAAAGGACGAAATCCCGGCCACCGAACCAATGTTGATGATCCGTGCCGGATTCGCCGCCGAACCGGCCTTGCGCAGCAGCGGCAGAAATTGCTGGATGCAGTTGAACACCGAGGTCACGTTAAGCTGCATGACCTTCTCCCAACCCTTGACCGGGTAACTCTCCAGCGGCGCGCCCCACGTAGTACCGGCGTTGTTCACCAGAATATCCAAGTGGCTGATCTGTTCGCCCAACCGCGTGGCCAATTGCAGCACGCCTTCTTCAGTGGCCAGATTGGCTGCCACTGCGTGGCAACGGCCGACTGCGCTCAGTTCATCAGCCGTTTTCTGGCAGGCTTCGGCATCTCGGGCGCAGACGTAAACAGTGGCGCCAGCCTCGACATAAGCCTTGGCGATCATTTTGCCGATACCGCGGGTGCCGCCGGTCACTAGAGCGGTGCGGCCTGCGAGAGAAAAATAGGGGTGCATGGAGCGAGTCCTGAGAGCTGAGGGTCAATACACCCTAGTCGTCAGCCGCCAGAAGCGGAGCCACTATTTTTGCGCGGAATGAGGGTCTATACAGCCTTGAACTGCCACCGTCCCTGTAGGAGCACAGCTTGCTGGCGAAGGCGTTTTCAAGATCGCCTTCGCCAGCAAGCTGTGCTCCTACAGGGGGGCAACTGCGATTTACTGTGGGCGAACGCGCAGGGTCAGGCCCTTGAGGAAGTTGCGCAGCAACTGGTCGCCGCAGGTGCGGTAGTTGGTGTGGCCGAACTTGCGGAACAGCGCGCTCAGCTCAGGCTTGGACACCGGGAACTCGGCCGCCTTGAGGATCGCGTGCATGTCATCTTCCTTCAGTTCGAAGGCCACACGCAGTTTCTTCAGGATGATGTTGTTGGTCACCGGCACTTCGATCGGCTGCGGCGGACGGCTTTCGTCCTTGCCGCGTTTGAAGATCACCAGGCCATCGAGGAAATGCGCCATGACCTCGTCCGGGCAGCGTACGAAGCCTTCCTCGTCTTCCTCTTTCTTGTCGAGGTAGGTCAGCAGGTCCGCCATGGACACGTCCATGCCGCCAAGCTTGATGATCTCGATGACTTTCTTGTCGCTGATGTCGAGCATGTAGCGCACGCTGCGCAGTACGTCGTTATGAATCATGGTGTGCAGTCCTGATATTCAGCAGTGGGCGCCGCATAAACAGCGGCGCCGAAATGTATGGCGGCGTGAAAAGTCTTAGAACTTCTCTTTGCCGGACAGGTAGCGCCATTGCCCCAACGGCACTTTGCCGATGGACACGCCGCCGATGCGGATGCGGCGGATGGCGACGACCTTCAGGCCCACGGCCTGGCAGAACAGGGCAATCACGCCCGGTTGTGGGTTCTTCATCGCAAAGCGCAGACGGTTTTCGTTCTGCCAGCTGGCTTTGACCGGTGGCAGTTCCTTGCCCTTGTACGTCAGGCCGTGGTTCAGGCGGTTGAGGCCGTGAGCGACCATGTCGCCTTCAACCTCGACCACATATTCCTGCTCGATTTTGCTGGCGTCGGCGGTGAGCTTGCGCAGGACCTTCCAGTCCTGGGTGAACACCAGCAGACCGCTGGCGTTGGCCTGCAGGTCGGCGCTGGCGGTCAGACGCAGGAAGTGACCCTTGAGCGGGCGTTTGCCGTAGCGGTGTTCTTCGCTCAGGGTCTCGGCGCTGAGGGTTGCCATGGCCGTTTCCGCATCCATGCCCGCAGGGACGTTCATCAGGATGGTCACCGGTTCCGGTGCAGTGGCCTTGGCTTCGGGATCGAGCTCGACTTTTTGGGTGTCGACCTTGAACTGCGGCTCGTCGATGACTTCGCCGTCCACGGTGACCCAGCCGCCCTCGATGAACAGCTCAGCCTCCCGACGGGAACAGCCGACGAGTTCGATGAGGCGTTTGGAGAGACGAATCGGGTCAGTCATGACAGGGCCGTAACAAAAAAGGGGTGGGCATTGTACCTGCCTGGCGCCGGTTAATCGCGAATCCATTTGCGTGTGGCATTAAATGTAGGAGCTGGCTTGCCAGCGAAGGCGGCCGATTGATTGCTGCAAGGCTCTCGGGCCCCTTCGCTGGCAAGCCAGCTCCTACATTTGTTCCGCGTGGTGTCAGCCATGGTGCGAATGTTGCTGGTTTTGGCGCAAACGCATGTGCAGCAACGGATAGGGTTGACCCATACCGTCGTGCTCGGAGCGGCCGATCACCTCAAAGCCCTGTTTGAAGTAAAACCCCAAGGCCTGCGGGTTCTGTTCGTTGACGTCCAGTTCATCGGCGTTCAGGTGTTCCAGGGCGTAGCGCAGCAATTGCTTGCCCAGGCCTTTGCCGCGATGCGCCGGGTCGATGAAGAGCATTTCGATCTTGCCCGCCGCGACGCCGGCGAACCCGGTGATGCGTTGGTGCGAGTCTTTGGTGCAGATCAGCATCACCGCATCGAGGTAGCGGGTCAGCACCAGGTTTTTCAGCAGTTCGATGTAGCTGTCGGGCAGAAAGTCATGGGTGGCGCGCACCGAGGCTTCCCACACTTGGGTGAGTTCTTCGTAGTCGCTCTGTTTCGGTGTGTGAATGACCGAGTGTTGGCGCATGCCCGCTTGCCCCTTTTCCGTGGATGACGCGAGTTCTTTCTCTCACAAAACGATAGACGTAAAAAAGCCCCGCATCTCGTCAAGAGAGCGGGGCTTGTTGTATTTTTTGCGCTAGATCTGCTCAGCCCACAGATCGTATTCGTCGGCGTCGGTCACTTTGCACCAGACCTTGTCACCTGGCTTCAAGTTGCTGCCGTTGTCGATGAACACGTTGCCGTCGATTTCCGGGGCATCGAAGAAGCAACGGCCGACCGCGCCTTGCTCGTCGACTTCATCGACCAGCACTTCGATTTCACGGCCGATGCGCATTTGCAGGCGCGCCGAGCTGATCGCTTGCTGATGCGCCATGAAGCGCTCCCAACGGTCTTGCTTGACGTCGTCCGGAACGATGGCCGCGTCCAGCAGGTTGGCCGGTGCGCCTTCGACCGGCGAGTACTGGAAGCAGCCAACGCGGTCGAGTTGCGCTTCGGTCAGCCAGTTCAGCAGGTACTGGAAATCTTCTTCGGTTTCGCCGGGGAAGCCGACGATGAAGGTCGAACGGATGATCAGGTCCGGGCAGATTTCGCGCCAGTTCTTGATCCGCGCCAGGGTCTTGTCTTCGAAGGCCGGGCGTTTCATGGCTTTCAGGACTTTCGGGCTGGCGTGCTGGAACGGGATGTCCAGGTACGGCAGGATTTTTCCGGCGGCCATCAGCGGGATCAGCTCGTCGACGTGCGGGTACGGGTAAACGTAATGCAGACGCACCCAGACGCCGAGGGTGCTCAGGGCTTCGCAGAGTTCGGTCATGCGGGTTTTCACCGGCGCGCCGTTCCAGAAACCGGTGCGGTATTTCACGTCGACGCCGTAGGCGCTGGTGTCCTGGGAAATCACCAACAGCTCTTTGACGCCGGACTTGACCAGGCGCTGGGCCTCGTCGAGCACGTCACCGACCGGGCGGCTGACCAGCTTGCCGCGCATCGACGGGATGATGCAGAAGCTGCAGCTATGGTTGCAGCCTTCGGAAATCTTCAGGTAGGCGTAGTGACGCGGGGTCAGTTTGATCCCTTGTGGCGGCACCAGGTCGATCAGCGGGTTGTGATCCTGACGCGGCGGCACCACGTCGTGCACGGCATTGACCACTTGCTCGTACTGCTGCGGACCAGTCACCGCCAGCACGCTTGGGTGCACGTTGCGGATGTTGCCTTCTTCGACGCCCATGCAGCCGGTCACGATGACCTTGCCGTTTTCCTTGATGGCTTCGCCGATCACTTCCAGGGACTCAGCCTTGGCCGAGTCGATGAAGCCGCAGGTGTTGACCACCACGACGTCGGCGTCCTGATAAGTGGACACAACGTCATAGCCTTCCATGCGCAGCTGGGTAAGGATGCGCTCGGAGTCGACCAGTGCTTTCGGGCAACCCAGGGAAACGAAGCCAACCTTTGGATTGGCCGGCGCAGGAGGGGTGGACATGTCTAACCTCGGTATTTGTGACGCCTCCAGCCGAGAACGGCAAGGCGACAGACGGGCGCTTATGTTTTGGGCGCCTCTGATCAAAAAGTGCGCAATTCTAGCGATGGCAGAGGCACTTGACCAGCTTTATGCGGGGAAATACGACGAGTGCTGCGCTATGCTTCGCGCCGTTACGCTTTATCGATTCTCTCAGTCAATAAAGCATCTGTAACAATAAGTAAAACAGCGCATGCTGCGCGGCAAAACGTAGTGCTTCTTTCGAAGAAGCCCAAGTCTGGTAACAGGAGTGGTGAATGGGGCAGGCAAGTAGTCAGGCCGCGGATGCCGAGCATTCGGCGGCGAAGCCGATTGGCATGCTGGTCGCGGCGGTCGGGGTGGTTTATGGCGATATCGGCACAAGCCCGTTGTACACCCTCAAAGAAGTGTTTTCCGGTGGCTATGGCGTGCCGGTCAACCATGACGGCGTGCTGGGCATTCTGGCGCTGATCTTCTGGTCGCTGATCTGGGTCGTCTCAATCAAATACATGATGTTCGTGCTGCGGGCCGACAACCAGGGCGAGGGCGGGATCATGGCCTTGACCGCGCTGGCTCGACGGGCAGCGGCGGGGCATGCCAGGTTGCGCATGTTGCTGGTGGTCTGCGGGTTGATCGGCGCGGCGCTGTTTTATGGCGACAGCATGATCACCCCGGCGATTTCCGTTCTCTCGGCGATTGAAGGCCTGGGGCTGGCATTCGAGGGCATCGACCATTGGGTGGTGCCGCTGTCGTTGATCGTGCTGGTGGCGTTGTTCCTGATTCAACGCCACGGTACGGCGCGGATCGGCATTCTGTTCGGGCCGATCATGGTCACCTGGTTTCTGGTGCTGGGCGCGCTGGGCGTGTATGGCATCAGTCAGCATCCGGAAGTGTTGCAGGCGATGAATCCGGTGTGGGGCGTACGTTTCTTCATGGTTCACCCAGGCATGGGGGTCACGATTCTTGGCGCCGTGGTGCTGGCATTGACCGGTGCCGAGGCGTTGTATGCCGACATGGGCCACTTCGGTCGCAAGCCGATCGCTCGAGCCTGGTTCATCCTTGTGCTGCCTGCGCTTGTACTGAACTACTTCGGCCAGGGCGCATTGCTGCTCGGTGATCCGGAAGCCGCCCGTAACCCGTTCTATCTGCTGGCACCGAGTTGGGCGTTGATTCCATTGGTGGGATTGTCGACCATGGCCACGGTGATTGCCTCGCAAGCGGTCATCTCCGGTGCGTTCTCCCTGACCCGTCAGGCGATCCAGCTCGGCTACATTCCGCGCATGCACATTCAGCACACGTCCAGTGCCGAGCAAGGCCAGATCTATATCGGTGCGGTGAACTGGTCGTTGATGGTTGGCGTGATCCTGTTGGTGCTGGGCTTCGAGTCCTCCGGCGCGTTGGCTTCGGCCTACGGCGTGGCGGTGACTGGCACGATGCTGATGACCACCATTTTGGTGTCGGCGGTGATGTTGCTGTTGTGGAAATGGCCACCGATTCTCGCGGTTCCGGTGTTGCTGGGATTTCTGTTGGTGGACGGTCTTTACTTCGCCGCCAACGTGCCGAAAATCATTCAGGGCGGTGCGTTCCCGGTGATTGCCGGTATCGCACTGTTCGTGTTGATGACTACCTGGAAACGCGGCAAACAACTGCTGGTGGAACGAATGGACGAAGGCGGGTTGCCGCTGCCGATCTTCATCAGCAGCATCCGCGTGCAACCGCCGCATCGGGTCCAGGGCACGGCTGTGTTCCTTACCGCTCGCCCAGATGCCGTGCCTCACGCGCTGCTGCACAACTTGCTGCATAACCAGGTGCTGCACGAGCAAGTCGTGTTGCTGACAGTGGTGTACGAAGACATCCCGCGCGTCCCGCCACAACGGCGTTTCGAGGTCGATTCCTACGGTGAAGGGTTCTTCCGGGTGATCCTGCACTTCGGCTTCACCGACGAGCCGGACGTGCCTGAGGCCTTGAAACTGTGCCATCTGGATGACCTGAATTTCAGCCCGATGCGCACCACCTACTTCCTCAGCCGCGAGACGGTCATCGCCTCCAAACTCGAAGGCATGGCCCGCTGGCGCGAGGCGTTGTTCGCCTTCATGTTGAAGAATGCCAATGGTAATTTGCGGTTCTTCAATTTGCCGCTGAACCGGGTGATTGAGCTGGGTACGCAAGTCGAGATGTAAGCCATTTGAAAAAGCCCCCGTTGCCATGAAGGTAGCGGGGGCTTTTTTGTGCCGGAGCACATTTTTTGGAGTCAAGGAGATCCCCTGTGGGAGCGGGCTTGCTCGCGAAAGCGGACTGTCAGGCGACATCAATGTTGAATGTGAGTCCGTCTTCGCGAGCAAGCCCGCTCCCACAGGGGATTTGCGGTGTTAGCACCTTTACTGGCTTTCAGGCCGCTCTTCTTCAGATTCAGTCTTTGTCCGAGCAGGTCGCGGTGTCAGCACCTTCACCACATCATCAATCACTGCCTTGGACATAGCCGTCAAATAATGCGCGGCCCAGGCGTGGCGGTCGGTGTCTTTTATGTAGGCTGCATCCTCGGTAAATGATTTGGCGAGGAACAGTAGGTCGGAGGCTTGTGACAATGCATCAACGATGGGGACGCCGGCGCGGACGTTGAACAACGCCTGATCCGAGCAGTAGATGAGCGGGGTGAGGCCGATGGTTTTTAGTTCTGAAATCGCGGACGTATCTGTTTTCGTCATTGTGTTACTCCAAGGTTCGAGGAGCCGACACTTTCGTTTCCAAGCGAATAGGTGACGGCTGTACGCAGGTTGGAAAACCGGGAACCAAGGAACCGGCACGCCCAAAGGCGTCCCACGCACAGCCGCCATAACTCAGGGTTGCAGTCGTAAAAACGTCCGCAGTCATGATAGGGCGCTGGTGCGCTTTGGTTCGACGGGTTTCCAAGCCCGATCGCTGAATGGTCAGCGACGTCCGGAGAGTATCCCGTCGAGGAAAAACGCAACAAGGCGGCAAAGTGCCCAAACGCACCCAATTGGCAAGATTAGGAGTTTGCCTACAAGGTCTGCGGGCGTCATCCGATATTGCGAGATCTTTTAGTAAACGAAACTAAACATGCCTAGTGAGCTTGAAAAACGCAGGTTGGTAAATTCGCGTTTTTGCAGCTTGCTGTATATCGAATTCGACGCAATGCCCTGCGTAGAGCTGTGTGTTCAAATTTGCATGAAGAGAGGTAGGTATGACGGGATCATTAGAGCGTGCTGACCAAGCGATATCGATGCCTGCAATGGTCAGGGGCTTCAGTGCCAGACTCAAGGATATCTCCAGCCGTGCCACCGAGCGTCTGGTCATTTTCAAAGATAATCGGCCAGCAGCGGTCATCATCAATGTCGATGCGTATCAGGAAATGCTCGACGAGCTTAAGGATCTTCGTGTTGAAGCAGCAGCTGGGGGGCGATTGATCTGTTTTGATCAGGCCAGGGCAGTTAGTCACGACGATATGCGGGCACGGTACGCCAGGAAAGCCTAAGAGCTCGCGGGCGGTAGACGCATCCGCACAGGCGATACGCAGATCCTGTGGGAGCGGGCTTGCTCGCGAAGACGGACTCACATTCAACATGGATATCGACTGACAGTCCGCTTTCGCGAGCAAGCCCGCTCCCACAGGGGGGGCTGCGGTGTTTGGTTAAATTGACACTCTAATGTAAAAAGCCCCTGTTGCCTTGCGGCAGCGGGGGCTTCTTTGTAGCCATTTATCTGAGTTCAGCGCGGGGCTTGACCCAATGCCAGTCTGTTAAGAGCAAATCGGACATGTAGGGGCCAGGGCTTGCCTCACCGCTGGCTGACGATCTGGGGTTTCCCAGTGAAACCTGATAAATATCGAAAGGACTTGACGGCTCGATATTTCCAATGCGACAAGTGTCCACGTTTTATGGAATGTGGACACTTGGAGTTTTTAGCTTCATGAAGAGTCAAGACATTTTGCTTTTGTTCAAGATGGCCAGCCTGCACGCCCAGGAAGAAAATCTCTTTGGGAAGATGGAATCTGAGTCGAATTCGAACAGGGTTGAGGAATTGTTGAAGCCCCAGCATTTAAATCGAATGACGGCAGGGGGGCGAGTGGGGCAGCCGCTAGTCACGTACCCGGCTGATGGTGAAGAAACTGTATTCCACCGCCAGGCGTTCGACTCACCCTTGGGCGATGAGGATGGGTGGGAAGGGTGGTCGGAGCCTGTACCTTCTCCGCCGCTGGCGAGCTGGAGTGAGGGTTACTCGTTGCGTGCGTTGTCTGCTTCTCTTGGGATAAGCAAAAGTGAGGTTTCAAACTCTATCGCCAGGTGTCGTGAGTCCGGAATTCTCACCAATGACTACGACACCGGGCTTCCAAAAGTTAATCGGCGAGAGTTGCTGAAAATCACCGAGCACGCTCTGAAATACTTTTTTCCCGTGAAGCCGGGCGCGATGGTTCGCGGCATTCCAACAGGCTTCGCAGCGCCAGCCCTGTCCAAAAGCATCAAGAGCGCTGGCGGGTTGATTCCGGTTTGGCCTGATGCACTCGGAACTGAGCGTGGTCAGGCGATAGAGCCGCTCTACAAGACAGTGCCGGAAGCGGTGAAGAGGGACAGAACCCTTTATCACTATCTTGCGCTTGCTGATGCGATCCGTCTTGGTGGCCCGCGAGAGTGTGGTGTGGCGGTTAACATTCTTAAAGCAGGGATGGGGCTGAAATAACATGTCATCAAACGCTGATCACAACTATGAGCTCATAGAATTTGTTGCAGACGGCTTGGGGGAGGCGTTTCTCGCTGAGGTTGCCTTTGTCGGCGGTTGCACCACGGCCATGCTGGTCACTGATACTGCTGTGCTGGACGACATTCGTTTCACCGATGATGTTGACTTGGTGATCGAGCTGGCAGGCATTAGCGCCTGGCAACACCTCACAGAACGGCTGGCGACCAAGAATTTCAAGATCACCGGTGAGGATGAAGTCAACTGTCGTTTCCGCTTCAACGACGTCGTCGTTGACGTGATGCCTTCTGATCCCGAAGTTCTCGGATATGCCAACCGTTGGTTCGTGGAGGGGCTGGCGAGGGCCGATAAATTTACGTTGCCCAGCGGTACCGTGATCCAGATATTTAAACCGACCTACTTTCTTGCGACGAAACTAGAGGCTTTTAGCGGTCGCGGTGAGGGCGACCCCTTCCACAAAGACGTCGAAGACATAATCATCTTGATTGATGGTCGTACAGAGCTTTTGGAAGAAGTTCGCCAAGCTGAGTCGGAGCTCAAAGAATTCATCACGGCTGGAATTCGAGAACTCATGGTGCTCAGTGGTATCGACTACGTGATTGAAAGCTCGGGCTCGGTGCAGGCTAATCCGGGTAGGGGGCGAATCATTCACAAGCGCATGAAGGACCTGGGCAACGCATGAGATACGGCACCAGATCAGTAATAGGGCGGACCAGGAAAACCAATCATGACTGTGCTGGAGTTCTCTGCGATGGCGACAGAGGGCTATTCGTCATCACGGACGGTACGTCGAAGCCCGGCAGTGGTCAGCTGGCTGAATACTTCGTAAAAGGTGTTTTAGCGGCCTACCCGAAACATATAGATCGGGAGGGCGATATCACTGAGCACGGAGCAGTTGAGCGGGTACTTGGTTCAGTGCTGGCCGAGCTTCATCCCGCTTTGTTTGCGGACCAGACAGGGGCCACGTGTTACCTGATCGGTTTCGCTGCTCATGGGAAGCTCACGCTTGCGTATGAGGGTGACTGTTCGTGCGGTGTAGTAACACGGGAAGGCACGATCGAGTGGATTACGCCGCCCCACTGCAAGGCCAATTGGAGGCGCGACCGTTCCCACCGTGAGCTGGCGCAAGATCCGGCTCGAAACTGGGTAACCCGATGCCTGAAGGTTAATCGTGCCCCGAACCCTGACTTTGTTTTTCACCAACTGGCCGTCGGTGAGCGACTGGTGTTCGTAACCGATGGCTTTTGGGCGGAATTAACGGAGTCGCAGCAAAGCAGCTTGCTTGCAGCACCGGATAGCGACTTTGTCGCGGTTGAAGATGACGTAACGTGGATAGATGTTCAGCTTTAGTCTTGGAAGCGCAGAACATCCACATGAAGTCCGGCTAGCTGGTAGCGCTTCATGTTTGTACATGTAAAAAAGCCCTCGCAGCCTTATGGCAGCGGGGGCTTTCTGTAGACGGTTCAGCTCACTCCTGAGCCGCCGTCTCCTTCGCTTGACGCTTCTCGATGGCATCCACCAACCGCTTGGCCAACGCCGGATAGTTCTCGTCGAAGTGATGGCCGCCAGGCAGTTTCATCGCTTCGCCCACGGCGGTCTTGTCGGTGCAGCCGCTCTCGTCGACTTCTTCTTCACCGTAGATGCACACCACTTTTGCCGGCGGCAGCTTGGCCATTTCCGGGCCGGTGGCGGCTTCTTTGCCGGCGTTGCCGAGCCAGCCTTCGACTTCGATTTCGAAGCTGCCGGTGCGGGCGAAGGCCAGCAGGATGATTGCATCGACTCGCTGCTGCTCCGCTTCCGGCAGGCGGTTGTAGATGGCGGGCAGTACGTCGGCGCCGAACGAGTAACCGGTCAGGATGAAGCGCTTGGTGCCCCATTTCTGCCGGTAGTGCTGCATCAGTTCGGTCAGGTCCAGCGCACTTTGTTCCGGGCTCTTGTGCTGCCAGTAGTAGCGCAGGGTGTCGATGCCGACTACCGGGTAGCCGATCTTCGCCATCTCGCCGGCCACGTCGCGGTCCAGGTCGCGCCAGCCGCCGTCGCCGGAGAGGAACAGGGTGACGGTGTCCTTGGCCTGACCGGCCGGCACTTCGACCACCGGAATCTGCAGGCCGCCGGCGGCTTTATCGCCACCGACGAGAATCTTGCGCAGTTCGTTGTTCAGCACTTGCGGCAGGTTGATGTCGTAGTCGCTGATGCTGGTTTCGGCATTGGGCTGGTCGCGTACGAAGCCGGCGCTGGTGTCGTCCGGGTTGTCGTTCCAGGCCACCAGCCAGTGGCCGTGGGCGGCGCTTTTTGGCAGGAGGTGAGTGCAGCCATCGGGTTTCTCCAGGGCCAGGTCCACCGAAATGGCCTGGGCCTTGTCGTTCTTCTGCTCTGACAACCAGCGCCAGGCCAGTACGGCGCCAGGGCCGATGCCGCTGACCAGGGTTGCCGGGCCTTTCAGTTCGCGCAGACCCGCTTGCAGGGCGCGGCTTTGCAGCAGGCAGTCCTTGGGCAGGATCATCTGGACGATTTGCGCCGAGGCGCTGCGGCTCAGGGTGGTCAATTGCTTGTCATTGAGCTTCTGGTCTTCATTGACCGCCACCAGCACCTGAGCCTTCGGCGTAGTGCCGGGGATGACGCGGGTCATCGCGGCGCCATCGGCCGGCGTCAGCCGTTCGAGGGTCGGTTCCGGTGCCGGGCGTTTCAGGTACCAGTAACCGCCACCGACCATCAGGGCCAGCACTACCAGTGTGGCCAGTACGTACCGCAGGGAGCGTTGAATCATCAGCGTTTCACCAATCCAGTCAAGCCACCCGCAATCAGGGCGGCAGTGTCGGCCAAGGCCACCAGCGGATCGAGTCCGGCGGGCACGGCCATATAACGGGGTTCCCAGTCGGGCTGGAACTTGTCTTTGAAGCGGCGCAAACCTTGGAAGTTGTACAGCTGCTCACCACGGCGGAATACCATCGAGCCCAGGCGCTGGGTCAGTGGTGCGCCGCGCCGGGGTTGCAACCCCGACAACGGCACCATGCCCAGGCTGAAGCGCGCGTATCCATGATTTTTATAATGTTGAATCAGGCCGACCATCATGAACTCCATGGTCAGCTTGGGGGCGTCGGGGTGCGCGCGCATCAGGTCGAGGCTGGCCAGGTCATGACCGTAAGTCTCGAGCAGGTTGGCGAACGCCACCGGGCGCCCTTCGAAGCGAATCACTGCAATACGGAAGTGCTTGAGGTAGTCATCACTGAAACGCCCGAGCGAGAAACCTTTCTCGCGCACGTTCTTGCCGGTCAGCCAGGCATCGGAAATAACCTTGAGCTCATCCATAGGCGCTTGCCCCGGCTCATGGATCTCCAGCGACAGACCGTCACGGGTGCCACGGTTCCAGGTGTAGCGCAGGTCCTTCATCTCTTTGCCCTTGGCTTCGAGATCAAAGCGGTGCAGGTCGACCCGGGCTTCTTCGCCGAGCTTGATCGCGGTCAGGCCGATGTCCATGTAGTACGGCAGGTTCTCGGCGCGCACTTGATAGAACACGGGGCGGGCGTGATGGATATCGCACAGGTCGCGGAACTGCCAGATCATTTCCGCCCGTTGCTGGCTCGGGCCGATCGGGTCATACAAGGCCACCAGGCTGCGCCCACGGCGGGCGTACATCAGGAACGCCTCATCGTTGGGGTGAAACAGCAGCGCCTTGTCACCGGTCAGGGCCAGGCCGCCATCCGGTTGGGACGAGGCCATGAGAATCTTTACCGCGCGGTCCAATTCATCGGGCGTTGGCAAATGGATTACCGGACGCGCGGTACGCAGCAGCCAGGTCAGGGACACCACTACCAGCAGCACCGCGGCGCCGAGCAGCGAGCGCAGGCCGCGTGGGGCATCGGCATCGAGGGTGAACTGCCACCAGAGTTGGTGGCTGTACGGAACGTCCTGATAGGCGAACAGCAGCAACCAGATCGACGCGCCGAGTACGCAAAGGCTGGCCACCAGATACAGCGGCGAAAACGGCAGTTCAGTCAGGCGACTGGGGCGATAGAACGAGCGCCGAAAAACCCCCAGCAAACTCGCCGTCAGGGTCATCAGGCAAGCCTCTTCCCAGTCGAAGCCTTTAAGCAGAGAGAGCAGGGCGCCGACCAACAACAAAATGGTGGTCAGCATCCACGCGGCCGACAGCCGGCGACGCAGTCCCTGAGCCAGCAGCAGGCAGAGCACGCCCACCAGGCTGGCGCCGAAGTGTGAGACGTCGACCAATCGATGCGGAATCAGAAAGCCGATGTGTTCGAGGCGGGTATCGATCTCCGGCGTCACACCGGAAAACAGCAGCACCACGCCGGACAGGAACACCAGCACCGCCAGAACAGGCGCGGCCAAGCCAGATGCTGCACGCAGCGACTGGCGTGTCTGAAACAGACGCTGGCCTTCATTGACCAGCAGCAGTACGCAAGCCACCAGCAGCGGCAACACCACGTAGATCAGACGGTAGAGCAGCAGGGCGGCAGCCAGTGGCGCGGCACCGAGCTTGTCGGCGAAGGCCGCCAGCAAAATCGCTTCGAATACTCCGACACCGCCCGGCACATGGCTGAGCACGCCAGCGGCCAGAGCCAATAGATAGACCAGCAGAAACGCACCAAAGGGCGGCGCTTCCGGCAGCAACAGATAGAGCACGGTCGCGGCGGCAGCCACGTCCAGGGCGGTGATGACCAGTTGCAGGAACGTCAGGCGGCGACCCGGCAGGCGCAAGGTGCGGCGACCGGCCTTGACCAGCAGGTTGTCGGGGTAAGGCTGTTCCGGCAAGCGGCGGCGATAGATGCCGATGGCCAGTACCGTGGAGAGCAGCAGCACAGCCACTGCAATCGCACCCAGCAACGTCTCGGAGAAACCCAGGGCCATTGAGGCGGCGGGCAGATTGCTGAGAGTGGCGAGGGCGGCCAGGGGCGGCAGGGCGCAGCCGAGCGAGAGGCTGGCAAACAAGGTCATGTGCGCGACTTCCGACGCCCCCACACCATGACGTGCATATAAACGGTAGCGAACCGAGCCACCCGATAAGAGCGAAAGGCCGATGGCATTGCCAATGGCGAACGCGGTGAAGCCGCCCAATGCCAATACTCGCGGCGCCAGCGTCACGCCGGCATAGCGGCTGGCCGACCATTCGTAACCCAGCAAAATGATGAAGCCGATCACGGTCGCGCCGAACGCGCCCAGCAAGGCCGGTTTCGGCACGTCCAGAATCGAGTCGTGCAACGCGTACAGATCGAGTTCGCTGAGCAGGTGACGACAGGCAATCAGCGCGATGGCGAACAACAGTAAAGTGACTGCCAGGCCGATGGGTTGACGATATTTGCTGATTCGATCCAGCAAGCGCAGACGCTCGGCTTTGATCGGTTGGGTCGCTGTGACGGTGTCTTGTGAATCAGACGAGTTGGCGCGCATCAATCACCTCTTGGATTGTGCGCGACAGGATGGAGGTATCCAGTCAAGTTACCAATCCCTGCTGAAAAAAATAATTACAAATATTAACGCGTCTCACCGGATGTGGGCGATGGCGCGTCATCAGTCGTAGAAGGTTTCATTTGCGGTTCAGTCTGCTCTGAACTCAAAGTCTGACGATCCCGAACGGCACAGTGACAGGTCATTGTTGCGAAAGGACTTTTTCAACAGATACAAAAAAGGCCACTCTTTCGAGTAGCCTTTTTTGATGTTTGGTTGCGGGAGCCGGATTTGAACCGACGACCTTCGGGTTATGAGCCCGACGAGCTACCAGACTGCTCCATCCCGCGTCTGTGTGGCGGCATTCTACAGGCGAACGCCGGAGTGTCAACCGTTAATCTCAGTATGGCTCAAATAAGTGTAAAACGACGGCGAATGGTCGCAGGGGAGACCTAAGTTTCGGAATCAGAACGATTTCTTGTTTCTGTGCCATAAGGCATAGATCGCTGATTTTCTATAAAACAGGCGCACACAAAAAAGGCCACTCTTTCGAGTAGCCTTTTTTGATGTTTGGTTGCGGGAGCCGGATTTGAACCGACGACCTTCGGGTTATGAGCCCGACGAGCTACCAGACTGCTCCATCCCGCGTCTGTGTGTCGGCATTCTACAGAGGATCGCAGGGCTGTCAACCTTCAATCTCGGTAAAATCTGTTCTTGTTCAAGTGCTTAGGTGAAAAAAGCAATGGCTGAGTGGTCTGAAACGCAGGCAGGGCAAGGCTTGTGGCTCTATCGTGAGGGTCCTTTCGATTGAGAAAATAAATTCATCCGGAGCTTTTCCTACAAAGGAAAAAGAACATTCAGACTACTGGTGCTATATACAGGTGTCAGTGAGATACTGCCGCTACGACTCAGCCACACATCATTTCTTCGCCATGAACACCGCTTTTATATGACGCAGCGAAAAATCATCCACGTCGATTGTGACTGCTTTTACGCCGCCATCGAGATGCGTGACGATCCGCGCCTGGCCGGTAAACCATTGGCGGTGGGCGGCTCGGCGGATCGGCGTGGGGTGATTGCCACCTGTAACTATGAAGCGCGGGCTTATGGCGTACGCTCGGCGATGTCTTCCGGGCATGCCTTGAAACTCTGTCCGGACCTGACCATCGTCAAGCCGCGCATGGATGCCTATCGAGAAGCGTCGAAGGAAATTCATACGATTTTTCGCGATTACACCGACCTGATCGAGCCGCTTTCCCTGGATGAGGCCTACCTCGACGTGTCGGACAGCGCGCATTTTGGCGGCAGCGCCACGCGAATCGCCCAGGACATTCGCCGCCGCGTCTCCAATCAGTTGCACATCACCGTGTCGGCCGGCGTGGCGCCGAACAAGTTTCTCGCCAAGATCGCCAGTGACTGGAAGAAGCCTAACGGCTTATTCGTGATCACGCCGGATCAGGTGGAAGACTTCGTCAGTGGTTTGCCGGTGAGCAAGCTGCACGGGGTTGGCAAAGTGACCGCTGACAAACTCGGCAGGCTCGGCATCGTCGATTGCTCGCATTTACGTGAGTGGGACAAGTTGGCGCTGGTGCGCGAATTCGGCAGCTTCGGCGAGCGACTCTGGAGCCTGGCCCGTGGGATCGATGAGCGATTGGTGCATAACGACAGTCGCCGGCAGTCGATCAGCGTCGAAAACACCTACGATGTGGATCTGCCGGATCTGGTGAGTTGTCTGGATAAATTGCCCGAATTGCTGGAGTCCCTGAATGGCCGCATGGCGCGAATCGACAGCAGTTATCGACCGGGCAAGCCGTTCGTCAAAGTGAAATTTCATGATTTTACCCAGACCACTTTAGAGCAGGCCGGGGCAGGGCGGGATCTGGGGAGTTATCAGTTGCTGCTGACCCAGGCCTTTAACCGTGGTGGGAAACCGGTGCGGTTATTGGGGATTGGGGTGAGGCTGGAGGATTTGCGGGGCGGGTTTGAGCAGATGGAGTTGTTTGAGCGGTAGGGGCAGGGTTTTGATGTGGTGGTGAATGTAATGACGCCTTCGCGAGCAAGCCCGCTCCCACATTGGATTTATGATGTTCACAAAACCAATGTGGGAGCGGGCTTGCTCGCGAAGCTTTTAGGCTTTTAATTCGGTCCCGGGTCCGCCACCAATCGCCCGGCATCCTTGGTCAATGACTTGAGGAATTCGGTCTGCAACTCGGGATCGTTGCGGGTCAGTTCGATCAGGCTCTGTTCCAGTTCGCTGGCTTCTTCTTCCAGGCCGAGTTCCGACAGGCGTTTGACCCGGTGTACCCACTGGCTCACTTCGTCGTCTTCGAGGTCGTCGTAAATCAGCCCATGCGCTTCGAGCAGCTTGCCGCGCAAGTTGCTGCTGATCGCCAGGGATGAGTCGGTATGCACATCGTCCTTGTTGTCCTCGACACTGATCTGCAGCTTGCCCAGATGATTGAGGTCATGTTCGGCGAACGGGCTGTCCAGCAGGTTCAGGCGCAACACGCCGTTACGGTCGGTGCTCAGTTCAAAGGTGTTCTTGCCAGCCTTGACCTGGACCGGGCGCTCGCTCCACGGCAGGCTCGAGTATTCCGTGCGCTTGTCGCGCTGGACTTCGTCGATGCCCGCCAGGTTCTGTTGCGCCCGGCCATGGGACGGCACGTTCATCAATGGGTTGAGCCCGGAGAAACCATAGCTGAGCCAGTCCTTCGTCACGCTGTCCGGCAGATTGCCGAGGGCGAACACGTTGACCACGTTCGCAGCGACACCGGCCACCACCGCCACCGCGCCCAGCGGGATTTCGTAGACCTCCCTCCAGGGTTGGTAAGGCGTGTAGCGATCGTAGCGACGCGTGACTTCGAACTCGGTGACTTCGAAGGTCTTCTGCTCGTGGATTTTCACCCGACGTTGCGGCAGCTCAAGCACCTTGGGCTCGCCGACATCGATCTGCAGGCTGTGATCGAGCAATTTGCGCTCGACCCGTTCCTCGTGCTCACTGCGTTGTGACATCTGATTGGCACAGCCGCTGACCAGCAGGGCGCCGCACAGGGCGGCACCACCGAGGCCTAAGGTGTTTCGCTTGAACATGATGTCTCTATCTGGTGTCAGCGGCGGATACGGGCCTGGAGGAAAGACAGCACGTCAGCGACCGGCAGCGCTTGCGCCTCGGCCTCGGTGCGGCTCTTGTATTCCAGATTGCCGTCGGCGAGGCCGCGGTCACTGACCACGATCCGGTGTGGAATGCCGATCAGCTCCATGTCCGCGAACTTGATGCCCGGGCTGGTTTTCTTGTCGCGGTCGTCCAGCAGCACTTCGAAGCCGGCGGCAGTCAGTTCTGCGTAGAGCTTGTCGGTGGCTTCGCGAACCTGTTCGGTTTCGTAGCGCAGCGGTACCAGAGCAATCTGGAACGGGGCCAGAGCATCGCTCCAGATAATCCCGTTCTCATCGTTGCCCTGCTCGATGGCGGCAGCCACCACGCGGGACACGCCAATGCCATAGCAGCCCATTTCCAGGGTGACTGGCTTGCCGTTCTCGCCCAGCACTTCGCACTTCATCGCTTTGCTGTACTTGTTGCCCAGCTGGAAGATGTGCCCGACTTCGATGCCGCGCTTGATCTCCAGGGTGCCTTTGCCGTCAGGGCTCGGATCACCGGCCACGACATTGCGCAGGTCGGCAACCGTCGGAACCGGCAGATCACGCTCCCAGTTCACGCCGAAGTAGTGCTTGTCGTCGATGTTGGCACCGATGCCGAAGTCGCTCATCAGCTCGACGGAACGGTCGATGATGATCGGCAGTGGCAGGTTCAACGGGCCAAGAGAACCGGCGCCGGCGCCAATGGCGTCGCGCAGTTCGGCTTCGGAAGCCATGACCAGCGGGCTGGCAACGCCAGGCTGGTTGGCGGCCTTGATTTCGTTCAGCTCGTGGTCGCCACGGATGATCAGGGCAATCAGTTTGCCTTGCTCTTCAGCGTGCACCACCAGGGTCTTGATGGTCTTTTCGATCGGCAGGTTGAAGCCTTCGACCAGTTGCGCAATGGTCTTGGCGTTCGGCGTGTCGACCAGGCGCAGCTCTTCAGTCGGCGCGGCACGAGAGGTTTCGCGCGGTACAGCTTCGGCTTTCTCGATGTTCGCCGCGTAGTCGGAACCGTTGCTGAAGACGATATCGTCTTCGCCGGATTCGGCCAGCACGTGGAACTCGTGGGAACCGGCGCCACCGATCGAACCGTTGTCGGCTTCAACCGGACGGAATTTCAGGCCCAGACGGGTGAACACGTTGCAGTACGCCTGGTGCATGCGATCGTAGGTGATCTGCAGCGAAGGCTGATCAGCGTGGAACGAATAGGCGTCCTTCATGATGAATTCGCGACCGCGCATCAAGCCGAAGCGTGGACGGGTTTCGTCACGGAATTTGGTCTGGATCTGATACAGGTTGATCGGCAGCTGTTTGTAGCTGCTCAACTCGTTACGCATCAGGTCGGTGATGACTTCTTCGTGAGTCGGGCCGGCACAGAAGTCGCGACCGTGGCGATCCTTGAAGCGCAGCAATTCAGGGCCGTATTCTTCCCAGCGACCGGATTCCTGCCACAGCTCAGCCGGTTGGGTGCTCGGCATCAACACTTCGAGAGAGCCGGCGGCGTTCATTTCTTCACGCACGATGGCTTCAACCTTGCGCATCACTCGCAAGCCCATGGGCAGCCAGGTGTACAGGCCCGAGGCGAGTTTGCGGATCATGCCGGCGCGCAGCATCAGCTGATGGCTGATGACGACCGCGTCGGAAGGCGTTTCTTTCTGTGTGGCGAGCAAAAATTGACTGGTGCGCATGGTTGGCCGTTGTCGGTTGCTGATGACGAGAAATGACGGAACATTGTACGGGCGAGATCTGCTGGCGTACAGGAGTGCGGCCGGCTGTGTCGCAGAGGCGAGAATCTGCTCGCCTTCTGCGATGTTTCCTGAAAAGAGTCTACGACTCTTCCGCGACCGGGGTCTGAGTCGATTCCGGCGTCGGTGTCGGACCTGCGCGGCGGTTTTCCTGGAACCAGTGCAGGGCGATCAACACCAGGGTTGGAACACCCAGTAGGGCGGTGATCAGGAAGAAGTTGTGATAACCGAATTTCTCCACCATCACCCCTGAATAGCCGCCGATCAGACGGGGTAGCAAGAGCATGATCGAGCTCAGCAGGGCGTATTGGGTGGCGGAAAACTTGAGGTTGGTCAGGCTCGACAGGTAAGCGACGAATGCCGACGTCGCCAGCCCCGAGCTGAAATTATCCAGTGAGATGGTCGCAATCAGCATCTGCAGATTGGCGCCCATGTCCGTGAGCATCAGGAATAATAGATTGGTCGCGGCCGATGAAACACCGCCGATAAACAGAATGGGCAGGATGCCGAAACGCACGATCAGCAAGCCACCCATGCCGGCGCCGACCAGCGTCATGATCAGGCCGAAAATCTTGCTGACGCTGGCAATCTGATCCTTGGTGAATCCCTGGTCGATGTAGAACACGTTGGCCATCACGCCCATGACCGTATCGGACATTCGATAGGTGGCGATCAGTCCGAGCAGCAGCAGGGCTTGCCAGCGGTAACGCAGGATAAAGTCGTTGACCGGCGTCAGCACCGGGGCCAAGCCACGGCGACCCATGGCCGACAAGCACAGGCCAGTGAGCGTGATATAGAGGATCGCCCGCAGGAACGCACGGTCTTCGAGCAACAGGTCGAGCACGCTGACGCCTTCGAACAGTACGCTGGCGAAATCCGTGTTGTAGAGCTGGGTGAACAAGGCCGGTACGGACACCAGCAGCACGATCAGCACGAACACCGACGCCAGTTGGTGCGCAAAGCTGTAGCGTCCGGCCTGCAATTGAGTGCGTAGCGGCACTGGCGGTTCGCGCATGAAAAGGCTGGTCAGCAGCGCCGGGATCATCAAGACGCCGAATAACACGTAGGTGCCGGCCCACGCCGCATGCTTGTAGTTGAAACCGGTGGAGCCGAAGCCTTCGGCGAAGAACAATGCGCCGGCCGTCGCCAACAGGGCCGCGACCCGATAACCGGCCATGTAGCTGGCCGCCAGCGCGGCCTGTCGGGTGTCGTCGGCAATTTCCAGGCGATAGGCGTCGACAGCGATGTCTTGCGTCGCTGAGGCGAAGGCGACGACCACGGCAATGGCGATCAGCCAGGACAAGTGCTTCTGCGGATCGCAGAAGCCCATGCCGATCAGGCCGAGAATCACCAGCGCCTGGGACAGCACCAGCCAGGACCGGCGTCGACCAAGCTTGCCGAGCAGTGGCAGGCGCCATTGGTCGAGCAGCGGGGACCAGACCCATTTAAAGGCATAGGCCAGGCCGATCAGGCTTGCATAGCCGATGGTTTCGCGGGCCACACCGGCTTCACGCAGCCAGACTGAAAGCGTCGAAAACACCAGCATGTAGGGCAGGCCGGCGGCGAAACCAAGCAGCAACAACACGAGCGTCGAGGGGCTGGCATAAGCGGCGAGCGCGGCGCGCCAGGTTTTACGGGGCATGGGCTGGAGTCTGCCTCAAGAATTACGGAAACAAAGCGCGCACTCTAACCGCTGTGCTCTACCGGGCGCCAGCCATGACGCTGAATATCAACACGATTATTCAGGATACTCACGCCTTCCATGCGCAATCGGGCCCGTTGTTCATCCCCTGAAGGGCTGCCCACAGGCAGGCTGATCCGACCGCCGGCACCCAGCACCCGGTGCCAGGGTAATTTGGTATCCCCGGGCAGTTGGCTGAGCGTTCGCCCGACCCAGCGAGCGGCGCGACCCAGTCCCGCCAGCTCGGCAAGCTGGCCGTAACTCACGACTTTGCCTTCGGGCACTTGTGCCAGGGTCAGGTAGAGCGCCGTGCGTCGGATTTGCGCCGCGCTTTCGGTTTCGGCGGTTGAGTCAGTCACGTCCCGGGCTTCCTGAAAAAATGCGCATTGACCGTTCGTAGAGTAAATCCTGGATTGCCCGTTGAGAAATGAACTCAATAGAAATAGTCGGGTCAGTCCTTGTCCGGGCCTTATTCCTATGGATAATGCCGACTTTTTTTCGCAATGTTGAGCCTTCGATTCGCTTATGTTGTCCAGAACCTTGCTGTGCCTCGCTGTCGTCAGTGCTTCCACTCCCTTGCTCGCCGATACCGTCTGGTTGAAGAACGGCGACAAATTGAGCGGCAAGATCATTCTGTTCGATGGTGGCAAGCTGCTGGTGGAAACCGAGTACGCCGGTGCAGTGCCGATCGATTGGAACAAGGTAAAAACCCTGGAGAGTGATCAGCATATGCTGGTCAAGCAGGATGCCTACAGCGGCGAGGTGGCCAAGTCGCTGCACGCGGCGGAAGACGGCAAAGTCACTCTGGCCAACGGTGACTCCCCCAGGACGGTGGAGCTGGCGAGTATCCAGCAGATGCTCAAGCCCAAGCCGGTAGTCGAGGATTTGGTGTTGAAGGGGCATGTCGATCTGGCGCTGGATTACCAGCGTGCAGAAAAAGACACTGACGACTATGACGTCGACTTCAAGACCAGTGCGCGCCATGGTAGATGGCGCCACACGGCAGAAGGCGAGTACAACCGCGAATTCCAGGACGACGTGGTCACTACGGATAATTGGCGGGCTGAGTACGCCCTCGACCGTTTTCTGACCGAGAAATGGTTCTGGCAAGGTCGTTTGAACTATAAGCGCGACAAGGTCGAAGAGCTCTCCCGTCAGCGCACCGTGGGTACGGGTCCCGGTTATCAATTCTGGGATAACGAGCTGGGCGCCTTTTCCCTGGGCTCGCTGCTTAACCGCACGGACTATGAATTCTCCGATGGCGGAAAGAAAAACTTCTATTCGCTGGCGATGAAGTGGGACTACAACCGCTATCTGGTTGGCAAGAAGGTCGAGTTCTTCACCAATGGTGAGGTTGGCAAGCCGCTGTCGGGCGTGGCGGAATACGCCCTCGATGCCGAGGTTGGGCTGCGCTACAAAGTCACCGATTGGGCGTCGCTGAACCTTAAGGCCGAGAAAGATATCATCAGCGGTAGCGATGAGGCTGACCTGCGCAAGACCCGATACACCGCAGGGTTTGGCGTGACCTGGTAAGTCGCCAAAAAATCGTCCGAACGCGGCCCGAGCCTGCGGCAACTCCAAATACCGTGAACGCCGCGATCCCTCCGTAGGAGCCGGCTTGCCGGCGAAGGTGTTTTCATCGGCGCTGTACGACGTGAGGTCCTCTTCGCTGGCAAGCCAGCTCCTACAGATGCCGTGAACGACACCGATCCCGTAGGAGCCCGGCTTGCCGGCGAAGGCGTTTTCATCGGCGCTGTACGACGTGAGGTCCTCTTCGCTGGCAAGCCAGCTCCTACAGATGCCGTGAACGACACCGATCCCGTAGGAGTCCGGCTTGCCGGCGAAGGTGTTTTCATCGGCGCTGTACGACGTGAGGTCCTCTTCGCTGGCAAGCCAGCTCCTACAGATGCCGTGAATGACGCGCCGAGGGCTGCGATCTTTTGTTGTCCATGTAAAACACACAGACACAAAAAAGCCCCGCTTTTAAGGGCGGGGCTTTTTACTAAAGCAGTTACAAGTTAGATAACTTGAACTTCTTCAGCTTGCATGCCTTTCTGACCGCGGGTAGCGATGAAAGAAACCTGTTGGCCTTCTTTCAGGCTTTTGAAGCCGTCGGATTGGATAGCTTTGAAGTGAACGAACAGGTCGTCACCGGATTGTGGAGTGATGAAGCCGAAGCCTTTTTCATCGTTGAACCACTTAACGGTACCGGTTTGGCGATTAGACATGGTGTAACTCCTTGAACAAAGATAACTGCGACACAGGAAGAACCCTGGCCGAGACTGAGTGCAAAGAGCAGGAAAAATTCTTGTAGATGGTTGGATCGAAATTCAACATATCGTGTAGAGATTCTCAGTGACACAAGCAGCACAGTGGCGCCACCTTAACCCTTTTTCCGGAACGTGCCAATGGTTCTTGCGAAGGTTTCTCTGTTTTCATGACTGACGGTGCATCGAATAGCGGTGAAGGCCCGGAATTCACGGGGGATCGTCGAGAATTGTCTCCCGGACTTTGAACCCGGCGCGACTGCCCGGTAAGATGCCGGACAGAATTTTTCCGCCTCGCTATTCAGGACACCCGCCATGAGCATCAAATCGGACAAGTGGATTCGCCGCATGGCGCAGGAACACGGCATGATCGAGCCTTTCGTCGAGCGTCAGGTGCGCGGCAGCGACGATAGCCGTGTGATCTCCTACGGCGTGTCCAGCTACGGCTACGATGTGCGTTGCACCAATCACTTCAAGGTGTTTACCAACATCAATTCGGCGATCGTCGACCCGAAAAACTTCGATGCTGGCAGCTTCGTCGACATCCACAGCGACGTGTGCATCATTCCGCCGAACTCCTTCGCTCTGGCCAGCACCGTCGAATACTTCCGCATCCCCCGTAACGTATTGACCATTTGCCTGGGTAAAAGCACCTATGCGCGTTGCGGCATCATCGTCAACGTCACGCCGCTCGAGCCTGAGTGGGAAGGTCACGTGACCCTGGAGTTCTCCAACACCACCAATCTGCCGGCGAAAATCTACGCGAACGAAGGCGTGGCGCAGATGTTGTTCCTTGAGTCGGACGAAGAGTGCGAAGTCTCCTACAAGGACCGTGGCGGCAAATATCAGGGGCAGCGAGGCGTGACCCTGCCGCGTACCTGAGTCAGCCGTCTGACAAATCGTTGGAATTCCTGAGCGGGCGTACACTCTATGGGGTGTACTGCTCCGATTCGCGCAAGGCGGAACGGGCCATCGCTCAGGAGTGCTTCATGAAGATCGATCCACGAATAACGGCCGAACTGGCAAGGCTTGAGCCCAATCAGGTTGGCATGCTGGCCTGGTCCTTGTTGGCACATCCGCCAGTCAGCATGGCAGGGGGCATCCCCGGTCAGCCTGATCCTGATACCCCCAACGAACAGCCGACAGAACCCGGAGAGCCCACTCTTCCGGATGAACCGCCTCCTGCGCCTGTGGCCTGATTCCGCTGCCGAAACGAATGGCCAGTCAGCTGATATCTGTAAAAGATTTCAGCTGACTGGTCATGTTTCTTTATCGCCTATGACAAAGATCGCCCGCGAAAGCGGTCTTTCAGTCACATCGATACTGAATGTGCCAACGTCTTCGCGGGCAAGCCTCGCTCCTACAGGAGGATGGGTTACTTGAGGTTACCGCTGAGGAACTGCTTCAGCCGTTCACTCTTCGGATTGCCCAGCACATCTTCCGGCGCACCTTCTTCTTCCACCAGACCCTGGTGCAGGAACAGCACCTGGCTCGATACCTTGCGGGCAAAGCTCATTTCGTGGGTGACCATGATCATGGTCCGGCCTTCTTCGGCCAGGCCCTGGATGACCTTGAGTACCTCGCCCACCAGTTCCGGGTCGAGTGCCGAGGTCGGTTCGTCGAACAGCATGACTTCCGGTTCCATGGCCAGCGCGCGGGCAATGGCTACCCGTTGTTGCTGACCGCCCGAAAGGAACGCCGGGTACTGATCCGCCACGCGTGCCGCGAGGCCCACCTTGTCGAGGTAGCGTCGGGCACGGTCTTCGGCCTCTTTCTTGCTGCAACCGAGCACCCGGCGAGGGGCCATGGTGATGTTCTCCAGCACCGTCATGTGGCTCCACAGGTTGAAATGCTGGAACACCATGGCCAGACGAGTGCGGATTCGTTGCAGTTCATTGTCATCGGCGACGCGCATTCCATGACGGTCGTGGATCATGCGGATCGGCTGGCCGTCCATGGTCATGGCGCCGTCGTTGGGTTGCTCGAGAAAATTGATGCAGCGTAAAAAGGTGCTTTTGCCTGAGCCGCTGGCGCCGATCAGGCTGATGACGTCGCCGGTTTTGGCCTTGAGCGAAACGCCTTTGAGCACCTGATGTTCGCCATAGCTTTTATGCAGGCCTTCAATGGTCAGTTTGTACATGGGGCATGCATCCTCAAGGCGAAAGTAGGTAGCCGCTGCGATAGGCTTCGGTGCCCGCGACGTGGGCGATCACCATGCCGGCAGTGGCCATGCGCCGTAGTGAACGGGCGTACATCAGCCCGGCGGCGGTGCAATGAACCGGGGTGATGCGATCATTGATCGGGTCGATGACTTCGGCGATCAGTTGCCCTGCCTCCAGGTATTCCCCCGGTAAGGCAGTGAACACCAGCAGTCCGCCCACGGGTGTCGCCACCGGTTCAACGCCGGCCAGCGGTGTGGCCGGGTAGGGCAGTGCCGGTAATGGCGCCGGCTCGCCGGCAATCGCGCCGAAATGAATCAGATAATCGATCAGTGCCTGACAGTCGAGACTGGCCAGCGGGTGATTGACGTCACCCTGGCCGCGCAATTCGACGGTGACTGAAAAACTGCCCGGCGGAATCTCGAACTGCTCGCCGAAGCGCTCTTTCAGTTGCCACCAGAGCAGGGTGAGGCATTCATCGAACGATTGGCCACCCGAATCGGTAGCCAACAGGCTGGCTTCGGAACCAATGTAGCGCGCCAGCGGCTCGACCTGCGGCCAGGCCTCGGGCGTGGTGTAAAGATGCGCCACGGCTTCGAAATCACAATGCAGGTCCAGCACCATGTCTGCATCGCAGGCCAGCCGTTGCAGGGTCAGGCGTTGGGATTGCAGTTGGGTGCTGGCAGTTTGCTTCGCCAACGCCTTGCGCAGGCTGGCGCGGATCAGTTCGAGGTTACGTTGCGGGTCGTCGCCGAGCAGCCCTTCGATCTCGTTGCCGACTTCTTCACTCAAGTCGACGAACCAGCGATTGAAGTTCTGCCCGCTTTCCAGCTCGTAACGGCCCAGTGGCACGTCCATCAATACCTGTTCCAGGCCGGCCGGGTTGGCCACGGGCACCAGCACGATTTCGCTGCGCAGCCGGCCGGCGGCCTCCAGTTCCGCCAGACGTTGCTTGAGGTGCCAGGCCACCAGCATGCCGGGCAGTTCATCGGCATGCAGGGAGGACTGAATGTAAATCTTGCCTTTGGCCGACGGCGGGCCGAAGTGGAAGCTGTGAATCTGTCGCACGGTCCCCGGCAGCGGGGCCAGCAGGTCATGAATCTGGTGGCGCATGAACGAGTTGTCCTAGTGAGTCGGCCCGAGGAAGGCCAGCCATCGGCGTTCGGCGAGACGGAACAGGCCGACCAGTGCAAAAGTAACGGTCAGGTAGATCAGCGCGGCGATGCCGAATGACTGGAATGTCAGGAAAGTCGCAGAGTTCGCATCGCGAGCGACTTTCAAGACATCCGGGATAGTTGCGGTGAATGCCACGGTGGTCGAGTGCAGCATCAGAATCACTTCGTTGCTGTAATAAGGCAACGAGCGCCGCAGGGCCGACGGCATGATGATGTAGGCATAGAGCTTCCAGCCTGACAGACCGTAGGCCTTGGCCGCTTCGATTTCTCCGTGAGGCAGGCTGCGAATCGCCCCGGCGAAGATCTCCGTGGTGTAGGCGCAGGTGTTCAGGGCGAAGGCCAGAATCGTGCAGTTCATCGCATCGCGAAAAAACGCATCAAGGACTGGCTGGGCGCGCACGGCCGCGAGGCTGTAGATGCCGGTGTAGCAGATCAGCAGCTGGATATACAGCGGCGTACCCCGGAACAGGTAGACGTAAAACTGCACTGGCCAGCGGATGTAGACCTTGGGCGAAACCCTGGCGATGGACAGCGGGATCGACACCAGAAAACCGATGCAGATCGAAGCGCTGAGCAGCCACATGGTCATGGCCAGGCCGGTGATGTTGTAACCGTCGGTATAAAGGAAGGGTTTCCAGTATTCCTGCAAGAGTTCGATCATCGTACGGCCTCCCGGGAACCGGCGGCGTAGCGGCGTTCGAGCCAGCGCAGGACGACGTTGGAGGCGCTGGTGATCACCAGGTAAATCAGGGCTGCCAGCACCAGGAAGTAGAACAGTTGATAGGTGCTTTTACCGGCATCCTGCGCAGCCTTGACCAGGTCGGCGAGGCCGATGATCGAGACCAGCGCGGTGGCCTTGAGCATCACCATCCAGTTATTACCGATGCCCGGCAGGGCGAAGCGCATCATTTGTGGGAACACCACGAAACGAAAACGCTGGCCGCGTTTGAGGCCATAGGCAGTGGCGGCTTCGACCTGGCCCCGTGGCACGGCGAGGATCGCTCCGCGAAACGTTTCGGTGAAGTACGCGCCATAAATGAAGCCCAGGGTGATGACCCCGGCGCTGAACGGGTTGATCTCGATGTATTCCCATTCCATGAAATCGGTAAACGAGGTCAGCCAGGTTTGCAGGCTGTAGAAGATCAGGAGCATCAGTACCAGATCGGGCACCCCGCGAATCAGCGTGGTGTAGAGCTGGGCCAGTATCCGCAGCAGTTTGACTTTTGACAGCTTGGCACTGGCGCCCAGCAGGCCTAGCAACACGGCCAGCAAAAGTGACAACACCGATAATTTGATGGTCATCCAGGTGCCTTCCATCAGCAACGGACCGAAGCCCTGGAGGCTGAAGGCTGAGAGCCCCAGGTTTTGTAATAGGTTTTCGAACATAAATCAGCAACCTGACCGAATGAGAAAAGCGCCCATCGCGAGATGGGCGCCGGGCATTATTTGCCGCTGTACAGATTCAGGTCGCCAAAGTGTTTCTTCTGAATTTCGGCGTAGGTGCCATCGTCGTGTAACGCTTTGATACCTTTATTCAAAAGTTCTTTGAGGTCTTTGTTACCTTTAGAGATACCGATAGCGGTTTTCGACGGCAGCAGTTCGCTTTCGACCGGCTTGCTGACTTCGTAGCCTTCGCCTTTTGGTGACTTCAGGAAGCCCAGTTCGGCTTGCAGCATGTCCTGGATCGCTGCGTCGAGACGGCCGGAAGTCAGGTCGGAATACACCTGATCCTGATTCTGATAGGCCTGGGTTTTCACGCCAGCCTTGTCCAGCACGGCCTTGGCATAGGCCTCCTGGATGGTGCCTTGTTCATAGCCTACGGTCTTGCCCTTCAGCGAAGCGACATCTTCGCTCAGGCCGGAACCTTTCTTGAATACATAGGCGGTTGGGCCGGAGAACAGCTCGTCGGAGAAGTCGATGACTTTTTCGCGAGCCGGGGTGACGGTCATCGAAGAGATCACACCGTCGAATTTATTGGCTTTCAAGCCTGGAATCATGCCGTCGAAATCGCTTTCGACCCATTTGCACTTGACCTTCAACTCGGCGCAGATCGCATTGCCCAGGTCGATGTCGAAGCCTACCAGGCTGCCGTCGGCTGCTTTGGACTCGAATGGCGCATAAGAAGGGTCGACGCCAAAACGCAATTCTTTGTATTCCTTGGCCAGCGCGGAGCCAGCAGCCATGCACAACGCCAGTGCAGAAAGGGTCAGCAATGCTTTTTTCATTATTCAATCCCTAAGAACCAATATGAGCGCTTGTGGCGCAGAAGTACTGTTACTGAAAAGCGTAAGACCTATTCAAAGTAGCAATTTCCGAACCAGAGTCCCGAACAAGCGTTTAAAAGGTAATACAAGAAATGGCAAAGCGCGATCTGTGCACGAAAATGGGCATCGCCAGATTCCTGCGCCAGGGTGGTGCGTGGAGGGACTTGCCTAATGCCCAATCTGCTTTGTAGGAGCATTGCCTAATGCCCAATCTGCTTTGTAGGAGCGAGGCTTGCCCGCGAAGCTTTTGGCGTACTTGAGGACGCCTTCGCGGGCAAGCCTCGCTCCTACAGAGCAGGCTTCGCCAACTGCGATCTACAGAAATCAGTTCAGGTAAGCAAATCCTGCAACGTCGCCAAGCTGTCAGCTTCCTCCACCGACTTGTCCTGCCGCCAACGCAGCATCCTCGGAAACCGCACCGCAATGCCGCTCTTGTGCCGTTTCGACAGGGCAATGCCCTCGAACCCCAGCTCAAACACCAGGGTCGGCTTCACACTACTCACCGGTCCGAATTTTTCCACCGTGGTCTTGCGTACGATGCTATCGACCTGCCGCATTTCTTCGTCAGTCAACCCGGAATAAGCCTTGGCGAAAGGCACCAGCGTTCGCTCGCGGGCAGAGGGTGGGCCGTCCCACACGGCGAAGGTGTAATCAGTGTAGAGACTGGCCCGGCGGCCATGACCCTGCTGGGCATAGATCAACACCGCATCGACACTGAAAGGGTCGACTTTCCATTTCCACCACACGCCCATGTCCTTGGTCCGCCCGACGCCATACAGCGCATCGCGGGCCTTGAGCATCATGCCTTCGACGCCCAGCCTGCGGGAGGCTTCCCGTTGGCGGGCGAGGTCGAACCAGTCTTCGCCGGTCAGCACCGGAGAGCTCAGTAACACCGGGTTTGCACCGGTGAGGATGAGTTGCTCCAACTGACTGCGGCGCGTGGCCTGAGTCTGATTACGCCAATCTTCACCCTGCCATTCCAGCAGGTCATAGGCCAGGATGACCACGGGCACTTCATCGAGGATTTTCTTGCTCAGCGTTCTACGGCCGATCCGCTGTTGCAACAGGGCGAACGGTTGCACGGCGGGTGAAGACGGCGATTGCGGGTCGAAGGCGTCTTTGGTGCCCGGCTGTGCAACTTTCCAGGCGACGATTTCACCATCGATCACCGTGCCGTCGGGTAAGTCGTGAACCAGGCTGTCCAGTTCGGGAAAGCGTTCGCTCATCAGTTCTTCACCTCGCGACCAGATCCACAAGCGCCCGTCGCGCTTGACCACTTGAGCGCGGATGCCGTCCCACTTCCATTCCACTTGCCATTGACTGGCCGGTCCGAGCAGGGCTTCGAACTGCTCGACCGGGTGTGACAACGCATGGGCGAGGAAAAACGGGTACGGCTGGCCACCCCGTTGGGCATGTTCATTGGGTGATTCGGCGGCGATCAGCTTCAGGTAACTGGCGGCGCTCGGGCGATTAGACAGATCGGTGTAACCCACCAGCCGCTGGGCCACGCGTTTGCTGTCGAGCCCGGCCATCGCCGCCAGGGCGCGGGTGACCAGCAATTTGGAAACCCCGACGCGGAAACTGCCGGTGATCAGTTTGATGCACAGCATCAGACTCTGGCGATCCAGTTGCGCCCACAGGGCCGGCAAGCATTCGGCGAGAGTCTGCGGGGGCGCGTTACGCAGCGGCAGCAGTTTGTCTTCAATCCACACCGCCAGCCCGTCGTTGGAGGTGTGGAGCGTTTCGGGCAGCACCAGCGAGATGGTTTCCGCCAGATCACCGACGGCCTGATAACTTTCTTCGAACAACCAGGGCGAAAGCCCGGAAAACGCGGTTGCCATTTCCCGCAGCACGCGTACCGGCACCAATTGCCGAGGTCGTCCACCGGACAGAAAGTACACCGCCCAAGCGGCATCTTCAGGTGCGGCATGAGCGAAATAGCTCTGCATCGCCGCCAGTTTGGCGTTGCTTGAGGTGGTGGCATCGAGTTCGGCATACAAATCGGCGAAGGCTTTCATGCCAGCACCTCGGCGCGCTCGGGTTCGAGGACGGTGGTGTCTTCATCATTGCCATATTCGGTGCTGAAACTCATGGCATCGAGGCCTTGTTCGCGCAGATGGCGCACCAACACCCCGATCGAACCATGGGTAACGATCACGCGTTCGGCTCCGGTTTGTTCGATGGCCCAGAGCAGGCCGGGCCAGTCGGCGTGATCGGACAGCACGAAACCGCGGTCCACGCCGCGCCGCCGCCGTGTACCGCGCAAGCGCATCCAGCCACTGGCGAAGCCATCGCTGTAGTCACCGAAACGCCGTATCCATGGGCTGGCGCCAGCCGAAGGTGGTGCGAGGACCAAGGCCTTGCGCATCATCGGGTCATGTTTTTTTACTTCGCTGGCATAGATCGTCGGCGGTAAATAAATGCCGCTCTCGCGATAAATCCGATTGATAGGTTCAACCGCGCCATGTACCAGAATGGGGCCGAGGCTGGCATCGATGCCGTGGAGAATCCGCTGCGCCTTGCCGAAGGCGTAGCAGAGCAGCACGCTGGTTTTGTCGACTGCGGCGTTGGTCTGCCACCACTGATTGATCTCGGCAAAGATTTGCGCCTGGGGTTGCCAGCGGTAAATCGGCAGGCCGAACGTCGATTCCGTGATGAACGTGTGACAGCGCACCGGCTCGAACGGCGCACAGGTGCCGTCGGGCTCGGTCTTGTAATCCCCCGAGGCGACCCAGACCTCACCGCCGTATTCCAGCCGTATCTGGGCCGAGCCGAGTACATGGCCCGCAGGGTGGAAACTCAGTTTTACGCCGTGGTGCAGCAACTGCTCGCCATAGGGCAAGGTTTGTAGATTGATGTCCTGGCCCAGGCGCGCGCGCAGAATGCCTGCACCCGGTGCCGCCGCCAGATAATGTTGATTGCCACGGCGAGCATGGTCGCTGTGAGCATGGGTGATTACCGAGCGTTCGACTGGCTGCCATGGGTCGATATAGAAATCCCCGGGCGGGCAGTACAAACCTTCAGGACGAGCGATAACAAGGTCCATATTGTTACCCAAATGGAGAGGCCTGTTAGCTAGGAGGTTTGCGCGAGACGAGAAGTTCTATTTATTTTCGAGGAAGGATGGAGGCGTTAATCAGACCGCCTTCGCGAGCAAGCCCGCTCCCACATTCAATCGAGTTCTGCCAGAAAGAATGCGATCAAATGTGGGAGCGGGCTTGCTCGCGAAGACGGCGGCACATTCAAAAACAATGGGACCGACAGGATGCTTTCGCGAACAATCCGGTCCCACTCGAGGTCACTTGCCAGGCGTCAGCGTCAACCGCGTCTTGCCATACACCTTGTCAAAGTTCTGCGGCTGCATCGGCAGGCTCATGTATTGCCCCTTGAGCCATGGATCGACGCTGTCGAGATAGTGCGGGCTGGCCGGGTTGCCGGACTGGCCGGTACCGTTCTGGCCCATCAGCGGTTCGGCCTGGCCGAAATCGACGATAAAGCGCATGGCCGGTGCGAGCGTGGTGTTGAAGTCCTGACCCCAGGTGAACGCAGCGGTGTTGAGTGTGGTGTGGTCGCCGCCGGCCGCCAGAGGACCGCGCACGGTCTGGCCACTGGCGTTTTTCCATTCGTAACGGTGCAGTTTGCCCCACTGCCAGGCTTTGTGATCGCCGCCCAACTGGCTGTCACCCGCGCTGATCGCGGCCGCCAGGCTACGGGCGAGGATCGACGCTTTGTCTTCTTTCTGCGGGGTGCGCAGATCGTCCCAGAACGGACTGTCCTCACGGCTCAGCAGATGATCGGCCTGAGCCGCATAAGACAACTTGCCGTTGGCAATAAAGGCTTTCCACGCCGGGCTGTTTTGCGGGCCGAGTTCGTCGAGGAAAATCTGTTGAGTGCTTTCCTGCAGGAACAACTCGTAGATCGCCGCGTCGGCTGAGGTTTGGCTGAGTTTGCCGTCGAAAGCCATCAAGCGGGTGTAAGCCTCGCGAGCCTTGCCGCGATCAGCCACCGGCAGCGCTTCGATGGCCTGTTTGAGTGGCTGAGCCATGCCCGGCGCTCCAAACATTTTCTTCAGCTTGGCGGCAAAGGTGGTGGACTGGTCGTATTGCATGGCGATCAGGCTGCGTGTGTCGTGTTTGCCCACAGCCGCCAGTTCAGCCATGCGTTCGCCGCGCTCCGGCGCCGACCAGGAATTGGACAGCTGCATGCCGTAGCCATGGGGAATGACCCGTTGGTTGGCGGTGCCGAGCCAGCCTTGAGCCGGGTCCTGGTCATACGGATGGAGCATCGGGTCGGCGTAACCGTCCCAGTCGTAACGACCTTCCCAGCCCGGCGACGGCAGCAAGCCTTCGCCTTCGCGACGGTTCGGGTAGCGACCAGTGACTTGCCAGCCGATGTTGCTGGCATCGGCAAACACCAGATTCAGGGCGATGGCGCGTATTTCACGGCTGGCGTCCGAGGCTTTCTCGACACTCTGCGCTCGGGACAGATCGAAAAAGGCGTCCAGGGTTTTGTCGTCGGTGAAGTTCGGCGTCTGCAAGGCCAGGCCGAAACCATTCGCGAGTGCGGTGCCTTGGGCGCTGTTGAGCAGTGGCCCGTGGCGGGTTTCGTACACCGCTTCGCGAATCGGCCGCTGGCCTTTGACGAAGTAGGTTTCGTTGCGCACGATCGCCGGTTGCCATTTGCCGCCCACTTCGTAGGAAAGGCCATTGCCCTGGCGTTTGATTTTCTCCAGGAACAGGTCCTGGTTGTCGCCCATGACCGTGGTCATGCTCCATGCCACTTTGCCGTTGAAACCACCAAGCACCATGGGTAACCCGGCAATGGTCACGCCGGAGGCCTGGTATTTCGGTGCGCGAATCTGCACGTAACTGAACAACGACGGTACGCCCAGCGGCCCATGGCTGTCGCTGGCCAACAGGCTTTTGCCACTGCGGCTGCGTTGCGGGGCAATCGCCCAGTTGTTCGAAGACGTGGCGCCCAGCAGGTTCAGATCCGACAGTTGACCGGTGGCTTTGCTGATTTCGCCCAGCCCCGGGATTTGCCCGTTGAGTTTGATGCCTTGAAGTTTTTCGGCTTCAGCGACCGGCAGTTTTTCATCAGGGGCGGACGGCGCAAGCCATGCCAGCTTGTCGGTACTGACGGTCTGGGCCAGCATCAATGAGGAAATTTCTTCCGGCAGGTTCGCCGATTGACTGAAATTCAACAGGCAGAAAATCAGCGCCGAATCTTCCGGTTGCCAATATTCCGGTTTGTAGCCAGTGGCCGCGAGCTCCGCAGGCAGTTTGTCGCGGTAGCGGAACAGGTAGGCGTTGACCCCACGGGCATAGACTTCGAAGAAACGCTTGAGGCGCGGCGAAGAGGCCTTGTACAGCTCACCGGCGCTTTTCTTCAGATTGACCGCACGCATGTAGCGGTCCGCGTCGAGCAAGTCCGAACCGGACATCTCCGCCAGACGACCCTGGGCGAGCAAACGCAGAGTGACCATCTGGCTGATGCGGTCGCTGGCATGCACGTAACCGAGGGTGAACAGCGCATCGTGGAAACTGTTGCTTTCGATCAGCGGCATGCCCATGGCATTGCGCCGAATCGAAACGTTCTGCGCCAGTCCCTTGAGCGGCTGCACGCCGGAGGTCGGCGGGAGGGTGTCCTGAGTGTTCCAGGTCTGACAACCGGTCAGGCTCAAAACACCGGCCACTGCTGCGGCAACGCCGAACCGGGGAAGAAAATGTGAAAGGGCTGGCGAGGCCATGGCAAAGCTCCTGCGGGGGGTGGTGGCGCAATAAAGGCGCTACGTTAGTGAGCAGGAGGTGGCCGCGCAAGCGGCGGCGGGGTTATTTCTTTACGATGATCGTTCCCGCGCTCTGCGTGGGAATGCAGCCCGTGACGCTCTGCGTCACATCCAGAGCCGAACGCGGAGCGTCCGTTGAGGCATTCCCATGCGGAGCATGGGAACGATCAGAGTGCAGAGCATCAAGATTTAGGCGGATTGACCTGTTTGCGTTTGATGGCTTGCCACCAGGAAGAGGTGATGCTGAAGTGCGGGAAATTCAATGCCCCAGCGAGAGAGAAGTCGGTATGCAGCTCAAGACAAACGCGGCGCTGATTATCATTGATCAACAAAAAGGCATCCTGCATCCCAAGTTGGGCCGTCGAAACAATCCTCAGGCCGAAGAGCGCATCCTGGAACTGCTGGGGCATTGGCGTCGAACCGGGCGGCCGGTGGTTCATGTGCAGCATCTGTCCCGTTCAGCGGATTCGGTGTTTTGGCCACAGCAATCGGGGGTGGAGTTTCAGGAGCGTTTTCAACCATCGATGGGTGAGTGGCTGATTCAGAAACAGGTGCCGGATGCCTTTTGCTCGACGGGGTTGGAGGCGCGTTTGCGCGAGGCGGGGATCGATCAGTTGATCATCGTTGGCGTGGCGACCCACAACTCAGTGGAGTCCACGGCGCGAACGGCCGGGAATCTGGGTTTTCAAGCGTGGGTTGCGCAGGATGCGTGTTTCACCTTCGACAAGGCGGATTTCTTCGGTAACGCCCATTCAGCCGAGGAAGTGCATGCGATGTCGCTGGGTAATTTGCATGGCGAATATGCGACGGTCGTCGGCACCGCAGAAATATTAATGGCTGGCTGAAAACTTGTGGGAGCGAGCCTGCTCGCGATAGCTTTTTAATGGCCAAATTGATAGTGAATGTGCCGCCGTCTTCGCGAGCAAGCCCGCTCCCACATTGGATCTGCTGTGTTCACACAATGTGTGGCTGGTGCAGTTCAAATGTGGGAGCGGGCTTGCTCGCGAAGACGATTCAACAGGCGAAAAAAATATCCGCCCGCAGCATCAAGCGCCGTGGCACTTCTTGAATTTCTTGCCGTTGCCGCAAGGGCAAGGGTCGTTGCGGCCGACATCTTTCAGGGCATTGCGCACCGGTTCCTGGTGGGCGTGGCCGCAGTTCGGGCCGTGGACATGGCCATGGTCGTGATCATGATGGTCGTGATGGTCATGATCGTGGTTGCAGTCAGGGCCATGGACATGAGGTTGCTGGGTCATCGGGGTCACTCCGGAATTAAATCGGCGGCGATTATCACGCCATTGCGCGCCAGGTGCACGTAGTGCGCGATGAAAATACCGGTTTCCAGTTCACCTTCCAGACGATAGGGAATGGGTTGGTCGGGTTTTTTCAGCAGTTTCACCAAGTCCCGAACCCTGGGCCACAGGTTGGTGCGGACCGGTACCTTGAAATAGGCACTGCGTTTTGGGCCGATCGTGAACCAGTGTTCGTGCTCGCCTTCAGTCAGCAAAAGGTCCCCCAAGTGAATGCGATATTCCAGGGCACGTACCGTCAGGTCTTGGTCGTTGGGATTGTCGACGCGAAAATGCAGCAGGAATTTCTGCTCCAGCAGCTTGGCCCGGACCACCTCGACCTTGACCAGATGCACCTGCGGATCCGGCAGATCGTCGTCAAAGTCGAACCACGATGTACAACCGCCGAGTCCTGAAAACAGGAGCAAGGTGAACATATAGAGCGCAAGTCGCCAGATGGTCATGGTCGTGTTTCTCCCTTGACCCCCAGTCTAGCCTCAAGCGCCGAAATAACTCGCGCAACACTTCTTGAACTTCTGCCCGCTGGCGCACGGGCACGCATCGTTGCGCCCGGCCTTGAGCGGCACGGTGGGATCGATGAAATACCAGTGGCCGGCGTTCTGCACGAATGACGAACGTTCGCGGTGACTGTGTTCGCCGCCGCTATCGTGCCAGCGAGCGGTGAAGGTGACGAAAGCGTGCTCCGGCTGACCGCCGAAAACTTCGGCGCTTTCCACTTCCAGGCCGAGCCAGGTGCTTTGGGCGCTCCAGTCGCTGATCGACTGGCGATCCAGGCCAGGCTGTTGCGCGGGCAGAGTGGTCGCCACCAGATAGTCGATCAGCCCCAGCACATAGGCGCTGTAGCGCGAACGCATCAAGACTTCGGCGCTAGGGGCCGGATGACCGGCATGGTAATGGCCGCAGCAGGCATCGAGCAGCGTGCCGCTGCCGCAAGGGCAAATGGATGTACTCATTGCGTTACCACCAATATTTCCCGAAGTTTTCCGGATTGGCCCAGAAGCGTGAGTTGAGCCAGTCGGGCACCTGCTTGTAGTCAAGCAGATCGTAGGTAAACAGGGTCAGCACTTGATCGTCGCGCTGGAAGCGTTCGCTGGCTTGCAGGGCCAGGGAGAAAAAATCCGTCTCTTGCCAACCGCACGCCGGCAAGTCGGCCAGCACCGCAATGCGACTGGCATTGAGGTTGCGGATTCCGCCCAGCAGATTCAGGCCGTCGCGCTTGGGCAAGTGTTCGAGGCAATCGACCACCAGCGCCAGATCAAACCGTTGCGCCGCCAGTTCGGCGGGCAGTGGCCCTGGCGCAGCAAAGGCGACGATGCTGTCCGGGTGCGCGGTTTTGAACGCTTCGAGTGCGGGGAATTCGCTGGCGCCAATCAGCAACAGATGTGCCGGGGCATAACGATCAAGCAAAGCGGCCAACGCCTGTTGGGGCGTGCGCGAAGAGATACCTGCAATCATCAAAGATCCTCAATCAGAACGCCAAGACTAGCCTGCCCCAACGTCCGGGCCTAGTGTCCTGTTTCGCGGGTTCAGCCAAAAAGGACCGATCTTCCGTGAACATGGGGCAAAACAGCAATGGCCTATTGCTGGCGGAGATTAAAAGTCGGGTCTTTACTCCCTAGAATCGGTTTTAAGCCGATCCCTCAGGAGAAGAACTAGATGAGCATAATTCGGACAGCATTACCCTTGGTTCTGCTAACCAGTGTGTTGACTGGTTGCGCAGGTTTGCAGAAAACCGACTGGCCGACCTGTGCGGCGGTCGGTGGTGTCGTCGGTGCAGGGCTCGGCGCGACCGAGAGTTCGGCATGGGCAGGGTATGGCGCGCTGCTGATCGGCGGCACGGCAGCGGCCTATTGCTGGGTGCACGGCGATGGCGACGAAGACGGCGATGGTGTGCTGGACAGCCGCGACAAGTGCCCGGGTACGCCTAAAGGCGTGCGGGTCGATGCCGACGGCTGCCCTCCACCAGCGCCTGCGCCGGTGGTCGAAGAGACGGCGGTGGTCAAAGAAGAAGTCATTGTTATCCGCGATGTGCACTTCCAGTTCGACTCGGCCAAACTCACCCCTGCCGATAAAGACGTACTCGACACCATAGCCACGCGCCTGAAACAGGAATCCTCCAGCGCCCAACTGACTGTCACCGGTCATACCGACAGCGTCGGCAGCGATGCCTACAACCAGAAACTGTCGGATAGACGTGCCCATTCGGTGGTGGAATACCTGATTTCTCAAGGCATACCACGCAGCAGTTTCGTGTCCGTGACCGGTGCCGGTGAAAGCCAGCCGGTGGCCGATAACAAAACCGCTGACGGCCGCGCGATGAACCGTCGCACGGAAATCAAAATCAACCGCTAAGCCCCTTGTATTCCGCGGCTTGTACAGTCGCGGATGCGGGTCTTTACTCCTGTGTGACCGGTATGAGCCGGTGACACAGGAGCATTCACAATGAGCGTTCTCACAAGGAGCGTCTTACCGGTTCTGCTGCTTGGCAGTCTTCTGACCGGTTGCGCGACTCACAGCGATGGCACTGCCCCCCTCAATCAACGTACCTGGCCGATCTGCAGCGTCATAGGCGGATTGGTCGGCGGTGGCTTGGGCGCGCTCGAAAGCAGTGGCTGGGCGGCGGGTGGAGCAGCGCTCGGGATCTTGACCGGTGGCCTGATCTGTTATGCCCAGGATGGTGATGAAGACGACGATGGTGTTTTCGATCGACGTGATCGCTGTCCCGATACCCCGGCAGACACTCCGGTCGAACATCACGGTTGCCCGCTGCCGCAATACCCGGCCAGCGTGAAACCTGCTGAACCACCGGTCTCCGAAGTCATCACCCTGAACGGTAACGTGCTGTTCGCTTACAACCAATCCGACCTGATGCCCGAAGCGCGTAGTCAGCTGGATTCGCTGATGGCCAAATTGCAGAACGCCGATGTAGTGAGCGTTAAAGTTGTCGGTCATACCGACAGCCAGGGTTCGGACGCCTATAACCAGAACCTGTCGGAACGTCGTGCCAGCAGCGTGGCGGCCTACCTGTTGGGTCAGGGGGTGACGCCGAACAAACTCACCAGCGAAGGCAGGGGCGAAAGCCAGCCGGTGGCCGATAACGACACGGAAGAAGGGCGGGCGCAAAACCGTCGCGTGGAGTTGCACATCAATCGCTGAGGTCTGTGGTTGTAAGCCCTGTAATAGAGCCGTCGGACGACGATCCAGGTCGGTCCGGCGGACAAGCGGCGACCTCCCGGAAGAATTTTTTGTTGGCCTCTGGCTTATCCCGCGTGTAAGCCGTTACTGTGCGCCCAAAGAATAATTCTCAACGGGGGAGCGTATGAAGGTGTTTTGGGGGCTGGGGAAGTTGTTGACCCTGCTGTTTTGGCTGGTGGTGCTGGTCAATCTGCTCATACCGTTTACTCATCCTCTGCACCTGTTGGTCAATCTGGCGGGCAGCGTGTTGGCAGGGCTCCATCTTCTGGAGTTGGTGTTCTGCAACCGCAGCCTCAAAGGTCGAGCCCATCCTTGGCGTGATCGCCTGAAAATCGTCGTTTTCGGCGTTTTCCACCTGCAAACCATTCCGGCCCCAGCGGCTTCGAAGGCCTCCCATGCGTAAACTCTGTCTGCTCGCTGCACTGATCAGCCCATTGGCCTGCGCACAGGTGGTGAGCGTCGAAACCAACTCGCTGATGCGCTTGCCCAATACCGCCAGTACGTTGCAACTGGAGCGGCTGGAAGTCGCCGATTACGGCACCTTGCTGATTCCCTCGAATGTGACCGAAGTGACGGTTGGTGAACTGCACTTGGGGCGTGATGCGCGGATTGCCATTGTGCCAAGTGAACAAGCGCTGGCGTTGAAGGTCAGTCGTGCCGAGTTGGCCGAAGGCAGTCAGATCACTGCGCGAGGCGCGCCGGGAACTTACCTCAAGGCCGCCCGCTCCGGGCGCAATCTGGATGTGCAGATCAAAGCGTTGAACGCGCCGCAGTTGTCGGTAGATGCTCGCGGTGGCGCAGGCGCTCCCGGGTTTGTCGGCCTCGACGGGGCCAATGGTCAAGCACCGGGTTGTACCTGGGGCCAGGCCGGTCGCGGTGCCGATGGCAGTAATGGCAGCGACGGCCAACCGGGTGCGCCAGGGGCGTTGGTTCGGCTGGAAGTGCCGCGTGATTATCCTGCGCAGCAGATCAAGGTCGAGGTTGCGGGTGGGGTTGGTGGCGCGGCAGGACCGGGGGGCAAACCGGGAGCGGGTGGCAAGGCCAAGGGCTGTTTCGTCTATAAAGCCGATGGCGGCAAGAGCGGCCATCCCGGTGCCGATGGCCAGCCAGGGCCTGCGGGGGTGGCGGGTTCGGTGAGCATTCAGCGGTTGTAAGCCCTCAAGCGATCGTTCCCACGCTCTGCGTGGGAACGCAGCCCGTGACGCTCCGCGTCACTGGACGCGGAGCGTCCCTTGAGGAATTCCCACGCAGAGCGTGGGAACGATCACGGCCGAGCCGCAGCAATAGCCACCAGCACCAAGCCGACCATCAGGTTAATCCCCACCAACCGCCGAATCCTGCCCAGCACCGCCGCACCCGTCGGCCAGTCCTGAGCCGCCACCGCTGTGCGCAGTTCCGGCAGCAGCAACGCCTGAATCCGGATAAACAGCGCCGTCATCACCACATACAATCCCATCATCACCTGCACATACCGCGGCGCCGCTTCAAATCCGGCAAACTGCAGATGAATCATGCCCACGCCGCTGATCGGCAAAAGCACCACCGCGATCCAGACCCAGCGAAAAAAACCTTGAAACACTTCCACCCACAGCTTCAACCGGGCAGGACCCTCCAGCGCCTTCATCGCTGCGGGGCGCAGGACCATCCAGGCGAAAAACATGCCGCCGACCCACACCAGGGCGGCCAGGACATGCAGGGTATAAACGATGCCAAAAGGTGTCATTGAGGTACTCCGTTCTGCGCGGGATTAATTAGCGGGGTATGATAGCGGCCGATCCGAACCACTGAAAATTTATCCAGCCTTTTTTGCGCCCGACAATCCATGATCAGTACCGAACTCAAAACCACGATCCAGGGCGCCTACTCGCGTTTTCTCGAAGCCAAGAGCCTCAAGCCGCGCTACGGCCAACGCCTGATGATCGCCGAAATTGCCAAGGTCCTCGGTGCCATCGACACCGACGATGAAGGCCGGCGCAGTGGCGACCCCGCGATTGTCGCGGTGGAAGCCGGCACCGGTACCGGCAAAACCGTGGCCTACAGCCTGGCGGCCATCCCGACCGCGAAAGCCGCCGGCAAGCGTCTGGTGATTGCCACGGCCACCGTGGCCCTGCAAGAGCAGATCGTCTACAAGGATTTGCCTGACCTGATGCGCAACAGCGGGCTGAATTTCAGCTTCGCCCTGGCCAAGGGCCGCGGGCGCTACATGTGCCTGTCCAAGCTCGATATGTTGCTCCAGGAAGGCCACGCGCAAACGGCCACCGCGCAGCTGTTCGAAGAAGAAGGCTTCAAGATCGAGGTCGATGAGGCCAGCCAGAAGCTGTTCACCAGCATGATCGAGAAGCTCGCCGGCAATAAGTGGGACGGCGACCGCGACAGTTGGTCGACGGCGCTGGAAGACGCCGACTGGGCGCGTCTGACCACCGATCATAGCCAGTGCACTAACCGTCATTGCCCGAACTTCGGCCAGTGTGCCTTCTACAAGGCCCGGGAAGGCATGGGCAAAGTCGATGTGATTGTCACCAACCACGACATGGTCCTGGCCGACCTGGCTTTGGGCGGCGGCGCGGTATTGCCGGACCCGCGTGACACCATCTACGTATTTGACGAAGGTCACCACCTGCCGGACAAGGCCATAGGCCACTTCGCCCATTACACACGCCTGCGTTCCACCGCCGACTGGCTGGAAACCACTGCCAAGAACCTCACCAAATTGCTGGCCCAGCACCCGCTACCGGGCGATCTGGGCAAGTTGATCGAACAGGTGCCGGAGCTGGCTCGGGAGATCAAGACCCAGCAGCAGTTCATGTTCAGCGCCTGCGAGCAAGCCGCCGACTTCAAGCCCGGCGAAGACGTCGAAGGTCGTGAGCGGCCACGTCATCGCTTTGTTGGCGGGGTGATTCCCGAGCACATGCGCGAAATGGGCATCGAGTTGAAGAAAGGCTTCGCGCGCCTGACCGACTTGTTCACCCGGCTCACCGAACTGCTCAAGGAAGGCATGGATGGCGAGGTCAACATCGGCATCGCCAGCAACCAGGCCGAAGAGTGGTATCCACTGTTCGGCAGCCTGTTGTCACGATCTTCGGGCAACTGGGAGTTGTGGACCGCCTTCACCGTCGAAGACCCGGAAGACAACCCGCCCATGGCCCGCTGGCTGACCCTGGCCGAAAGCGGTTCGCTGTTCGACATCGAGGTCAATGCCAGCCCGATCCTCGCGGCGGAAATGCTCCGGCGCAACCTGTGGAACGTGGCTTACGGGGCGCTGGTGACATCGGCGACCCTGACCGCCCTCGGTACCTTCGACCGCTTCCGCATGCGTGCCGGCCTGCCTAAAACAGCCGTCACCGCGGTGGTCCCGAGCCCGTTTCATCACGCCGACGCCGGCGTGCTGCGGGTGCCGGACCTGAAAGCCGACCCGCGTGACGCGCCGGCTCACACTGCGGCGATCATCCGCGACTTGCCGCAACTGGTAGAAGGTTCCCGTGGCACCCTGGTGCTGTTCTCGTCTCGTAAACAGATGCAGGACGTGTTCGACGGTCTGGACCGCGACTGGCGCAAGCAAGTGTTCATTCAAGGCAACCTGTCGAAGCAGGAAACCCTGAACAAGCACAAGGCGCGGGTGGATGGCGGGGATTCCAGCGTGCTGTTCGGCCTGGCGAGTTTTGCCGAAGGCGTGGACTTGCCCGGTGCTTACTGCGAGCACGTGGTGATCGCCAAAATTCCGTTCTCGGTGCCCGACGATCCGGTCGAAGCGGCGCTGGCGGAATGGATCGAGGCTCGCGGTGGCAATCCGTTCATGGAAATCTCCGTGCCGGACGCCTCGCTGAAACTGGTCCAGGCCTGCGGTCGCTTGCTGCGGACCGAAGAAGATCGCGGCACCATCACCTTGCTCGACCGTCGTCTGGTCACGCAACGCTACGGCAAAGCTATTCTCAATGCGTTGCCGCCATTCCGTCGTGAAATTTCCTGATGCACCGGTGGGCAAATAGGCCCACCGCGTTGTCTACCTCACGCCACTGCTATTTCACTGGCCCATGATGGTCGTTAGGGAGAACCACGTTCCTATGATTTGCCGTTCGTTACCCGCCGTTTTTGCCTTGATGTTTGCAGCTCCTTTACTGGCGGCCCCTGCCGGCCAGCAGACGCTGTTCAACTTTGTGCGTCCCGCCGACGTGGTCCAGGTGGCGACCCAGGACGCCAGCCTTCCGCAATCCAACGCGGAGCAAACGGCCGAAGGCGAAGTGTTGCGCCGCGTGACCTTCAACCCGGTTGCCCAACCGACCTTGCGCTTGACGCCGCAGACCGGTGCCTGGGACTGGTCGCAGTCAGGCGTCATGAGCCTGCGGATCCAGAGCGCGATGAACTGGGCCGTGACGCTGTATGTGAAAATCCAGAGCAACGACGGCAAGACCCTGGTCAGCCGTGTCGATCTGCCGGCCGGCCCTGCGCAAACCCTGCTGGTGCCACTGCAGCCGAGTTCGCCGCTAAGCCAGGGCATGAAGGCCGGTCCTCCGATGCCGATCAATTTCGAAGGGCAGCGTGTATTGCTGGCCAGCAGCAGCGGTGAGCTGGACCGCAGCCAAGTGGTGTCGGTGACCTTGTCGATGGATCAGCCGAAAGTCGCCCAAAGCATCTTGCTCGAACGCTTCGGCGTGCAGGACGGGGAGGCTGTCACCAAGGCCGCTTATGGCGGTCTGGTAGACGCTTATGGTCAATCGACCCGGGCCAAATGGCTGGAGAAGGTCAGCAGCGACGAGCAACTGAAGTCCGCCGCGGCCAAAGAACAGCAACAACTGAAAACCTGGCTGGCTGAGCGCGAGAAGACCTCGCTGGACAAATTCGGCGGCTGGACCAAAGGCCCGGCGTTCAAGGCCAGCGGGTTTTTCCGTACTGAAAAGCGTGATGGCCGCTGGTACCTGGTGACGCCGGAAGGGCATCCGTTCTATTCCCTTGGCGTCAACAGCGTAACTCCGAGCGTCAATCAGACCTACGTCGCCGGACGCGAATGGATGTTCGAGTCCCTGCCCAAACCCGACGAGCCCCTGGCCGCTTTTTATGGTGAGGGCGACAACCGTGGCGGCAATGGCGCCGATCAGGGCCGAGCCTACAACGCCGGGCGCTGGTACGATTTCTATGGCGCCAACCTGCAGCGTCTGTATGGCAAACCTTGCGTACCGGACAGCGACACCAAGGCCGGTATCGCCGAAGCCGCCAAGGCCGATGCAGTCGAGGCGACGACCGATAAAATCGCCGAGCAATCGGCGCCGCCTGCGGCGACCGAATCCGGGGCCGGGGTGGCCGACGCAGCCAAGACCAGCGCCGTTGAAGCGTCGGGCGAAAAAGCGCCTGAGCGAGTGGTCGTCGAACCCTGCAAAGTGGTTTTCGACGAACAACGCTGGGCCGGTCACACCCTCGATCGCCTGCAAGCCTGGGGCTTCAACACCATTGGCAACTGGAGCGCACCGGTGTTGGGCAATGCTGACCGTGTGCCATACACCTTGCCACTGTCGATCGTCGGCGATTACGCCAGCATCAGCACTGGCACCGATTGGTGGGGCGGCATGCCCGACCCCTTCGATCCGCGTTTCGCCATGGCCACCGAACGCGCCGTGGCCATCGCCGCCCGCGACCATCGCGACGATCCGTGGCTGATCGGTTACTTCGCCGACAATGAGCTGGCCTGGGCCGGCCCCGGCGATGACCCGAAGGCTCGCTATGCGCTGGCCTATGGCACTTTGAAAATGACCACCGACGTGCCGGCCAAACGCGCATTCCTCAAACAACTGCGAGACAAATACCGCAACCAGGCGGGCCTTTCCAAAGCCTGGGGCATTGATCTGCCGGCCTGGGAATTGATGGAAGACCCGGGCTTCGTGCCGCCGCAGCCGAGCGCCGAATACCCGGAAATCGAAGCCGACTTCAAATACTTCCAAAAAGTCTTCGCCGACACCTACTTCAAAACCGTCTCCGACTCGCTCAAATGGCATGCGCCGAACCAGTTATTACTGGGGGGGCGTTTTGCCGTCAGCACCCCTGAAGCGGTCGAGTCCTGCGCACAATACTGCGACGTGTTGAGTTTCAACATGTACACCCTGCAACCCCAGGACGGTTACGACTTCGCCAGACTGCGCAGCCTGGACAAGCCGGTGCTGATCACCGAATTCAACTTCGGTTCGGCGGATCGCGGCCCGTTCTGGGGCGGCGTGACACAACTGGCGAAAGAAGAAGACCGCGGCCCGGCCTACGCCAACTTCCTCAAACAGGCAATGAGCGAACCGTCGATTGTCGGGGTGCATTGGTTCCAGTACCTCGATCAACCGGTGACCGGTCGCCTGCTGGACGGCGAGAACGGGCACTTCGGCCTGGTGGGCATTACTGACCTGCCGTTCCAGGGCTTCGTCGACACTGTGCGCAAAAGCAATGTGCAGACTGTCGATCAACTTGGCAAAGAGGTCGAGAAAGCCGAGAAAGCCAAAGCCGAGGCGGAAAAAGCCGCCGACAACCATGAGGGCGAGGGCGAGGGCGAGGGCGAGGGCGAGGGCGGCAAGCAAGGCGCTGCCGGCAAAGGTGCGGAGCAGGGCGCCGGCCATGCGGGTGGGCATTCGGGTAATGGTCATTAACAGCTGAGACCGCGTTATCGTTCTTCGCGGGCAAGTCGGATCGCCGCACCGCTCGCTCCTACAGGATTTATGTCGCTCACGAACCAATCTGTAGGAGCGAGGCTTGCCCGCGAAGGCGTCGGTACAGGCACTATAAATTTCCGATTCATTTCCATGACAGGGCGACCGCCCGGCCCGACCCTGTTCCCAAAACCCACAAGGGCTGGAACAATGCGGGCCACTTTATAGAGCGTTTATCCGGGAGAGTTGCGGGTGCAGATTCAGGGTCATTACGAGCTTAAGTTCGAAGCGGTGCGCGAAGCGTTTGCGGCACTGTTCGACGATCCTCAGGAGCGTGGCGCGGCGTTGTGCATCCGCATTGGCGGTGAAACCGTTCTCGACCTCTGGGGCGGTACCGCCGACAAGGACGGCACTGAAGCCTGGCACAGCGACACCATTGCCAACCTGTTTTCCTGCACCAAGACCTTCACTGCCGTAGCCGCGCTGCAACTGGTGGCCGAAGGCAAGCTGCAACTGGATGCCCCGGTCGCCCGTTACTGGCCCGAGTTTGCCGCCGCCGGCAAAGAATCCGTGACCCTGCGCCAACTGCTCTGCCATCAGGCCGGCCTGCCGGCCCTGCGCGAGTTGTTGGCTCCTGAAGCGCTTTACGACTGGCAGACCATGGTCGATGCCCTGGCCGCCGAAGCGCCATGGTGGACACCGGGTCAAGGTCACGGTTATGCGGCGATCACCTATGGCTGGCTGGTCGGTGAGTTGCTGCGTCGCGCCGACGGTCGTGGGCCCGGCGAATCCATCGTGGCGCGGGTCGCGAAGCCTTTGGGACTGGATTTCCACGTCGGCCTCGCCGATTCAGAGTTCTATCGTGTGGCGCACATCGCCCGTAGCAAGGGCAACCTCGGCGATGCCGCAGCCCAACGCTTGCTGCAAGTGACCATGCGCGAACCGACGGCCATGACCACCCGAGCCTTCACCAACCCGCCGTCTATAATGACCAGTACCAACAAACCGGAATGGCGGCGTATGCAGCAGCCGGCCGCCAATGGCCATGGCAATGCCCGCAGCCTGGCCGGTTTCTACGCCGGCTTGCTCGACGGCAGCCTGCTGGAAAGCGAAATGCTCGACGAGCTGACCCGCGAACACAGCGTCGGCGAAGACAAGACTTTATTGACCCGGACGCGCTTCGGCCTGGGTTGCATGCTCGATCAACCGGACGTACCCAACGCCACCTATGGCCTCGGCCCACGGGCGTTCGGTCACCCGGGCGCTGGCGGCTCCACGGGTTTTGCTGACCCGGAACACGATGTGGCCTTCGGCTTTGTGACAAATACCCTGGGACCGTACGTCTTGATGGATCCACGAGCGCAAAAGCTTGTGCGAGTACTGGCCACTTGTCTGTAAATCACGCTTAAGGGGGCCAGGGCCGGAACCCGAAAGCCTTTGTGGTTTCAAAGCGCTGTTTATCCGGGCTAACCCGGTCTGATTTTTCATTACTTCATTTTGTGGATATCCAATGTCATCCAATAAAACCCTCGCCCTGGCCCTGTGCTTCGCTATCACCGGTTGCGCACAGACCCCACAAAATGACGCAGACGGCGGCAGCTGGTGGCCGTTCGGTTCTTCCGACAAGGTTGCGACCAAAGAGCCGGCGCCGGCCCCGCTGAAACCTGCTGCAACAGCACCCGTCGCCAAGGCTGACAGTGCATCCCCTTGGTACTGGCCGTTCGGTTCCGATGACGCTGCCGACAAAGTGGCCAAGCTGGACGTGAAGCCGGAAGTTAAAACTGAAGCCAAACCGGTCGCTGTGGCCAAGGCTGAAGCCGATGCCGGTGGCAATTGGTGGTGGCCGTTCGGCGGCAAGGAGCAGAGCACCGCCAAAGCCGTGCCGATGCCCGATCCGAAAGTCACTCAAGCCTGGCTCGATGACTACGAACCGCGCCTGCGCGAGGCGATCAAGGACAGCAACCTGAAACTTGAGCGCCGTGAAAACGTGCTGGTCGTCACGGCACCGGTAGAAGGCTCGTTCAACCCTGACCGTCCGTCCATGCTGCTGCCGGTGACCCTCGGCCCGTTCACCCGTGTCGCGAAAATCCTCGAAGTCGATCCAAAGACTGCCGTACTGGTACTCGGTCACAGTGATACGTCGGGCGCCGCACCGGCCAACGTCAAGCTGAGCCAAGAGCGTGCCCAGGCAGTGGCGGCGATCTTCCGTCTCAGCGGTCTGCAGCGTGATCGCCTGATGCTGCGTGGCATGGGCGGTGAGGCTCCGCGTGCCGCCAACGACAGTTCTGAAGGTCGTGCCTTGAACCGTCGCGTCGAGCTGTTGGTGACGCCAGCAAACACCATGGTCGCATTGCTGAGCAAGTACAACATGCCGGCTCCTGCACCGATGAAAACCATGATCGCTGCGCAAGACATCAAGCCTGTCGCCAAACCTGTGACACCGGCGCCTGCTGCGAAGAAAGCGGCTGTTCCTGCGACGAAAAAGGCTCCGGCCAAAAAAGCGGCCGCCAAGGCACCAGCCAAAAAAGCAGTGGTGAAAAAGACTGCGCCGGCCAAAGCTGCTGCCGACACCAAGAAAGTCGCCACCGCCGACGCCACAAAGCAGTGATTCGTTAACCAAAAGGAATGCGCCATGACCCGGCCCTTGGCAGATATGCGTCGCGACTACACCCGAGATGGCCTGACCGAGGCGCAAGCCCCGGCCGAGCCGTTCGCGCTGTTCCATCAATGGTTTGCCGACGCGGTGAAAACCGAGCAGGTGCCGGTGGAGGCGAATGCCATGACGTTGGCCACCGTCGATCAAGACGGTCGGCCGCATTGCCGCATCCTGCTGCTCAAGGGCCTGGACGAGCAGGGCTTCACCTTCTTCACCAACTACGAAAGCGACAAAGGTCAGCAACTGGCAGCCAATCCATTTGCGGCCATGACGTTCTTCTGGCCAGCCCTGGAGCGCCAGGTGCGTATCGAAGGGCGGGTGGTGAAGGTCACGCCTGGAGAGTCCGACGCCTACTATCAGGTTCGCCCTCTGGGCAGCCGTCTCGGTGCCTGGGCCTCGCCCCAGAGCCGGGTGATCGCTGATCGCGCCGAACTGGAAGCGCTGCTCAAGAACACCGAGCAACGTTTCAGCGACTCCCAGCCTCACTGCCCCGAACACTGGGGCGGTTATCGTTTGCTACCCGAGCGCATCGAATTCTGGCAGGGCCGACCGAGCCGTCTGCACGATCGCCTCAACTACCGCTTGCAGGGCGCCGACTGGGTTCGTGAACGGCTGGCGCCGTAAATAGCCTAGTGAGTGAACCGCTTTTTGTAGGAGCCCGGCTTGCCGGCGAAGGCGCCCTTAAGTGCGCCTTCGCCGACAAGCCGGGCTCCTACGTGTTGGGATAACCTGCCGCAGCAGCCTCCAGCCATTGCTGCAGATCCCGTCGCTTGATCTTCTGCGCTTGAGCGTTCGCCAGTTGCTGGAGCATGAAGGCTCTTTTCCGTTCGTCTTTACCCGCCAGTGACAACGCCAGATCGCGGTCCATCCAGCGTTTGATCCGCACGTACAGCCACCAATGGAAGTACAAGCCGGCGACGGTCGTGACGACAATGATGAAGTAATCCATGAAAATCCTTGGGTCAGCGGCGCAGATTTTGTAATTTGACGCTACTGTGTGCTGAGTTCGAGAAAGTGCCTGTATCGGGCCTGAATGAAACCAATTTTATCCGGGTGATGTCGTGACAGGCGTCAAGCTGCGGAGTTTAATGGATACCTGTCCTATGGAGTTTGATGCTATGCGTAAGTCTGTTCTGCTGGTTGCTTCCTTTTCCACGATGGCGATGTTGCTCACTGGCTGCCAATCGAGCTTGACCGGTGACTCCTACTCCCGTGACGAAGCGCGTCGGGTGCAGACGATTCGCATGGGCACCATCGAAGCCCTGCGTCCGGTGAAAATCGAAGGCACCAAAACCCCGATTGGCAGCGCCGCTGGTGCAGTCGTGGGCGGTGTCGGCGGTAGCTCCATCGGTGGCGGTCGCGGCAGTATCGTCGCAGCGGTCATCGGCGCCGTCGCCGGCGGCCTGGTGGGTTCGGCTGCCGAAGAAGGCCTGACCCGTACGCAAGGTGTTGAAATCACCGTGCGTGAAGACGATGGCAGCATGCGTGCCTACGTACAACAGGTTCAGGAAAACGAAGTGTTCCGTGTTGGTGAGCGTGTGCGGATTGCTACGGTTGATGGGACTAGTCGCGTTACGCACTAAGCGGGAACGGGTAAAACAAAACCCCGATCAGGTGACTGGTCGGGTTTTTTGTTTTTTACCAATGATCACGATAGACGAACGAAATCTGATAATCGTAGACGGGGAACTCAATGGCATGTTGAAAATGGGGCTGAAGTATTTTGATCCAATGTGGAGAGACGTCAAAACCGCCATTATTTATGTTGTTTTTGATTGGTAGCCCTAGTGCTTCAATTACCGCGCCATCACCCCCGAAATCGTTGGATAATTCATTTCCAACGCCTATTTCAGTTGTCTTGTCGTACCACTCAAGTCTGATTCTTAATCCCATCTGAATTTCTTTCTCACATAACCATGACTTTCATTGTTTTGTGCAAGTGCCCATAAAATATTCCAGGCCCTCTGGGAATTGGACGCCCAGAAGCTCTGTTAGCGCCACTACCTGATTTTCGTTTAAAAGTAACTCTCCAGGTTCCAATTCATTAAGCGATTTTGACTCAATGAGTTGGGCTACTTTTTCATTGAGTTCAATGCCGTCGATATCCAGTTCAAATTGTAAAGAATCGTCCTGTTTATCGTCCGGGTAAAAGCCGGTTATTAAAAGGTAGCGCATGCATTAGTCCTTAATGTCTTGAGGTTTTTCTGCCAGGTTTCGCAGGTTTTGTTTGTTCGCCTGTAATATGGTTGTACTCACCGACATGAACTCCCAATTTGTCGTATTTTTCCACAGCATTACTCTTGTAGTCCCATTCATAAATTCTCCCCTTCCGGTCGACCCAACGGGCTCGCTTCTTTCCACCTCCTTGAACAGATGACTTCGACTTTACTCGGGTTGCATCAGGGAATGCGGGCAGGGTTTTCGGGTGGTCGTAGTAGGTATGATCCCCGGTCTTACTGAGGACTATATAAACCGGCAACACCCCCGAATCCGCCGGAAACACAAGAATGAAATCCTTGTACTCAGGCGGATACACCGGGTTCACGATGATGCTGTCAGCCGCCTTCGTCGGCGGATAAACCCAGATGTGCGGTGCTTGCGGTGCGGCTTCCAGCGCGGGGATGCCAAGGATATTTGAACCATCCTCGGCCGGTGTCCAGATCAGCTCAACACCATCCCCAAGGTCAGCCACTTGCTGACTGCCGCGCAAGGTGAGTTGCACGACATCGACCATTTCCCAGTCACGGTTTTTGCCGGTATAGAAACCGTATCCCTTGAGACTGCCGTCAGCCTGTTGCTCGACCCGCAGGCGAACGCGAGTGCGGGCCTGTTTGAGGGATCGCAGTTGATCTTCTGTGTAGAGCGAGCTGTCGCCGAGGTTCGACGGGATGACCAGGGCAACCAGCCCCGTCAGCGTGGCGGCAGCGGTGCTGACGGCAACTGCGGGCAATGCGGCGAATGCCGAACCGGCTAGTGCAAAACTACCGAAACCCACCGGAATCGCGGTGCCGCTGATTTTCTTCAGCGGTACGACGCCACTTTCATCGGCCTCGCGAGCACCGAGCAGAACCAGTTCGCCGTAGTCTTTCAGACTGTCAGTCGGAACAACGCCGGAGGGATTCGAGTAATCGATGATTGCATCGGGCAGCTTGCAGGACTTGGCAAACACGCATCCCGCGCGGACAACGTCGTCCTTTTTTGCGACGACTTGAAGGCTGTCTTCGAAGGCCTGTTGTCTGGCGAGCATGGCATCGTAGGCGTTTTGCCTGGCATCCCGCTCGGCCAGTTCGGTGGCCGTCATGTAGCGGTGAGTGATGTGATGCCCGTCACCTGACGGTGGGTTTTGCACCCGGGGAATGTCCTTGTTGCCAGCCACTGATTGTCCTTTCGTTCGTCCATCGGCAGCCCCCGAAAGAGGGGCTGCGCGACGTTAACGAACGTGGTTAATCGTGGCTGTAGGACGAATCCTGAATGTTGCTAAGAGTGTTCTCTATCGTTCAGGACGGCAGCGCAGTGCTCTTGCGACTCGCCGCCGCCGTCACCGCATAACCGATCAACGCCGCCAGAATCGAACCGGTCAGAATCCCCATGCGATCCATCCCGGCGTATTCACTGGAGCCGGGCACGAAGGCCAGGGAACCGACAAACAGGCTCATGGTGAAACCGATGCCGCAGAGAATGGCCACGCCCAGTATCTGGCCCCAGTTGGCGCCTTGGGGCAGGGCGGCGATGCCGATTTTCACTGCCAGCCAGGTCAGGCCGAACACGCCGACCATCTTGCCCAGCAACAGGCCGATGGCGATGCCCATCGGCACGTCGTGGGTGAAGCTTTCGACGGTCACGCCGCTCAGGGACAGGCCGGCGTTGGCGAAGGCGAACAGCGGCAGGATGCCGTAGGCCACCCACGGATGCAGGGCATGTTCCAGGGTCAGCAGTGGCGAAGGCTCGGCGTTTTTTGTGCGCAGTGGAATGCAGAAGGCCAGGGTCACGCCGGCCAGCGTGGCGTGCACGCCGCTCTTGAGCACGCAGACCCAGAGGATCAGCCCGATGATCATGTACGGCCCGAGTTTGACCACGCCGAGTCGATTCATCCCGATCAAGGCCGCGATGCAGGCCGCCGCCAATGCCAGGGACAAGGTCGACAGTGCGCCGGAATAGAAAATCGCGATGATGATGATCGCGCCCAGGTCGTCGATGATCGCCAGGGTCATCAGGAACAGTTTCAGCGACACCGGCACGCGTTTGCCCAGCAGGGCCAGTACGCCGAGGGCGAAGGCGATGTCGGTGGCGGTCGGAATGGCCCAGCCACTCAGGGCTGGCGGGTTATCACGATTAAGGAACCAGTAGATCAGCGCCGGCACCACCATGCCGCCAATCGCTGCCGCGCCGGGCAGGACGATCTGCGACGGTTTCGACAGTTGGCCGTCGAGCACTTCGCGTTTCACTTCCAGGCCGATCAGCAGGAAAAACAGGGCCATCAGGCCGTCGTTGATCCACAGCAGCAGTGGTTTGGCGATTTTCAGCGCGCCGATCTGAGCCACCACGGGGGTGTCCAGCAGCGCGCTATAGAGCCACGACAGCGCTGAATTGTTGATGATCAAGGCGAGGACAGCCGCGGCGATCAATAACAGACCGCTGGCAGCTTCCAACTGAAAGAAACGCGTGAACGTGCTACGCAGAGGCAAGGTCGCTCTCCATCGATGAATTCAAAAGGTGGCACACCCTAACCCGTACCGTTAGTTGTTAAAACAAAAGTTATATTCTTTTTTGTTATATACCGTTACAAGGTGGGCGGTCAGCAAAGGTCTGAGCCTAGCAGTTGCCGGACGTATTGGACCTCAGCTGTATCTGTGCATGATGTAGGTTCTTTCCTAAGCTTGTGGGCTGAGCCTTGCGACAAGGCCGACTCTGCCTGATTCAACGAGAAAACCATCATGAGCGACAACCGACAGTGGGCCCGCGAAGCCATCCGGATCATTGAAGCTGACTTCCAGCGCAGCGCCGACACCCACCTGATCCCCTTGCCGCTGCCGGGGTTGCCGGGCATCGAGTTGTATTTCAAGGATGAGTCGAGCCATCCCACCGGCAGCCTGAAACACCGGCTGGCGCGCTCGTTGTTTCTCTACGCCCTGTGTAACGGCTGGCTCAAACCCGGTGCGCCGGTAATCGAAGCTTCCAGCGGTTCGACGGCGATTTCCGAGGCGTACTTCGCCCGCCTGCTGGGGTTGCCGTTCATTGCGGTGATGCCGGCGACCACCTCCAAAGAGAAGATTGCGCAAATCGCGTTCTACGGTGGCCAGAGCCATCTGGTGGACGATCCGACGCAGATTTACGCCGAATCCGAACGCCTGGCTCGCGAACACGATGGGCACTTCATCGACCAGTTCACCTACGCCGAGCGCGCCACCGACTGGCGGGCGAACAACAACATTGCCGAATCGATCTTCCAGCAGATGCGTTTCGAGCAGCATCCGGAGCCGAGCTGGCTGATTTCCAGCCCCGGCACCGGCGGCACCACGGCGACGCTGGGCCGTTACGTGCGCTATCGCCAGCACTGCACCCGCGTGCTGTGCGCCGATGCCGAGCGTTCGGTGTTCTTCGATTATTACCAGACCGGCGATGCCAGCCTGCGTCTGGATTGCGGCTCACGGATTGAAGGCATTGGTCGGCCACGGGTGGAAGCGTCGTTCCTGCCCAAGGTGATCGATGCGATGGTCAAAGTGCCGGACGCGTTGTCGCTGGCGGCCATGCATTACCTGGCGCAGCGTTTGGGGCGACGGGTTGGCGGATCGAGCGGGACCAACCTAGTCGGCGCTTTGATGGCAGCCCAGCAGATGGTGGCGGCAGGGGAGTCGGGGTCGATCGTGGCGATTCTGTGCGATGGTGGCGAGCGCTATGCCACCACTTATTACGATCAGGCCTGGCTCAAGGCCCAAGGGTATGAGTTGAGTGGGTTGATGGATGCCGTGGCTGCGAGTGTCGAGCGCGGCGAACTGCTGCCGGCTAGCGTGTTGCGCGCAAACATCTGACAACCAAAAATCAAATGTGGGAGCGGGCTTGCTCGCGAAAGCGGCTTCATATTCAACAGAGATGTTGACTGATCCACCGCTTTCGCGAGCAAGCCCGCTCCCACATTTAAATGGGGTCAGGCCTCGAGGCCAAGGATGTCTCGGGCCACCGCTTCAGCGATGCGAATCCCGTCGACGCCCGCCGACAGAATCCCGCCCGCATAACCTGCACCTTCACCGGCCGGGTACAAGCCCTTCACGTTCAAACTCTGCATCGACTCGTTACGGGTAATCCGCAGCGGCGATGAGGTGCGCGTCTCGATCCCGGTCAACACCGCGTCATGCAGCGAGTAGCCCCGAATCTGCTTCTCGAACGCCGGCAAGGCTTCGCGAATCGCTTCAATGGCGAACGCTGGCAATGCCAACGCCAAATCGCCCAAGGCAACACCCGGCTTGTAGGACGGCTCGACACTGCCCAATTCAGTCGACGGCTTGCCTGCGATGAAGTCGCCGACCAGTTGCGCCGGTGCTTCGTAATTGCTGCCGCCCAACACAAAGGCGTGGGATTCCAGGCGTTCCTGCAACTCGATGCCGGCCAGCGGGCCACCTGGATAATCGACTTCTGGAGTAATCCCGACGACGATCCCGGAGTTGGCGTTGCGCTCGTTACGCGAGTACTGGCTCATGCCGTTGGTGACCACCCGGTTCGGCTCGGAAGTCGCCGCCACCACGGTGCCGCCCGGGCACATGCAGAAGCTGTAGACCGAACGACCGTTCTTGGCGTGATGCACCAGTTTGTAGTCGGCAGCGCCGAGTTTCGGGTGCCCGGCGTATTTGCCCAGGCGCGCGCGGTCGATCAGCGATTGCGGGTGCTCGATACGGAAACCCACCGAGAACGGCTTGGCTTCCATGTATACGCCACGGCCGTGAAGCATGCGGAAGGTGTCCCGGGCGCTGTGGCCGAGAGCCAGAATCACATGTTTCGAATGGATCTGCTCGCCGCCATTGAGCTCGACGCCGACCAGTTGGCCGTCCTCGATCAAGACGTCAGTGACGCGCTGCTGGAAGCGCACTTCGCCGCCCAGGGCGCGAATCTGCTCACGCATGTTTTCCACCACACCGGTCAGACGGAACGTACCGATGTGCGGTTTGCTGACGTAGAGGATTTCTTCCGGCGCGCCGGCCTTGACGAACTCGTGCAAGACTTTGCGCCCGATGAATTTCGGGTCTTTGATCTGGCTGTAGAGCTTGCCGTCAGAGAACGTCCCCGCGCCGCCTTCGCCGAATTGCACGTTGGATTCGGGGTTGAGCACGCTTTTACGCCACAGACCCCAAGTGTCCTTGGTGCGCTGGCGCACTTCGGTGCCGCGTTCGAGGATGATCGGCTTGAAGCCCATCTGCGCCAGCAGCAGGCCGGCGAAAATCCCGCACGGACCGAAGCCCACGACGACAGGACGTTGCTCAAGATCAGCCGGCGCCTGGCCGACTGCTTTGTAGCTGACATCCGGCGCCACGTTGACGTTACGGTCATCGGCGAATGTGTGCAGCACCGACGCCTCATCGCGAACGTTGAGATCGATGGTGTAGATGAAGCACAGTTCGGAGGACTTTTTGCGCGCATCGTAGCTGCGCTTGAACAAGGTGAAATCGAGCAGGTCATCACTGGCGATGCCCAGGCGCTGCACGATGGCAGGGCGCAGGTCTTCTTCGGGATGGTCGATCGGCAGCTTGAGTTCGGTGATTCGTAACATGACGGGATCCGGTTCGCGGGGCGCACAACTGCGCCAAGGCGTTTGAAGCCCGCGATTATAAGCCTCAAAAGATGATTCCCGTGAGGCTAAAACGATCAGTCGTTACGCGATCCGCCGAAATACCCACAGCCGCGTTGCACCTGACGATCGATGCGCAGTTCGGCGCTCATGTGCTGCACGCTGCCGGTGCTGCTGTCGACGCAGCGTTGCGGCGCGACCCAGAGCTCGATGCGCTGATTATTGGCTTCGGTGCTGAGGTTGAAGCGGCCATCGCCCAGTTGCTCTTCAACGTATGGCAGGGCCAAGGGCGGCTGACCGGCGCGGTCGATGACCATGCCTTTGCCGCTGACTTTGACGTTCCATTCAGGGCCATGGCCGGCGGCGCGCAGAGTCAGTTGTTTGAAATTGGGATCGTCGCACGCCGTGCCCGAGCGTTCGATGCGGTACAGCTGCGCCAGATCGAGTCGGCTATCGGCACCACTGGCAACGATCCGGCCGCGCACATCGGCAAACAATTTGCCCTGATCATCGGCCAGGGTCGCGGCCTCTTGCAGGACGCTGGTGCCGCCGGTGTCGTTGACCACATAACTGCGCTGCTCATTGCACGGCTGGAACAGCAACTTGCCGTCGGCCGCCGTCAACTGGCCCTGCATGCGGGTCTGGCCCACATGGGAAGCACTTTCGCGCGAGCCATCAAACAACTGGCAGGCGGCGAACAGCGGAAGCAGGGCAACCAGCACTAAGGAACGGGCAACACGCATCTTTGAGTCTCCTGACAAGTGTCGCCACGTTACTCAGCCTGACCGCTCATCACAACCCTGCAATGTCTCTGTAGGACCCGGCTTGCTGGCCGAAGGCGTTTTCATGGGCACCGCATGCCACGAGGCCGCCTTCGCTGGCAAGCCAGCTCCTACAATATTGTGAACGACACCGACCCCGTAGGAGCCGGCTTGCCGGCGAAGGCGTTTTCATGGGCACTGCATGCCGTGAGGCCGCCTTCGCTGGCAAGCTATTGTGAACGACGCGAACCCCGTAGGAGCCGGCTTGCCGGCGAAGGCGTTTTCATGGGCACTGCATGCCGTGAGGTCGCCTTCGCTGGCAAGCCAGCTCCTACGGGGCGTGTTCGATTTAGCCGACGTGGTAGGTCTGGCCGGTCTGCAAGCCTTCCACGCTTTTGGCGTAGGCCAGCGCCACTTCGGCGGCGGGCACCGGTTTGAAACCACGGAAGTACGGGGCATAGCTGCCCATGGCTTCGACCAGCACGTTCGGGCTGACCGAGTTGATGCGCAGACCGCGCGGCAGTTCGATCGCCGCTGCGCGGACGAAGCTGTCCAGAGCGCCGTTGACCATCGAGGCCGAGCTGCCGGTACGAATCGGATCGTGGCTGAGGATGCCGGTGGTGAAGGTGAATGATGCACCGTCATTGGCGAATTCCCGGCCGATCAGCAGCAAGTTGACCTGGCCCATCAGCTTGTCCCGCAAGCCGAGCTCGAAGTCTTGTTCGGTCATGGTCGCCAGCGGCACGAAGTTGACGCTGCCGGCGGCGCAGATCAGCGCATCGAAGTTGCCGGTCTGTTCAAACAATTTGCGGATCGAGGCGCTGTCACTGATGTCGACCTGAAACTCACCGCTTTTACGGCCAATACGGATGATTTCGTGGCGCTGGGACAGTTCATGGTCAATCGCCGAACCGACGGTGCCAGAGGCGCCAATCAAAAGAATTTTCATCGTGCTGTACCTGAATGGGTTGGATTTGAATTTAAGTTTAGAGTGGTTTTTCCATTGATAAGCAGGCTAATAGGCAACCTTTGGTTTTCAAATGGAAACAATCCGATGAGCGAAATGGATGACCTCGCGGCATTCGCGGTGTTGATCGAGGCAGGCAGTTTCACCCTGGCGGCGCAGCAACTGGGTTGCAGCAAAGGGCAACTCTCCAAGCGCATCACCCTGCTGGAAACGCGGTTTTGCGTGGTGTTGCTGCAGCGCACCACGCGCCGCTTGAGCCTGACGGCGGCGGGTGCGGCGCTGCTGCCGCAAGCTCAGGCGCTGGTGGTTCAAGTCGAGCGAGCGCGTCAGGCCTTGGCGCGGTTGAAAGACGACATGGCCGGCCCGGTGCGGATGACGGTTCCGGTTTCATTGGGGGAAACGTTCTTTGATGGCGCACTGCTGGAATTTTCCCGGCAGTACCCCGAGGTGCAGATCGAACCTATTTGATCGGCTGGTTCAAGCGCAGTGGCGAGGCATTGGATCGGCTGCAACGATAGCGAGCAAGCTCGCTCCTGCATTGGATTTTCATCGTCTGGGGTTATGAGATCGCGTCAGCGGGCGTAACGTCGGGCAATCAGATGATCGATCGACAACTTGCCCGGCCCGGTCGCCATCAAGTACAGCAATACCGCAGCCCAGGTGCCGTGGGTTGGATAGGCATCGGGGTACACGAACAGCTGAATAGTCAGCGTCATACCCAGCAGTGCCAATGCCGAAAAACGTGTGGCGAAGCCGATCAGAATCAGCACTGGAAAGAAATGCTCGGCGAAAGCCGCCAGGTGCGCCGCCAGTTCCGGGGAGAGCAACGGCAGCTGATATTCGCTCTTGAACAACGGAATAGTCGAGTCCGCCAGCCTTGGTACGCCGAATTGAAACGTGCCGTCGATCAAGTCGATGGCCAGGCCTTCCACCTTGGTTTGCCCGGACTTCCAGAACACCGCGGCAATGGAAAAACGCGCGATAAAAGCGATCAGGCTGTGGGGTATTTTTTCCAGCAGCGCGATAGCGCGGGTGATGGGGTTCTGATGGGTGTTCATGGCGATACCTTGGCAGGGTGCAAATGGATGACGGCGTTGTGGCCGATCAGCAGCGCGAGGGTTTGGCTGAGATCGAAAGCGGGCAGGTTCTCTAACGCCTGGCCCAGGGGCTGGCCGAGTTGCAGATTCTGAATGAAGGTGCTGGCGCCGTGGTCGATGGCAAAGACTTCAACCTCCAGATCGTTGCGCAACACCAGTGCGTGTTGCCTGTGATCCAGAACAATTGCGGCCAGCGTCGCATCCTGTTGATGCGCCGCCCATATCGAGACCACAGCGAAGGTTGACGTCAGCAGATTCAGGGATGGATGTAACCCGACCGCAAGTTGGCTCAATGCCTGCGGGTCCGACAGCGCGGAGGCGATCTGCTCATGGCTCAGGGGTTGCGCGTCGGCGGCGTGATAGGCCTGAACACGCAACCGCTCCAGCCGCGCCATGTCGGCCAGATAAGGCACGCTGGCTGCCGGTTCAAAACTGTCGATAAACTCGGCGAAGTCCTTGCCGTAGTCGTTGATGAGTGGGCTTTGAGGCGGGTAACTCCGCACATACAATCCCGCCATTGCCCGAAAGAACTCATCGCCCACCAATTGCAACACTACCGGGTAACCCTCCGCCAACGCGTCGATCAGCGAGCTCTGCACATTGTTGCGATACACCGCGAAACGGCTGGCTGGGTCGGCGCCGTTGGCACTGAGCAAACCCTCGGGGCAGGGCCGTTGCGGCTCGAGCAGGGCGGCGGCAAAAGCGGCTTGAGTGCTCATGATTGGCTCCCCGCGCGATGCAGCAATTCATCAGCCTGGCAGGCTTCGGCGTGCAGCACGCTGAAGGCCGGTAACCGGTTATCGCGCTCGATCAATGTGGCGATCGGCCCGATTCGATCCAGCACTTGCCGGTACAGCGCCCACACCGCGTGATCGATGGGCGCACCGTGATCGTCGATCAGCAGACGGTCGCCGAGGCTGTCGGTGTCTTCGGCAAACCCGGCCAGATGAATCTCACCCACTGCGTGCAACGGCAGTGCATCGATATAGGCCAGCGGATCTCTTTGGTGATTGATGCAGGAGACGTAAACGTTGTTGACGTCCAGCAGCAGGCCGCAGCCGGTGCGGCGAATGACTTCGCTGATGAAATCGGCTTCGTCCAGGGTCGAGCGCTGGAACGCCAGATACGTCGCCGGGTTCTCCAGCAGCATCGAACGTTTGAGGGCGCTCTGTACCTGATCGATGTGCTCGCAGACGCGGTTCAGCGTCGGCGCATCGTAGGCCAGGGGCAGCAGGTCATTGAGAAACACCGGACCATGGCTGGACCAGGCCAGGTGTTCGGAAAAGGACTGGGGTTGATAGCGTTCGATCAGCGCGGCCAGCCTTTGCAGGTGCTGAAGATCCAGCGGACCTTCGGCGCCGATGGACAGGCCAACGCCGTGCAGCGACAGCGGATACAGCTCGCGGATCAACCCCAGAAAATGATGAAACGGGCCGCCGGCCACCATGTAGTTTTCGGCGTGGACTTCGAAGAAACCGATGTCCGGTTGTGCACCGAGCACTTCACGAAAGTGCTCGGTCTTGAGCCCCAGCCCGGAGCGGGGCGGGAGCCCCGAGAATAGCGTGTTCATGGTCGTCACTCAGGCCGGGTTCTGATTACGACTTGGCTTTGTAGGCTTCCAATTGTCCGTAACCGGTTGGCGAGGTTTTGCTTTCGATGGTGGTGCAGGTGCCTTTAGGGACATGTTTCCAGGCATTGGTCTGGTAATCGGTTTTTGCGGTACCGGCGCAGGTCGTGCCGGGGCCTGCGGCACAATCGTTTTTGCCTTTCATGGCCACGCCATAGCATTTTTCCATGTTGTCGTCAGCGGCGTGGACAGTCGACACGCTGGCCATGCTCAGGGCAGAACCGAGAGCCAGAGCCAGGGCGGTGGCGGACAGGGTGCGGGTGGTAGCAGTCATGATGTCTCTCCGAAATTGAGCTTGGGATGGCAAGCGTTTGTGCTTGCTTACTGCTTTAGAGAAACGACAAGGCGATGCGTTACAGCTCACCACAAAACTTTTCAGAAATCCTCAGAGCACCACATCCCTGTGGGAGCGGGCTTGCTCGCGAAAGCGGTGTGTCAGCCAACATCTCTGTTGAATGTGATACCGCTTTCGCGAGCAAGCCCGCTCCCACAGGGTGGATGTAGGCGGTATGACAGTGGCATCTACCGCGCCGGTAACATGTCAGGCAACGCTGATTTTATTGACGCCGGTGATCTGACCGTTCCAAATCATCTCGTAGTGGGCTGTTTGAATGACTGAGGAGACGGGGCTGGGGGTCATCAGCGCCCAGCAGTAGTTAGCAGGCATACGCACAGAGTTGTATCGCAGACCAAAGTAGCCTGACTCCTTGACTGCCTTTCCCAAACGATGGGAGTGCGTGTAATCGACAGGATCGTAGATCGGATCGCTCATCGGAATGGAGACGGCATCCCTCATGGCTTCGTCAACGAACGTGCAGGATAAACCCCGGAAAACGAACCGCTCGTAATTGAGGCCCTGAACTTTCGACCAATACTGATTCTGATGATATTGCACCTCAGCCAGCGCGGTATCCATCGAGGCTGCCAGGTACAGAACGCCGAAACTGCCATCACTGAAACGCGAACCCGCGGGGTTGACGTGGGTGAAAGGCGCTGTCGCGTAAGAGCACCCAGGGATGCCAAACGGAATCTGCGCACGGGGTATCAGCTCAAGCCGACCGACCTCATTTTGCAGCCGCGGATTGGTGAGGGCCTGTATCTGAAACAAAACATCAAATTCGTCCGCGTCCGCCACGTCGTCAAACAGCGCAATGGGCGGAAACTTTGAATTGACCAATCGGTAGGCCTGCAACTGTTCACCGGCCAATGCTGGCAGTTGGCTCACCATTACCATTGTGCGCCTCGCAGCATATCGATCCGCCGAAACGTCTCGTACAGGGAAATCATGTCCCCCTGGGACATGATGTCGAGCGGGGTACGGCCGTTGAAGAACTCGTTTTCGTTCGCCATCGCCGCAAAACCATAGACGTTCTCAGGGTTATCAAAAACAAGGCGCAGAGTGGCGTGGATGTTGAGAATAAAACTGATGCGCTGCATCTGGTCTGAATCCAGGCTTACGGACCAATCGGGATCGCGCTGCTTGGCTCGTGAGTATGTACTGCGGGAAATGCGCAGGATACGACAGGCCTGATCGCTCGACGCCTGCCACTTTTCGAGTATGCCTACAGCGGCTCGCAAGCCAGTCACGCACTGGTCTTTGGTGAATTCTTGAGCTTGGGAGATTGCTGTCATGGTGGTCACTATGATTCTGTCTGTGGATACAAATATATTAATAATGTATCTGTAGATCAAGCGGCGTTTCGGTCCCCAGTTGAGCACGTCGTTTCACTGCGTAGGAGCTGGCTTGCCAGCGAAGAAGGCCTCACATCATGCAGTGCCTATAAAAACGCCTTCGCCGGCAAGCCGGCTCCTACGGGATTTGCGGCGTTCACGGCATCTGTAGGAGCTGGCTTGCCAGCGAAGAAGGCCTCACATCATGCAGTGCCCATAAAAACGCCTTCGCCGGCAAGCCGGCTCCTACGGGATTTGCGGCGTTCACGGCATCTGTAGGAGCTGGCTTGCCAGCGAAGGCGGCTTCACGTCATGCAGCGCCGATGAAAACGCCTTCGCCGGCAAGCCGGCTCCTACGGGATTTGCGGCGTTTTAGTCGACCGATTGAGAACTCCAGAAATCATAAAAAAACGGCCCGAAGGCCGTTTTCTTGTTTACCACAATCACTCAACCACCCAAGTATGCCTCGCGCACTTTCGGGTCGGTCAGCAGCGCTTCACCAGTGCCTTGCATCACCACCCGGCCGTTTTCCAGCACGTAGGCACGGTCAGCGATTTTCAGTGCCTGGTTGGCGTTCTGCTCCACCAGAAACACCGTCACACCGTCCTTGCGCAGTTGTTCGATGATGTCGAAGATCTGCTGGATAATGATCGGTGCCAGGCCCAGCGAAGGCTCGTCGAGCAGCAATAGCTTGGGCTTGCTCATCAGCGCACGGCCGATGGCGAGCATTTGCTGTTCGCCGCCGGACATGGTGCCGCCGCGTTGGGCGAAGCGTTCTTTCAGGCGAGGGAAAAGTCCGAGGACCTTGTCCATCTGTTCCTGATAATCGCCTTTGTCGGTGAAGAATCCGCCCATGGCGAGGTTCTCTTCCACGGTCAGACGGGCAAACACCCGACGACCTTCCGGGACCACGGCGATGCTTTTACGCATGATGTGCGACGAGTCCTGGCCGACGAGCTCTTCACCCATGTAGCGGATGCTGCCGCTGTGGGCTTGCGGCGAACCGCAGAGGGTCATCAGCAGGGTCGACTTGCCGGCACCGTTGGCGCCGATCAGGGTCACGATCTCACCCTGGCGGACTTCGACGTTGACGCTGTGCAGCGCCTGGATCTTGCCGTAGAAGGTGGAAACGTTTTCGAACTGCAGCATTTACGCTTCCCCCAGGTAGGCTTTGATCACTTCAGGATTGTCGCGGATCTGTTCCGGCGTGCCATCGGCCAGGGGCGTGCCCTGGTTGATCACGACGATGTGGTCGGAAATGCTCATGACCAGTTTCATGTCGTGTTCAATCAGCAGCACGGTAACGTTGTGCTCTTCACGCAGCATGCCGATCAGCGCCTTGAGGTCTTCGGTTTCCTTCGGGTTCAGGCCGGCGGCCGGTTCGTCGAGCATGATGATCCGTGGGCGGGTCATCATGCAGCGGGCGATTTCCAGGCGACGTTGCTGACCGTAGGCCAGGGTGCCGGCCGGACGGTTGGCGAACGCCTTGAGGTTGACCTTTTCCAGCCAGTACTCGGCGTATTCCATGGCCTCGCGTTCGCTTTTGCGAAAGCCCGGCGTCTTGAACAGACCGGCCAGGAAGTTGGTGTTCAAGTGACGGTGCTGGGCGATCAAGAGGTTCTCGACCGCGGTCATGTCCTTGAACAGTCGCACGTTCTGGAAGGTGCGCACCACGCCTTTGAGGGCGATCTTGTGGCCGGGCAGGCCTTCGATCGCTTCGCCGTCCAGCAGGATGCTGCCGCCGCTCGGTTTGTAGAAACCGGTCAGGCAGTTGAACACGGTGGTTTTTCCGGCGCCGTTGGGGCCGATCAGTGCCACGACCTGTTTTTCCTTCACGCTCAGGGCTACGCCGTTGACCGCGAGCAAGCCGCCGAAGCGCATGCTCAGATTTTCTACTTTCAGGATCTCGCGGCTCATTTGCGCAGCTCCATGTGAGGGCGTTGCATGGGCAGCAGACCCTGAGGACGCCAGATCATCATCAGCACCATCAAGGCGCCGAACATCAACATGCGGTATTCACTGAACTCACGCATCATTTCCGGCAACAGGATCATCACCGTGGCGGCGAGCACGACGCCCAGTTGCGAGCCCATGCCGCCCAGCACCACGATGGCGAGGATGGTCGCCGACTCGATGAAGGTGAAGGACTCCGGTGTCACCAGGCCTTGGCGCGCGGCGAAGAAGCTACCGGCGAAACCGGCGAACGCAGCACCGAGGGTGAAGGCCGACAGCTTGATGACCGTAGGATTGAGACCCAGCGCACGGCAGGCAATTTCGTCTTCACGCAGCGCTTCCCACGCACGGCCCAAGGGCATGCGCAGCAAACGGTTGATGACGAACAGGGCGAACAGCGACAACAACACCGCGATCAGGTAAAGGAAGATCACCTTGTTTACCGGGTTGTAGGTCAGGCCGAAGTACTCGTGGAAGGTCTGCAGTCCATCTGCGGCAGTTCTATCGAAGGTCAGTCCGAAAAGCGTTGGCTTGGGAATGTTGCTGATGCCGTTCGGGCCACCGGTGAGGTCGGTCAGGTTACGCAGGAACAGACGGATGATTTCACCGAAACCCAGGGTCACGATCGCCAGGTAGTCACCGCGCAAACGCAGTACCGGGAAACCGAGCAGGAAGCCGAAGGTGGCCGCCATCATCCCGGCGATCGGCAGGCAGATCCAGAAGCTCAGGCCGTAGTAGTGCGACAGCAACGCGTAGCTGTAGGCGCCCACGGCGTAGAAGCCGACGTAACCGAGGTCGAGCAGGCCGGCCAGGCCGACCACGATGTTCAGGCCGAGGCCGAGCATCACGTAGATCAGCACTAGCGTGGCGATGTCCACCGCGCCGCGGGAGCCGAAGAACGGCCAGACCAGCGCACCGATGATCAGCGCGATGATGATCCAGCGCTGGGTGGTCGGCAGGGTCAGGAAGTTACTGGCCTTGGCCGGCATCACCGGCAGGTTGGGCGAGGCTTTCCACGCCGAGCTGATCTGCTGGTCGAACAGCACGCGCAAGAACATCAGCACCGAACACACGGCGATGGTGATCAGCGTGGCGTTGCTGGTGCCATGGACTTCGAGGTTGATGCCGACAATGGTCAGTTTCAGACCGAGTACCGGGTAGGCAACAGCCCACACCAGCAAGGCGCTGAACAACGCCTGTTTAAGATTCCTAGTCATACTTTCTCAACCTCCGGACGGCCCAACAGGCCGGTTGGCCGGAACAACAACACCAGGACCAATAGGCCGAACGCCACGACGTCCTTGTACTGGTCGCCGAAGATATCGGCACCAAAGGCTTCCGCCACCCCAAGCACCAGCCCGCCGAGCATCGCGCCGGGGATGCTGCCGATACCGCCCAGTACTGCTGCGGTGAAGGCCTTGAGGCCGACCAGGAAACCGGCGTTCGGGTTGATCACGCCATATTGCATGCTCAGCAGCACGGCCGCGATAGCCGCCAGTGCGGCACCAATGACGAAGGTCAGGGCGATGATGTTGTTGGTGTTGATACCCAAGAGGTTGGCCATCTTGATGTCTTCGGCACAGGCGCGGCAGGCGCGACCCAGGCGAGAGCGGGAGATGAACAGCGTCAGGCCGAGCATGGCGACCAGGGTCACCACGAACACCACGATTTGCATGTAGGAAATCAGCACTTCATGTGCGCCACCTGGCCCGATGGCGAAGTTGCCAGGGATCAGGTTGGAGATGGATTTGTCCTTGGAGTCTTGCGCCAGCAGAACCGTGTTCTGCAGGAAGATCGACATGCCGATGGCGGAAATCAGCGGGATCAGACGGTTGCTGCCGCGAAGTGGGCGGTAGGCGATCCGTTCGATGCTATAGCCGTAGGCACTGGTTACAACGATGGTTGCGAGAAAAGCGGCGGTCATCAACAGCGGCACACTGTCGAGTCCCAGCATGGCCAGCCCGGCGATGGCGATGAACGCCACGTAAGAGCCGATCATGTACACCTCGCCGTGGGCGAAGTTGATCATTCCAATGATGCCATAAACCATCGTATAGCCGATGGCGATCAGGGCATACGTACTGCCAACGGTCAAACCGTTAACCAGCTGTTGGAAGAAGTGATAGATGTCAGGCATTACAGCGCTCCTAAAAACCTGATACGCATTTCACTGGTGGAGTCATTTTCCCGCTCGAGCCCCGTGGATCTGCATCCACTTCGAATTCGAGGTTTGCCAGCGAACCGCTGATGACGGTTTTGAGATTTTCAGGTGGGGAGACTGGCGGATCACGCCAGCGCGGCCCAATACGTTCGTAAAACAAAGCCCACGGCACGCCGTGGGCTTTATTCAGTCAGTCAGGCCAAGGCCTTACTGAGGCGAAACTTCAGTTTTAGGTTTGCCGAAATGCCACTGGTAAACCACGAATTTGAAGTCCTTCAGATCGCCTTTGTCGTCGAACGTCAGGTCGCCGGTTGGGGTTTTGAAGGTGCCTTTGTGGATGGCTTCAGCCACTTTGGTGGTGTCTTCGCTCTTGGTTTCGGTGATGGCCTGGGCAATCACCTGGACAGCCGAGTAGGACGGGAACACGAACGGACCGCTCGGGTCTTCTTTCTTGGCTTTGAACGCATCCGCCAGGGCGATGTTGGCCGGATCCTGGTCGAAGGATTTCGGCAGAGTCACCAGCAGGCCTTCGGAAGCTTCCTTGGCGATCTGCGAAATGGAGTCGTTACCCACGCCTTCCGGACCCATGAACTTGGCTTTCAGGCCTTTTTCCTGGGATTGACGCAGAAGCAGACCCAGCTCCGGGTGGTAGCCGCCGTAGTAGACGAAGTCGACGTTGGCTTGTTTGAGTTTGGCGATCATCGAGGAGAAGTCTTTATCGCCAGCGTTGATGCCTTCGAACACGGCAACCTTGGTGCCTTTCTTCTCGAGGGTAGTCTTCACGGCCGAGGCGATGCCTTCACCGTATTGCTGTTTGTCGTGCAGCACAGCAACGATTTTCGGTTTGACGTGGTCGGCGATGTAGTTACCGGCGGCAGGGCCCTGGGCGCTGTCCAGGCCGATGGTGCGGAAAATCATCTTGTAGCCGCGAGTGGTGATGTCCGGGCTGGTGGCAGCCGGGGTGATCATGATCACGCCTTCGTCTTCGTAGATGTCCGAAGCCGGTTGAGTGGAGCTGGAGCACAGGTGACCCACCACGAACTTGACGCCATCGTTGACGACTTTGTTCGCGACAGCCACGGCTTGTTTTGGATCGCAGGCGTCATCGTATTCAACGGCTTCGAGTTTCTTGCCATTGACGCCGCCCTTGGCGTTGATTTGTTCGATGGCCATTTTGGAGCCACTGAACTGCATGTCGCCGTATTGGGCTACAGGGCCGGTTTTAGGGCCGGCGATACCGATCTTGATGGTGTCAGCGGCGAACGAATGGCTGGCAACCCCGGCCAGAACCATAGCGGCAAACAGTTGTGAAATCTGCTTAGTAGCCTTAGTCATAGTGCTCCACTCTTACTGTTGTAGTTTTTATAGTCCTGGCGCCGTAGCAGCAGAACCGGGTCAGATATCTTTCGATACCCTCCGGAAAATGCCCCCGGCAACTGTACCGGTACAGTGTAGAGCGCCGATTGTTAGCCTGGGAAGCTGGCGCCAGGGGGCAAAACCTGAGGGTGTCGCTTTATTGAAAGAAAAAGACAGAATCACGGCGGGATGTTAGCTGGCTAATGCTTGATTCAGCAGCATTCCTTGGCTTTTCCTGCGTTTTTCAATCGGTAACGCAATTGCATCCGGGTTTTTCTGGCGCAATACCGACGTTATCATTCGCATCGGATTTCTTTTGCGGACAGGACCCATGACTCAAGACGCTAGCACCCTCTATGCCAAACTGCTTGGTGAGACCGCATCTATTACCTGGAAAGAGTTGGAGCCGTTCTTCGCCAAGGGTGCCCTATTGTGGGTCGACCCAAGCCTGGATTTGATCGCTGCGGCAGAAGCGGTGGCAACCGATGAAGGCGAGAAAGTGGCTGCCTGGTTGGCCGCCGACAAGGTCGCCAAGCTGTCTGAAACGCGGGCGCTGGATCTTTTCGAGCGCGATCCCGAGCTTTGGGCGGTGGTGGTTTCGCCGTGGATTCTGATCCAGGAAAGGGCGCAGGCTTGAATGATTGCACCGATTTGGTGCTGATCGTTGTCGGGCAAAAGTGTGTAGCCGAGTAGCGTGCTGGCATGTTGCCGTGGAGAAAGGCCACAGAAAGGCCGGCATAACGGTGACGTAAACGTAACGGGAACAGTTAAGTAAGCAGCCGATTGGCTGCTTAATTGTTTCTGAATGTGATCGTTCCCACGCTCTGCGTGGGAATGCCTCAATGGACGCTCTGCGTCCGCTTTTGGGACGCAGAGCGTCCCGGGCTACATTCCCACGAGGAGCGTGGGAACGATCGACATTGGGGTCAGTGCGATTTAAGCGGTCTTGCCCGTATGGTTATTAAGCGAAATAACCTTGGTCTTGCCAATCCGGTGACGGTAAATCTCGCGCAGATACTTGATCGCCTTCTTCACGCAATCCCGAGACAAACGGATGTCGTTGATCGAGACAAACTTGTCCTTGTCGTTGATCAGCTCACGGTACTTCTTCTCGTACATCGGTTTGATCGCGTACCAGTTGGTATCGAGAATTTTCGCCGGGTTTTCGAATTCGTTGAGCAGTTCGTCGATACGGTCTTCGTCGAAGTCTTCATTGATGATGAAGTCCAGGATCGAGTTGTCCAGCGTCTCGTCGAAGCGGTACGGGTTTTTCGCAAAGCAGCGCTTGATGAAGGCCACGATCAGGGTCAGGAAGTCGTCCGACAGGCACGGGCTCTTGGCGATCAGGGTGGTCAGCGACAGGTTGGCCGAGGCGCCGATCACCAGCGCATAACGCTTTAGCGTGGTGTTGGGGAACAGGCTGTTGAGGTGGGTCTTCAACCGGTTCAGGTCCATGTAGGACAGCTTGTAGTCCTTGGGCAAGGACACAATCGACACCACCGACGAGCAGTTCTTGAAGAAGTGCAGGTCGTGCAATGCGGCCGCGTCATAGCCCGAATTCTTGTATTGCTCCAGTGAGGCTCGATAGCGCTTGGACTCGATCGGCAGCAGGCTGATGCCTTCGATCGCCTGGGTGACCTTGTTGAAGTGCGGCAGGTCGATTGAGCGGAAGAACAAGTCGTCGATGTTCAGGCGTTGCGGCTCTTTCTCGAACACCTTGAACTTGTCGCTGCTTGGCGGTGGGGTTTCCGGCACCACGGATTCGGCGTAGGCAATCGCCACCGGGCCGGCCAGGCTCATGAACAGGTCGTTGGCGTCCAGGCGAATGGTTTCGCCGATGTCGATGCCGGCGCGACGGAAATAGTTCTGGTCATAGTCGGTGGTCACCGCTTGCGCCGTCAGAATGTTGAAGATCTGCTGTGAGATGTACTGGTTGGCGTGCTTTTCCATGGCATTGACATCAATGTTCTGGATGTTGCCGTCATCGCTTTCTTCGGCGTAACGCATGATGTCGTTGGAGATCAGCATCATCGCGTTCCATGGGCGAATACGGCCCATGACGCTGGCTTCGCTGCTGTCTTCGTTGGCGAAGTTGTAGGAGAAGTCCCATTCTTCCGACAGGTATTTGCACAACAGGCGACCGGCATTGATGTGCAGCGCCTCGGACATTTCGCTGCGGTGATCGGAAATATTCGGCAGTACGCAAATGCCGCTGGTGAAGATCGGCTCGAAGACGAAGGAATGACCGCTCTTGCCGTCGTGCTCGTCCATCGGCTTGGTGTCGAACGTCTTGTTCATGTACGAGTGCTGCTGGGCCAGGCCGAACTCCGAGGCCATGCCCGAACCGGTACCGCCGCCGGCACTGAAAATCGAGAAATACAGGCGTGACTGGTTGGCCTTGATCCCGCAGCTGTCGATCAGGTACGAGTGAATCATCTTCCAGTCAGGGCTGGAGAATCGCTGGGTGTCCTTGTTCAGGATGATCTTGGCCAGGTACTGGCCGAGGATCGGCGCGTTACCGGCGCCACCGGCGTGGACTTCCGACAAGTCCATGATTTTCATTTTGCTGTAGTCGCGTAAAAAGCCGCTTTTTTCGCCCTTGCGCGAGAAACGGATGCGACCGGCGATGTCTTTGTCCAAGTCGCCGAGCATCACCAACGGCTCAACCAGAAACACCGGTTTAGTGGCCTTGTTCGGCCCCAGGCGCAGGTTGTTGCGAATCCACTGAGCCGGGCTGTAGCCCTTTTCGGCGTAGCGTTTATCCGGCGACAGACGGTCTTCGTTATTGAATTCGTTGAGATAGAACTTGCGGGCGTTGTACACCAACTCCGCCACGTCCAGCGCGATGTTCGAACCACAACGGCCCAGGCCAATCAGGCATACCGATGGGAATTCCTGATCGTTGTGTTGTTCGTTGTCACCTTCCAGGTGCGGTGGGCGCGGGAATACCAGGTCGCGCAAGCCGTCGAGGTTGTCGAGGATGCGGTCGGTATTGGTTTCGGTGAAGTAGAGGTATTGCTGAGTCGCCAGCGGACGCGACGGGGTCAATGGCTTCGACGATGAGGGGCTGTTCGCCGCGGGGCTCAGGGTCAGGTCGGATACCGCGGTGGCCGGATTGTTTTTAGAAGTCATTGTGCGCCATATACCTGGAATGGTCGGCTCGGCGACAAGGTGTCATCGAGTCATCACGGAATGGATCTCGCGTCTTTTTTGCAGCGCGAAAGTGACCCAAGCGTCAGGGCCTGGGCCTGAGCGTCGCTTGGGGAATCCTTTCCTTAATCATGATGAATCGGCCAATACTCGATGATCTTTAATCAAAAGGAGGCTAAATGATGGCAACGTTACCTTCGCTGGATTTGCCGGAGTTGGCTGGTCTCCGATCAGCGGATTGGCCGCACGACTGATGCGCCGCCATGGGGGGCAGAGGTTTCTGGAAAAGGATCCGGCGACGCTAGTGCAGCTATGCCGCGAGCCAGACTTAGAGGATTGACGGTGTGCATGTGCTTGCGCTGGTTGATTTCGGCCAGCACTGGATGCAGTTCGGCCAGCGGCACCGGACGGCTGAGCAGGTAGCCCTGAACGAAATCGCAGCCGTGGCGTTCGAGAAAGTCGTATTGCTCGAAGGTTTCGACGCCTTCGGTGACAACCTGCAAATGCAGGGTATGGGCCATGACGATAATGGCCTGAACGATTTCCATGTCCTGAGTCGCCTTGGGAATGTCTTGAATGAATGAGCGGTCGATCTTCAGCGTGTTCAATGGCAGGCGCCTGAGGTAGGCCAGGGATGAATAACCGGTGCCGAAGTCATCGATCGACAACGAGATGCCGAGGGCGCGAATCTGCCGCAGCAATACCAGAGTGTTGGTGATATTGCCCATTAGCGCATTCTCGGTCACTTCCAGTTCCAGCCGGTGTGGCGCCACCCCGAAGACGTGCAGGGCGTATTCGATTTCATTGGCCAGTTCTTCTCGCGCCAGGTTCAGGGGCGAGCAATTCACCGCGATTTTGAGGTTTTCGCAATCGTGGCGGGACAGCTCGCCCAAGTCCTCGCAGGCCTTGCGCAGCACCCAGTTGTCCAGTTCGGCGATCAGATCGTTGGCTTCGGCAATGGCGATGAACCGATCCGGAGTGAGCAATCCGTGAACCGGATGTTGCCAGCGAATCAGCGCTTCAAGTTTGGTGACCTGGCCGATTCGCAGGTCATAGATCGGTTGGTAATACAGCATCAACCCGGTGTTTTCACGCAGGGCGTGGCGCAGTTCCTCTTCAAGTTGCAACTCCAGGGTGGCGCGGGTTTTCAGGTTTGAACTGAAAAAATGCAGGGCGTTACGGCCGCAGTCCTTGGACTGGTACAGCGCCAGGTCGGCGTTTTTCAGCAGTTCTTCGCAGGTCTTGCCGTCTTCCGGAAACAGGCTGATGCCGATGCTGGTGGTCATGACCATGCGCCGTCCGGACAATTCGATGGGTTCCTTCATTTTCAACATGATGCGCTGGGCCATTTGCCGCGCTTCTTCACGGTCGTACAGGGTGATGAGGATGCAGAATTCATCGCCACCGAAGCGCGCCACCACGTCTTCGTGACTGCGCACCGAGGCCTTGATGTGGCTGGACAGCACTTTGAGCAATTCATCCCCGGCATCATGGCCCAGACTGTCATTGATCCGCTTGAAGTGATCGATGTCGAGGAACATCACCGCGAGCATGCCGCCTTCGTTGGTTTTCTCGATGAGTTTCTCGGCGAAGATCTGGTTGAAGCCTCGGCGATTGATCAGGTTGGTCAAGGAGTCGTAATGCGCCACCTGTTGCAGCGACATGCGCGCTTGATCCAACTGACTGAGCAGGGCGTTGACCCGCTGCAGGTCATGTTCTTTGTGTTGCAGCTTCTTGTCCGCCCATGCAGCGCTGATACTGCTGCCGATGATCAGCAGCGTCATCACTGCCACCGTCAACCCCAGTTGCAGATGATTGTTGTCGCCGGGCAGCGGTTGAAGACTGCCATCAGGCAGTACCAGGCTGAGCGCCGCCATGCCGGTGAAATGCATGCTGACGATGCCGGCCCCGAGCACCAGGCTGGCGATATATTTGAGCAGTTGATGAAACAGGCCGGTGCCATCGCGCAAATGACTGGAAATCAACAGGGCAGCCAGGCTGGCACCGATGGCGATCACGATGGAGAGGGCGAACAGTACGGGTTGGTAATAGATCAGTGCATTCGATCGCAGGGCGGCCATTCCCACGTAGTGCATGGTTGCGATGCCCAGGCCAATCCACACCGCGGCCCGCAGGTATTGCCAGAAATTCAGCTGAGGATGGCTTAGGGTACGCATGGCCAGCCATGAGGCGGTCAGGGCGAATAACAGCGAGAGCAGGGTGGTGGGCAGGTGGTACTGGATTTCGATCGGTGCCTGGAACGCCAGCATGCTGATGAAGTGCATGGCCCAGATACCGCCTGCCAGACACCCGGCACCGACCCAGCGCCAGAGTCGTTGAGAGGCGGATTTTTCCACATGCCCGACCCGCTCGGTCATGTCCAGCGTGGCGAAGCCGGCCGTGCAGGCCACCAGATAGGCCAGCAACACCAGCAAAGGGTTATGGGTGCAATCGAGTATGACCTGCCCGCTCTCTGGCAGCCCGGTCATGAAATGCAAACCAAGCCACTCCATAGCATGTTCCATCTCTGAGTCATCCTGGCCTGCGCCATGCACGCAGGCGAATGCTTGCAGTATAGAGGCCTTGTATGAAGCGCAAGGGGTGGTGGCACGTTAATGCCAATGTTTTGGAATGGCTTTTAGAACGATTGGAAATAAATTTGTCGCCTGGACCGCATTGGCTGCCATGGATGGGTATCAGCTTTACGAATAATTACAGACAGCGCTGGCGGGCCTGACTAGATTGACGGTTCCGGGCTCGAATGCATTGGCAGTGAAGCCCCAATAACAATAAAGAGACGGACCCATGCAGAACTCGACCCAAGCGGCGAATGCCTGGCGCATTCTGTTCCTGCTGTTCCTGGCCAACCTGTTCAACTTCTTCGACCGCACCATTCCGGCGATCATCATCGAGCCGATCCGCATGGAATGGCACCTCAGCGACTTTCAGTTGGGGATCATCGGGACTGCATTCACCATCGTTTACGCCATTGCCGGCCTGCCCCTAGGGCGCTTGGCCGACACCGGTTCGCGCAGCAAATTGATGGGCTGGGGCCTGGCGGCATGGAGCGGGCTGACCGCGGTCAACGGGCTGGTGGGCAGCTTCTGGAGCTTTTTGATCGTACGCATGGGCATCGGCATCGGTGAGGCCAGTTACGCACCGGCCGCCAACTCGCTGATCGGTGATTTGTTTCCGGCTCATCGTCGGGCTCGGGCCATGGGCATTTTCATGCTTGGTCTGCCGCTGGGGTTGCTGCTGGCGTTCTTCACCATCGGCTGGATGGTCAAGGCGTTCGACAGCTGGCGCGCGCCGTTCTTCATCGCAGCGGTGCCGGGACTGATCCTGGCAGTCTTCATGTTCTTCATCAAAGAGCCAAAACGCGGCGCGGCGGAAAGCGTGCAAGTGTCTCAGGAGCGCGTGGACCGGCCGATCCGACGAGTGCTGGCGGTGCCGACTTTCTTATGGCTGGTGATGGCGGGACTGTGCTTCAACTTCGCCTCATATGCCTGCAACTCGTTTATGGTGCCGATGCTGCAGCGTTATTTCCTGATGCCGTTGCAGGACGCAGCGGTGGCGACCGGCGTGATCGTCGGGGTGACGGGGCTGGTCGGCCTGACGCTCGGCGGCTGGATTGCGGACAAGATTCATCAGCGGGGGGGCAATGGGCGGTTGCTGTTCGGGGCATTCAGCCTGCTCATTTCCAGCGTGTGCACCGCTTGGGGGCTGTATGCCGGACGAATAGAGATCGGGGTGTTTGTCGCGGTGTTCAGTTTGGGCTGGTTGTTCGCCTACAACTTCTATACCTGCGTGTACACGGCGATTCAGGACGTGGTCGAACCGCGCTTGCGGGCCACGGCGATGGCGTTGTTCTTTGCCGGGTTATACCTGTTGGGTGGTGGCTTGGGGCCGGTGGTGGTGGGCGGCTTGTCGGATCACTTTGCGCACACCGCGATGCTCTCGGCCGGCGCTGAGCAGATGACCGAAGCGTTCAAGGCTGTTGGTTTGCATGACGCGATGTACCTGATTCCGGTGGCGTTGTTCTTTACCATGGTGTTTCTGTTTTTGGCATCGAGATGTTTTGTGAGGGATGCCAAGCGAATGAAGGAAGGTTTGGTGGCGGTGGCTGAGCCGCAGATTCCGGCGGTCACCGCGTAAATGATCGTTCCCACGCTCTGCGTGGGAATGCCTCAAGGGACGCTCCGCGTTCCAGCTCTCGAAAGGGACACAGAGCGTCCCGGGCTGCGTTCCCACGCAGAGCGTGGGAACGATCGGCAGACAAAAAAAGGCCCGCATCGCAGCGGGCCTTCTTTTTAGTGGTGGAGCAGAAGGGACTTAACCCGCCACCAACACCCGAATCGCTTCCAGTCGCAGCGCTGCTTTGTCGAGCATGGCCAGGCCTTGCTCACGTTGCTTGCGCAATGCAACCAGTTCGCTGTCGCGCACGGTCGGGTTGACCGCTTGCAACGCGGTCAGGCGTGCCAGTTCTTCGTCGGTATCGGCCGCCAGGCGACGTTGCGCCTCGGCCACGCGCTCGGCGTGACGCGGGGTGATTTTCTCTTCGCCGGCGTTGATCCGTGGCGTCAGCTGATCGCGCTGGGCCTGGATGAACTTGTTGGCGCTGGCGCGGGGCACGCTTTCCAGTTGATCGTTCAGGGTTTCGAACGACACTCGGGTCGACAGGTCGTTGCCGTTGGCGTCGAGCAGGCAGCGCAGGGCGGCCGGCGGCAGGTAACGGCCCAGTTGCAGCGAACGCGGGGCAACCACTTCGCTGACGTAGAGCAGTTCCAGCAACACGGTGCCCGGTTTCAGCGCCTTGTTCTTGATCAGCGCTACGGCGGTGTTGCCCATCGAACCGGACAGGACCAAATCCATGCCGCCCTGAACCATCGGGTGTTCCCAAGTGATGAACTGCATGTCTTCGCGAGACAGCGCCTGGTTACGGTCGTAGGTGATGGTCACGCCTTCGTCATCGCCCAGCGGGAAGCTGGCATCGAGCATTTTTTCGCTTGGCTTGAGGATCAGCGCGTTTTCCGAATGGTCTTCGCTGTCGATGCCGAAGGCGTCGAACAAGGTTTCCATGTAGATCGGCAGGGCGAACTGATCGTCTTGCTCAAGAATGTCCTCGACCAGTGCATCACCTTCGCCAGCGCCGCCGGAGTTGAGTTCCAGCAAGCGGTCGCGTCCGGTGTGCAGTTCGGCTTCCAGACGCTCACGCTCGGCGCGGGCTTCGTCGATCAGCGCTTGCCACTCGCCGTCATCGGCGGTTTCCAGCAGCGGCAGCAGGCGTGGGCCGAACTGATGCTGCAAGGCGTTGCCGGTCGGACAGGTGTTGAGGAACGCGTTCAGCGCTTCGTGGTACCACTGGAACAGCCGTTCTTGCGGGCTGGTTTCCAGATACGGCACGTGCAGTTCGATGATGTGCTTCTGACCGATCCGGTCGAGACGACCGATACGCTGCTCCAGCAGGTCCGGGTGCGACGGCAGATCGAACAACACCAGATGGTGCGAGAACTGGAAGTTGCGACCTTCACTGCCGATTTCCGAGCAGATCAGCACCTGAGCGCCGAATTCTTCGTCAGCGAAATAGGCAGCGGCGCGGTCACGCTCGAGGATGTTCATGCCTTCGTGGAAGACCGTGGCCGGAATGCCGGAGCGCACGCGCAGGGCGTCTTCCAGGTCCATGGCGGTTTCGGCGTGGGCGCAGATCACCAGCACTTTGGTGCGCTTGAGCATTTTCAGAGTGTCGATCAGCCACTCGACACGCGGGTCGAATTTCCACCAACGCTCTTCTTCGTTGGCGTCCGGCTGGGCCTGGAAGCTGACTTCCGGGTACAGCTCGGCGTGATCGCCCAACGGCAGTTCGAGGTATTCGGCCGGGCACGGCAGCGGGTACGGGTGCAGTTTGCGTTCCGGGAAACCCTGCACGGCGGCTCGGGTATTACGGAACAGCACGCGGCCGGTGCCGTGACGGTCCAGCAATTCGCGGACCAGACGGGCGCTGGCTTCGGTATCGCCATCGTTGACGGCGCTCAGCAGGGCTTCGCCTTCGTTGCCGAGGAAACCGTGGATGGTCTTGTGCGCTTCAGGCGACAGGCGCCCCTGGTCCAGCAACTCCTGAACGGCTTCGGCCACCGGGCGATAGTTTTCGCTCTCGGCGCGGAAAGCGTGCAGGTCATGGAAACGGTTCGGGTCGAGCAGGCGCAGACGGGCGAAGTGGCTGTCCTGACCCAGTTGTTCCGGGGTCGCGGTCAGCAGCAATACGCCAGGAATGACTTCAGCAAGCTGTTCCACCAGCGAATACTGAGGGCTGACCTGGTCTTCGTGCCACACCAGGTGGTGCGCTTCGTCGACCACCAGCAAATCCCAGCCGGCCGCGAACAGTGCGTCCTGGGCTTTTTCGTCGTCCACCAGCCATTCGAGCGCAACCAATGCAAGCTGGGTGTCTTCGAACGGGTTGGCGGCATCGCTTTCGATAAAGCGTTCTTCGTCGAACAGCGCGACTTGCAGGTTGAAGCGGCGGCGCATCTCCACCAGCCATTGGTGCTGGAGGTTTTCCGGCACCAGGATCAATACGCGATTGGCGCGGCCCGAGAGCAGTTGGCGATGGATCACCAGACCGGCTTCGATGGTCTTGCCCAAGCCCACTTCGTCTGCCAGCAGAACGCGTGGCGCGATACGGTCGGCGACTTCACGGGCGATGTGCAATTGGTGCGCGATCGGTTGCGCCCGCACGCCGCCCAGGCCCCAAAGGGAGGACTGCAACTGGCGGCTGGTGTGTTCCAGAGTGTTGTATCGCAGGGAGAACCAGGCGAGCGGATCGATCTGTCCGGCGAACAAACGGTCGCTGGCCAGACGGAACTGAATGAAGTTCGACAGTTGGGTTTCCGGCAGGGTGACCCCTTCGTTCTGCGCGTTGAGGCCGTGGTAGACCAGCAGGCCATCAACGTCGTCGACTTCCTGGACGGTCAGCTTCCAGCCTTCGAAGTGAGTGATGCTGTCACCCGGCGAAAACCGCACGCGGGTGAGGGGCGCATTCCGTAGCGCGTACTGGCGGGTCTCGCCAGTGGCCGGGTAGAGCACGGTCAACAAGCGGCCGTCCTGTGCCAGAACGGTGCCTAAACCCAGCTCGGCTTCGCTGTCACTGATCCAGCGTTGCCCCGGTTGATACTGCTGCGCCATGCTGCCTGACTCCCACCTTGAAAAAGCGGGCTATCTTAACGGAATGAGCCTGCAGGACCAAAGGATTACATGCGTGCGCTGAGGGCGGATGCGAACTTTTCGGGAGATGAAGATCAAAAGATCGCAGGCTGCACCAGCTCCTGCGGTGTCAGGTGGATCACAAGTTTGCGACCGATGGCTCAAGTCGCCATCCCCGCAGCCGACAGCCTGCTGACAGGAGACTAATAATATGCTGCCACCGATGCTCCCCTTGAGCGCCGTCCCGATCACTTCACAGCAGGATCCGATCCGCCAGCGCCCCGATATTCCGCCCGTGGTGCCGGTGCAGGAAAGCTCCAACGAAAGCACCATCGACCTGCAAAAGCGCGATCCGGAAGAGGCGGGCCTGCAACTGCGCGAGGAACAACGTCGCAAACAAGAGCAAGAGCGGCGGCGCCGTGAGGCCGATGAAGATCCTGAAGAACACCTGGCGATCCCCGGCAATGAGCTTAATGCCGACAACACCGTGCCAGTGGTGCCGTTGATGGAGCATCAGCCGCGTCAGGGGTTGTGGGTCGATATCGAGATCTGAAGTATCGGACCGCTGGTCAGCGCCCGCGCCAGACCGCATTATTGGCGTAATCCTGCCGAGCGATGCGGCAGCTGAATTCATTTCCAAGCGACGCACTGAACGCCATGAGCCAAGATGACAAATTGATCGACCTCAACGCTGAACGCGCCAAACGTGTTCATGACCTTAATGAAAAGCGCCTGAACGAAGTGCGCCAGGCGTTCGAGCAGGCGATGCCGTTGGGCAAAGCGAAAAAAAAGCCGAAGAACAAACCGAAAAAGCGTTGAAATACCCTGCATTGGTTGATGCAGGTCAGTTATTTCCCTTCCTTTACGCCCCGTCTCGGGCGGCATTGATCCCGGTCAATTTTCTCTCCTGCCCGATTGGTTAACTTAGCCCCATCGCAACAGGGCAAGTGCAGGAGGCCAATCATGTTTTTCGACAACGTGGTGATCGCCGGAGTGCTGACAGTCGGCCTCATGGTTCTGTTTTTTGCAGGGTTTGGATTTTTTATCTGGAAGGATTCGCACAAGCGGAAATAACCGTAGGGTCTTTCTGGAGCAATGAGCACGCAAGGCATTTTGGGCGACTTCGGTCGCCCTTTTTTTTGCCCGATCGTTCCCACGCTCTGCGTGGGAATGACTCAAGGGACGCTCCGCGTTCCAGCTCTCGAAAGGGACGCGGAGCGTCCAGGGCTGCATTCCCACGCAGAGCGTGGGAACGATCTAATACCGAAATGCGGGCAATAAAAAAGGCGCGAACCTCACGGAACGCGCCTTTTTCAATAGCGGTGTATCAGCTACCCAGTGCCTTCGACGCCAGCCAGAACAGGCCGGCCGACAGGGCCACGGTGGCTGGCAAGGTCAGGACCCACGCCAGCAGGATAGTTCTGACGGTGCCACCTTGCAGGCCGCTCTTGTTCGCGACCATGGTACCGGCCACGCCTGAAGACAGGACGTGGGTGGTGGAAACCGGCAGGCTGAAGATGTTGGCCATGCCGATCATGCACGCGGTGGTGATCTGCGCGGACATGCCTTGGGCATAAGTCATGCCTTGCTTGCCGATTTTCTCGCCGATGGTCAGTACCACGCGTTTCCAGCCGACCATGGTACCCAGGCCGAGGGCCAGTGCGACCGCCAGAATCACCCAGAACGGGGCGTATTCGGTGGTGGTGGTCAGGTCTTTGCGCAGCTTGTCCAGGTCAGCTTTTTCACGAGCAGCGAGGCCTGGCAGCTTGGCGACTTTCTTTGCAGTGTCGTCCAGGCAGAGCAGGTAGCGACGCACTTCGATGCGGCTTTCCGACGGCAACGAATGGTAGTCGGCTACACCTTTAAGGGTGCCAAGCAGCGCTGCGATGGTCGGTTCGGTCTGTTGCGGGTTGCAACGGAATTTCTCCGGCAGATCGCCTTTCACGCTTTTGCCCAGTGCCAGGAATTCACCCAGGGATTCGCGGTTGCGCTCGTAGAACTGGCTCAGGTGCAAGGTCGCATCGCGAGTCCGTTCGATCTGGTAGGTGGTGCTGTTCAGGTCGAGGACGAACTGTGCCGGCACAATACCGATCAGCACCAGCATGATCAGACCGATACCCTTCTGGCCATCGTTCGAGCCATGCACGAAGCTGACCGCCATCGCCGACATCACCAGCACCAGACGGTTCCAGAATGGCGGGTGTTTCTTGTCGTCGATCTTGCGGCGCTGTTCCGGTGTCTTGTGCATCTTGGACAGCGGACGCCACCATTTAAGGCTGATCAGCACCAAGGCTGCGATCAGGAAGCCGGCCATCGGCGAGAACACCAGGGACGCACCGATATCGATCGCCTTCTGCCAGTTCACGCCATCGGCCAACGGAATGTCGTTGATCAGGGCATTGGCCAGGCCGACACCGAGGATCGAACCGATCAGCGTGTGGGAACTGGAAGCGGGGATACCGAAGTACCAGGTGCCCAGGTTCCAGGTGATGGCGGCGGCGAGCAACGAGAACACCATGGCCAGTCCGTGACCGGTGTTCACATTGATCAGCAGTTCTACCGGCAGCAAATGGACGATGGCATATGCCACGCCCACACCGCCCAGCAGTACGCCGAGGAAGTTGAACACACCGGAAAAGAACACCGCCAGATGAGGCGGCATGGCTTTGGTGTAGATAACAGTGGCCACCGCGTTTGCGGTGTCATGAAAGCCGTTGATGAACTCGAAGGCGAGGACAAAGGCCAGGGCGAGCAAGAGGCTCACAAGCACCCAAGCATCCAGTCCGCTGAATAAATCGATCATGAAGGTTTTCTGACCCGGTCATAAGGGGGCGCGATTATGCCAGAAAAGACTGCTGATCAATGCACTTGCTGCTCATTGGTTACATTCTTCAACGAATTATTTGGTGTCAATCCCCCAAACCCCAGTTTTTTTCAGGGTTTTACAAGTCATTGAATTTACTTGCAAAGGCCGCAGCCACAAGGGTTTCTCCCGTCGGGACGAGCGCTTTGAACGTTTGTGGGAAATATCTGAGAAGAGGGTCAGACAGGAGCCATTTGCCCCATCCAGCGAATGAAGGGGACCGCTGCCCGCTTGTAGCGGGCGCGAAAAGCATCATCGATACAATCCGCTTTTAACGGATGCAGACGCAGGCTCTTGAAAGGATTCAGGCCGAGGCGGTCATGGCTCTTCGGCTTTGAGTTCCTTTTCCATCTTCTGCAATTCCTGAGTGAAGGCCTGATCCTGAACAGTGGCGCGTTTACGCCAGGGTTTGCGTTCGGGTTCGGGCTGAGCGGCGTAGGTGGTGACTTCCCCGCCGTAAACTTCCTTGTAACGTTGTTCCTGGCGCTCAAGTTCCGCGCGCAGTTCGTCTTTCGTCACAGTGCTACCTGATTGAGTTGAGATTAATTCTGGTGAAACGCGCTGCATCGATTTATTGACCCGGCTCGTTGAAGGGACAATGCCTGATACGGCATCGTTCCCTTGGAGCAATCAATACATCCTTGTTGCAGGCGGCCACGGCACCAGAGAAAAACAGCTGACGTAGCATCAGACTCCTGTTTCAGCGAGCGCGTTGGCGGAACATATCAAATGAGCGTCAGGCGCTTGCTGCGGACAGCGGCAATGGATATTGCGCTGCCGGCTGGCGGAATCGGCAGGTAAAAAACCGATCGCCACTGAGATGCATTATAGCGGTCGATCCGCAGAACACTATGTCTTGAGAGTTAAAAGTAGTTCCTCATGAGTGATTGTTTTGTTACTCGCAAAGTTTTACCGATAATGATGCAGTTGCCCCGGTGACTTTCTGGCGCCATTAAGCTGAACAGATTATTACATCGTCCTTCTTTAAGTCCGTGACAGAAAATAACAACCGTGTTGTGCGACGAGCGAACGCAGTGTGCCTCACTCGTAAGCACCTACGATTGCGATTATCGGCCGATGATTCGATAATCGCCCAATCTTGGTGGCCGGTGGCTTGTGTGTCAGACCGGGAGCCGCTTGTAATAGTCGCTGATCCGTCTGGGAAACAACCTGATATGAACGATCAACTGCGCAACTCCTTCGCTTCAGTAGCACCGCCGATCGTTGCCTCACCCGCCAAGCGAATCCAGGCCTTGACCGGTGATCCGGATTTCATGACCTCCCTGGCCCGTGGTCTGGCGGTGGTGCAAGCGTTCCAGGAACGCAAGCGGCACCTGACGATTGCGCAGATCAGCCATCGCACGGAAATTCCCCGCGCCGCTGTGCGGCGTTGCCTGCATACCCTGATCAAGCTCGGCTATGCCACCACTGACGGGCGTACCTATTCGTTGCTGCCCAAAGTGCTGACCCTGGGCCATGCCTATTTGTCCTCGACGCCATTGGCGGTTTCTGCCCAGCCGTATCTGGACCGCATGAGCGAACAACTGCATGAAGCCTGCAACATGGCCACCCTGGAAGGCGATGACATTTTGTACATTGCACGCTCCGCGACCACCCAACGGCTGATTTCCGTCGACCTCTCGGTGGGCGGGCGACTGCCGGCCTATTGCACATCCATGGGCAGGATTCTTCTCGCTGCGCTGGACGACACGTCGCTGGGCGAGTACCTCGACCATGCCGAGCTGCAAGCCAAGACCAGTCGCACCTTGCATACCCCCGAGGCATTGCTCGAATGCCTGCAAGAGGTACGGCAACAAGGCTGGTGCATCGTCGATCAGGAACTGGAACAGGGCCTGCGCTCGATTGCCGTTCCGGTGTATGACGCTTCCGGCCAAGTGGTGGCAGCGTTAAACGTCAGCACCCACGCTGGCCGGGTCACTCGCAGCGAGCTGGAACAGCGTTTCTTGCCCGGTCTGTTAAGCGCCAGTCGTGATCTGAGCGCACAACTCTTCGCCTAAGCTGTTCGATAAACGCACAGAGTCGGGTTTATCGAATTGACGCTCTTTCCCTTGGATCATTAATGTCGCGGCAGCGTCATCCGGCACTACTGTCTTCAGTCAGTCGCCGGCCGACGACCCAATAATAATGAGAAGAGGCATCAGCATGCGCACGTTTCCCGACTGTCGCTGTTCCCCTCCGGTTTAGCTGCCGAAACCCGCTCGCCTGAACCCGACTCCTTTTCTTGTAATAGCGTCAGCCCCGACCCTGTTCGACTGCGTTCTTTGTTGGAATAAAAATAATGAACCAGCCTCAGTCCACTGTAGGAAACTGCCTCGACGTGCAGTCCTTCATCAACGCTCAACCCATTTCGCGCTACCAATGGCGGGTGGTGATTCTATGTTTCCTGATTGTTTTTCTCGATGGGCTCGACACGGCGGCCATGGGTTTTATTGCGCCAGCACTGTCCCAAGACTGGGGCATTGATCGCGCCAGTCTCGGCCCGGTGATGAGTGCGGCGTTGATCGGCATGGTCTTCGGTGCACTGGGTTCCGGCCCATTGGCTGACCGCTTTGGGCGAAAAGTCGTACTGGTGGGCGCAGTGTTGTTGTTCGGCGCTTTCAGCCTGGCGTCGGCCTATAGCAAGATTCTTCAGCGAGTCTGATGGCCTCTTCGCGGGCAAGCCTCGCTCCTACGGATATGTATGGTCGCGATATCACGTACATCCCGTAGGAGCGAGGCTTGCCCGCGAAGCTTTTCAGAATCGGTAGCGAGACAACAATCTGTTCGATAAACGAACACTCAGTCGATTATCGGATTGTTTGGCGTTTTTCAGGGGCTTACTCTTCAGTCATTCCGGCGCTGAACCTCGCGCCTTTTTCTACCACTGTCGGTTCATAACAAAACGGGAGCCTGCCCCATGGCTGAAATCCTTTCGCTGCATGACGCGGTGAAGCAGTTCGTCAACGACGGCGATACCGTCGCGCTCGAAGGCTTCACTCACCTGATTCCTACGGCGGCGGGTCACGAAATCATTCGTCAGGGCAAGAAAGATCTGACCCTGGTGCGGATGACGCCTGACTTGATCTACGACCAGTTGATCGGTGCCGGTTGTGCTCGCAAGCTGATTTTTTCCTGGGGCGGTAACCCGGGCGTGGGCTCGCTGCACCGTCTGCGCGACGCGGTCGAGCGGCAATGGCCGCATGCGCTGGAAATCGAAGAACACAGCCATGCCGACCTGGCCAATGCCTACGTCGCGGGCGCTTCGGGCCTACCGTTCGCGGTGCTGCGTGCCTACGCTGGCTCCGACCTGCCAAAGGTCAACCCGCTGATCAAGACCGTCACGTGCCCGTTCACCGGCGAAGTGCTGGCGGCGGTGCCGTCGGTGCGCCCGGACATCACCGTGATTCACGCGCAGAAAGCCGACCGCAAAGGCAACGTACTGCTCTGGGGCATCCTCGGCGTTCAGAAAGAAGCCGCGCTGGCCGCCAAGCGCTGCATCGTTACCGTCGAAGAAATCGTCGACGACCTCAAGGCGCCGATGAACGCTTGTGTGCTGCCGACCTGGGCCTTGAGCGCGGTCTGCCACGTACCGGGTGGTGCGCATCCGTCCTACGCCCTCGGTTACACCGAACGCGACAACCGTTTCTACCAGGCCTGGGACCCGATTGCCCGCGACCGTGAAACCTTCACCGCGTGGATCAACGAGTACATCCACGGTAGCGCTGACTTCAGCGAGTTCCAGGCCAAGCTGGCCGCTGCTTCGGAGGCCAAGTAATGACTTACACCACCAATGAAATGATGACCGTCGCTGCCGCCCGCCGTCTGAAAAACGGGTCGGTATGCTTCGTCGGCATCGGCCTGCCGTCGAAAGCCGCCAACCTGGCACGTCTGACTTCCTCGCCGGATGTCGTCCTGATCTATGAATCGGGCCCGATCGGTGCCAAACCGAGCGTATTGCCGCTGTCGATCGGGGACGGCGAGTTGGCGGAAACCGCCGACACCGTCGTCCCGACCGGTGAGATTTTTCGCTACTGGTTGCAGGGCGGGCGCATCGACGTCGGTTTCCTCGGTGCCGCGCAAGTCGATCGTTTCGGCAACATCAACACCACAGTGGTCGGTGACTACCATCAGCCGAAAGTTCGCCTGCCGGGTGCCGGTGGAGCGCCGGAGATCGCCGGTTCTGCCAAGAGTGTGCTGATTATCCTCAAGCAGTCGGCGCGCTCCTTTGTCGACAAACTCGACTTCATTACCTCGGTCGGCCATGGAGAGGGTGGTGATTCGCGCAAGCGTCTCGGTCTACCGGGCGGAGGTCCGGTCGGCATCATTACCGACCTGTGCATCATGGAACCCGAAGCGGATACTCATGAATTCGTGGTCACCGCGCTGCACCCAGGCGTCACCCGCGAGCAAGTGATCGCCGCCACCGGTTGGGCGATTCGCTTCGCCGATCAGGTGGAAAACACCGCCGAGCCAACCGATGTCGAGCTGACCGCACTGCGTGATCTGGAAGCCCGCACCGCTGCGGCCCACGGCCAAGCACCTGGAGAAGCCTGATGCGTGACGTTTATATCTGCGACGCCATTCGCACCCCCATCGGCCGTTTCGGCGGCGGCCTGTCGACGGTTCGCGCCGATGACCTGGCCGCTGTGCCGATCAAAGCGCTGATGGCGCGCAACCCGTCAGTGGACTGGAATGCAGTGGACGAGGTGTTCCTCGGTTGCGCCAACCAGGCCGGCGAAGACAACCGCAACGTGGCACGCATGGCGTTGTTGCTGGCGGGCCTGCCGGAAACCATTCCCGGGGTCACCCTCAACCGTCTTTGCGCTTCGGGCATGGATGCGATTGGCACCGCGTTCCGGGCCATCGCCAGTGGCGAGATGGAGCTGGCGATTGCTGGCGGCGTCGAGTCGATGTCCCGCGCGCCGTTCGTGATGGGCAAGGCCGATGCGGCGTTCTCGCGCAACATGAAGCTGGAAGACACCACCATCGGCTGGCGTTTCATCAACCCGTTGATGAAAGCCCGATATGGCGTCGATGCGATGCCGCAGACCGCCGATAACGTGGCCGACGACTACCAGGTTTCCCGCGCCGATCAGGATGCTTTCGCCCTGCGCAGTCAGCAGCGCACGGCCGCCGCGCAAGCCGCTGGATTTTTCGCCGAAGAAATCGTTGAAGTGCGCATAGCCCACAAGAAGGGTGAAAGTGTCGTCACGCAGGATGAGCATCCCCGGGCTGACACGACATTGGAAACCCTGGCCAAACTCAAACCGGTCAACGGCCCGGATAAAACCGTCACCGCCGGCAATGCCTCCGGTGTGAACGATGGTGCGGCGGCGCTGATTCTGGCCTCCGCCGAAGCCGTGAAGAAACATGGCCTGACTGCCCGCGCCAAAGTGCTCGGCATGGCCAGCGCCGGTGTCGCGCCGCGAGTGATGGGTATCGGCCCGGTGCCGGCGGTGCGCAAATTGACCGAGCGTCTGGGCCTGGCGGTCAGTGATTTCGATGTGATCGAACTCAACGAAGCCTTCGCCAGCCAGGGCTTGGCCGTGCTGCGTGAGCTGGGACTGGCGGATGACGCAGCCCAGGTCAACCCGAACGGTGGCGCCATTGCCTTGGGCCATCCGCTGGGCATGAGCGGTGCACGCTTAGTATTGACCGCGCTGCATCAACTGGAAAAAAACGGTGGCAAGAAAGGTTTGGCGACCATGTGCGTCGGTGTCGGCCAGGGTCTGGCCCTGGCGATCGAACGGGTCTGACACACAGAAGCGACTAATAAGAACTGAGGAAAGCGCAATGAATGACAAACCTGGTTACCGTCGCCCACAGGCGGGCACTCAGCCGGAATACCTGCACCCTCCTTATCAATCCACCAACCTTCGCTCGCCGTCCAAGTCGTTGGTGTTTTTGCCTCATTCGCTGTCGGAAATCACCGGGCCGACCATCGGCGCCGAGCGCATCCAGGAGAAGGACAACAACCTGACCGCGCAGCATCAGGGCGAACCGCTGGGTGAGCGCATCATCATCCACGGCCGCGTGCTGGATGAAAACGGTCTGCCGGTGCCGGGAATTCTGGTGGAGATCTGGCAGGCCAATGCCGCCGGTCGCTACAACCATGCGCGCGACCTGCACGACGCGCCGCTGGACCCGAACTTCAGCGGCACCGGTCGCACCGTGACCGACGCCGATGGCTGGTATCAGTTCCAGACCATCAAGCCCGGTGCTTATCCGTGGGGTAACCACCACAACGCCTGGCGCCCGGCGCACATCCATTTCTCACTGTTCGGGCCGAGTATTCTGACGCGCCTGGTGACCCAGATGTATTTCCCGGGCGACCCGTTGCTGGCTTACGACCCGATCTATAACTGCGTGCCCGATACGAGTGCCAAAGAGCGCCTGATCGCCAGTTTCGACCTGGAAAAAACCATCCCTTCCTACGCCCTCGGTTATCGCTGGGACATCGTTTTGCGCGGCCGCGACGCCACGCCGATGGAGAAATAAGATGACGCTGACTGCGACCACATCCCACACCGTCGGGCCGTATTACCACATTGGCCTGACCTGGCTGAACCGCGAAGACCTGACCGTTGCACAAACCCTCGGCGAGCGCGTGGCGATCACCGGGCAAGTTGTCGATGGCAATGGCGACTTCGTCAACGACGCGATGCTCGAAGTCTGGCAGGCCAACGCCGCCGGCAAGTACGACCACCCTGAAGACGATCAAGACAAACCCCTGGACCCGAACTTCGAGGGGTTTGGCCGGGTGCCGGTGGATGCGCAAGGACGCTTCCGCTTTACCACGATCAAACCGGGCACCGTGGAAGGCCTGAAGGGCACGACTCAGGCGCCGCATTTGGTGGTACTGGTGTTTGCTCGCGGGTTGGTGAAGCACTTGCTGACGCGGATTTACTTTGATGGCGAACCGGCCAACGTGGCGGATCCGCTGCTGGAATGCGTGCCTGCCGAACGCCGCAGCACCTTGCTGGCGAAGCAGGATGCTGCGGGTGTTTATCAGTGGAATGTGATTCTGCAGGGGACGGATGCGGAGACAGTGTTTTTCGATTATTGAGTGAAAGCCACAAACCTGTGGGAGCGGGCTTGCTCGCGAAGGCGGTGTGTCAGGCAACATTAATGTCGACTGACACGCCCTCTTCGCGAGCAAGCCCGCTCCCACAGGGATAGCATTGCCAATTGTGGATCGGTTTGTTGCAAAGTGTGCCTAGATTCGAAATGTTCACTGGTACATGACGGTAATGATGGCGGTGGCGTTCCTGCTCAACCTGCGTCTGCCGAAACAGGCGAAATATTTGCATCACGACCTTTGATTTTTACGCGAGGGCCTGACCGGCCCTCGCCTGCAAGGACTGTTTATGAACCAGCGACCGGGCAATCAATTGTTCGATGCCTATTTCACCGCACGCGACATGCGTGAGGTGTTCTGCGATCAGGGCCGGGTTCAGGCCATGCTTGATTTCGAAGCGGCACTGGCCCGGGCCGAGGCACGGGTTGGCCTGATTCCGCAGACGGCTGTCGCGTCTATCGAACGCGCCTGCCTTGCTGAGCATTACGACTTCGCCGCGCTTGGTGAGGCCATTGCCACGGCGGGGAACTCGGCGATTCCACTGGTCAAGGCTTTGGGCAAACAGATCGCCAAGAACGATGCCGAAGCCGAGCGCTATGTGCATCTGGGAACGACCAGTCAGGACGTGATGGACACTGGCCTGGTGTTGCAACTGCGCCGCGCGCTGGAATTGATCGAAGCTGATCTGGCACAACTGGGGGAAACCCTCGCGACCCAAGCCTGGCGTTACGTCGCCACACCGTTGGCCGGACGCACTTGGCTACAGCACGCGACGCCGGTCACCCTCGGCATGAAAATCGCCGGTTGGTTGGGCGCGGTGACGCGTAGCCGTCAGCGTCTGCAGGAACTCAAGCCCCGGCTGCTGGTGCTGCAATTCGGTGGCGCCTCCGGCACCCTCGCGGCCCTCGGCGAACAGGCGATGCCGATTGCCGAAGCCCTGGCCGCAGAACTGCAACTGAGCTTGCCGGATCAACCGTGGCATACCCAGCGTGATCGTCTGGTGGAGTTCGGCGCGGTGCTTGGATTGATTGCCGGCAGCCTCGGCAAACTCGGCCGCGACATCAGTCTGTTGATGCAGACCGAAGCTGGCGAAGTGTTCGAGCCTTCGGCGCCGGGCAAGGGTGGCTCCTCGACCATGCCTCACAAGCGCAACCCGGTGGGCGCAGCGGTGCTGATCGGTGCGGCGACGCGAGTACCGGGTTTGCTTTCGACCATGTTCAGCGCGATGCCGCAGGAGCATGAACGCAGCCTGGGCCTGTGGCATGCCGAATGGGAAACCCTGCCGGAAATCTGTTGTTTGGTGTCAGGCAGTCTGCGACAAGCGCTGTTGGTGGCCGACGGGCTGGAAGTGGATGCCGATCGAATGACGCGCAATCTCGACCTGACCCAGGGCCTGGTATTGGCCGAAGCCGTGAGCATCGTCCTGGCGCAAAGGGTCGGTCGCGACACCGCGCACCATCTGCTGGAGCAATGCTGCAAGCGCGCCGTGGCTGAACAACGTCATCTGCGCGCGGTACTCGGCGACGAGCCGCAAGTGACTGCCGAACTGTCGGACGCTGAACTCGATCGTCTGCTGGACCCCGCCCATTACCTCGGTCAGGCCCATACCTGGGTCGAGCGAGCAGTGGCTGAACATTTTGCGTTGATAGCCTGAAGGAGACTGCCGTGGCATTCGTACAACTCGCCGAGGGCGAACTGCACTACCTAATTCAAGGGCCGCAACTCGATGGGCCGGTCGATGCGCCGGTATTGGTGCTGTCCAATTCCCTGGGCACCGACCTGCACATGTGGGACGCGCAAATCCCGGCGTTCAGCGAGCATTTTCGCGTGCTGCGTTTCGACACCCGTGGTCACGGCAAATCATTGGTGACGCCGGGGCCGTACAGCATTGAGCAATTGGGCCGCGACGTGTTGGCGCTGCTGGATGCGCTGCATATCGAACGCGCGAATTTCTGTGGTCTGTCCATGGGCGGGCTGATTGGTCAATGGCTGGGAATCAATGCCGGTCAGCGTTTGAACAAACTGATCATATGCAACACGGCGGCAAAAATCGGTGATCCGTCGGTGTGGAACCCACGGATCGAAACCGTACTGCGTGACGGCGCGGCGGCGATGGTCGCCCTGCGCGATGCGTCGATTGCACGCTGGTTTACCGCGGATTTTTCCGAGGCTAATCCGGCAGTGGTGAAGCGGATCACCGACATGCTCGCGGCGACTTCGCCTGAAGGTTACGCGGCCAATTGCGCAGCGGTACGCGATGCCGATTTCCGCGATCAGTTGTCCTCGATTCAGGTGCCGCTGCTGGTAATTGCCGGTACTGAAGACGCGGTGACGCCGCCGTCCGGCGGGCATTTTATTCAGGAACACGTGCAGGGCGCCGAGTACGCCGAGTTCAACGCCGCGCACCTGTCCAACGTCCAGGCTGGCGCTGCGTTCAGCGACCGAGTCTTGGCGTTTTTGTCGGCTCATTGAGGGGATTGTTGTGGACGAGAAACAACGTTACGACGAGGGCCTGAACGTTCGTCGCGCAGTACTGGGCGATGCCCATGTCGAGCGCAGCCTGAATGCGCTGACCGAGTTCAACTCGGAGTTCCAGGAGATGATCACCCGCCACGCCTGGGGCGACATCTGGACCCGTCCGGGCCTGCCGCGTCATACCCGCAGCCTGATCACCCTCGCCATGCTGATCGGCATGAACCGCAACGAAGAACTCAAACTGCACCTGCGCGCCGCCGCCAACAACGGCGTAACCCGCGGTGAGATCAAGGAAGTGATCATGCAAAGCGCGATCTACTGCGGCATCCCGGCGGCCAACGCGACGTTCCACCTGGCCGAGTCGGTGTGGGATGAGTTGGGGGTTGAGTCGCGGGAGTAACTGTCCACCACAACTCTTGTGGGAGCGGGCTTGCTCGCGAATGCGGTTTAACATTCAGGATTGATGCAAGCTGATGCACCGCTTTCGCGAGCAAGCCCGCTCCCACATTTGGTCTGTGTTTACAGCAAATTGATCGGATAGCTGACGATCAACCGGTTCTCGTCGAATTCGTTGTTGCTGAAGTCGCGGCGGATGGTTGAGTTGCGCCATTTGACGTTGAGGTTTTTCAGCGTGCCGCTCTGCACGGTGTAGCCCAGTTCGCTTTCGCGGCCCCATTCCTTGCCGTCGCTGGTGGTTGCGGTGTGTACGTTGTCGCCGCTGATGTAGCGGTTCATCAACGTCAGGCCCGGCACGCCAAGGGCGGCAAAGTTGTAATCGTGGCGCAGTTGCCAGGATTTTTCCCTGGCGTTGTCATAGCTGGCGTTGTAACTGTCGTTGGCCAGGGTGCCGCCGCTGGTGCCGTTGACCCGCATCCAGGCGCTGTCGCTGGTGAGTTTTTGCAGGCCGACATAGAAGGTGTTGCCGCCATATTTGGCCGAGAACAGGCCAGACCAGGTCTTGTTGTCCAGTTCGCCCGCCCGGGCACTGCCATCATCCTTGCCGTAGAAAAACCCCAAATTAGCGCCTAATGTCCAGTCGCCCAACGGTTGGGTGTGGATCAGGTTGACGTATTGCTGGCTGTAGATGTCCTTGAGTTCAGCGTTCCACAGGCCGATCTGCGTGCTCTTGTCATTGAAGGCATATTCACCGCCCTGGAAGTTGAAGCGGTCTGAGGTGAACGCCGTTTTGCCGGTCATCGACATGTCGTTCATGCTGCTGTCGTCGCGCGGGCTGTTGGCGCGGAACTGGCCGCCGTAGAGCGTCAGGCCGTCGATTTCCTTTGAGGTGATCTGGCCACCGCGGAAGGTTTGCGGCAGCGAGCGACCATCGTCCGACCGCAGGATCGGCAGCACGGGCAACCATTCACCGACCTTCACTTCAGTCTGGGACAGCTTGGCCTTGAACGCCACATTGGTGCGACCGAAGTTGTCCGCCGGGCGACCATCGTGGTCCAGCGGTAGCAACTGCGTACCGCTGGTGCCTTTGCCGCCGTCGAGCTTGACCGAATACAAACCCAGCACGTCCATGCCGAACCCGACGGTGCCCTGGGTAAACCCGGACTTGGCGTCGAGGATGAAACTTTGCGTCCATTCTTCAGCCTTGCCCTGAGCCTTGGTCGGGTTGGTGAAGTTACGATTGATGTAGAAGTTGCGCAGGTTCAGGTTGACCTTGGCGCCTTCGACAAAACCAGCTTCCTCGGCCATGGCGGGCAGAGCCGCGCCGGCCAGTGCCATGGCGATCAGGCTGGGGAAGAAATACAGCGTGCTGGGGGAAGTCATGGGCTCGGGTCTCTCTAATTCTTGGAGGTGAAACAGGGCATTGCCGCAACGTTCGGGTTGCAGACAAAAGATTCAAATTCGGAAAAGCGGAGGCGAAGTCAACCGGACAGGGCAAGGCGTGTGGACATGGTGTCGAACCTGTTGTTATTGGTTTTGTGCGACCGATGGTGAGGGAAATGGACTAAGTGGTTCAATCGGGGGAGAGCGGGTTCTGGGCGATTATCGAACGTAAGATTGATCGGGGTTTTGTGGTGTCGGGCCAACATGGCCAATACAACTTTTCCTATAGCAACAAAAAGCCCACCAATCGGTGGGCTTCGTGTTTACCGCGCTATCAGAACAACTTCATCTTCGGCGCTTCTTCTTTCAACGGCTCATTCTTCGCCGTCTGTTCATTCCAGCCACCGCCCAACGCCTTGTACAGATTGACCGCGCTGGTCAGCTGCGCCAGACGGTCGGTGATCAGCGCTTGTTGGGCACTGAACAGCTGGCGCTGGGCGTCGAGGAAGGTCAGGTTGCTGTCGACACCGATGCGGTAACGACGCTCGGCCAGACGGTAGTAGTCCTGGTTGGCGCTGACGAAGTCACGCTGAGCCTGCAACTGTTCGGTGTAAGTCTGGCGTGCGGCCAGGCCATCGGCGACTTCCTGGAAGGCCGTTTGAATGGACTTCTCGTAGTTCGCCACGCCGATGTCTTTCTGGATTTTCGAGTAATCCAGGCTGGCGCGCAGGCTGCCGGCGTTGAAGATCGGCAGATTGATTTGCGGCTGGAACAACCAGGTGCCCGAACCGCCCTTGAACAGACCGGACAGGTCCGGGCTCAGGGAGCCGGCATTGGCGGTCAGGCTGATGCTCGGGAAGAACGCAGCCCGCGCAGCGCCGATGTTGGCGTTGGCAGCTTTGAGGTTGTATTCGGCCTGAAGGATGTCCGGACGACGTTGCAGCAAGTCCGATGGCAGGCCGGCCGGTACTTCACTCAGCACGTCGTCCGACAGTGGCTTGGCCGCTTGCAGATTGGCCGGGATACCGGTGCCGAGCAGCAGCACCAGGCTGTTTTCGTCCTGGGCAACCTGACGGGTGTATTTGGCCAGTTGCGCACGGGCGTTTTCCACCGAGGTACGCGACTGGGCCAGATCCAGCGCCGAGGCTACGCCCACTTCGTTGCTGCGCGAGGTGAGCTTGTAGCTCTCCTCATAGGCACCGAGGGTTTCCTGGGTCAGTTTCAGCAGCTCCTTGTCAGCCTGCCAGGTCAGGTAAGCATTGGCCACACTGGCCACCAGGCTGATCTGCGTGCTGCGGCGCGCTTCTTCCGTGGCGAAGTACTTCTGCAAGGCTTCTTCGCTCAGGCTACGCACCCGACCGAACAGGTCGAGTTCATAAGCGCTGATGCCGACGGTGGCCGAGTAGGAACTGCTGATGGCCGTTTCACCGGTTTGCGAGGCCCGTGCCGGAACTCGCTGACGGCTGCCGCTGCCGTTGGCCGAAACGGCCGGGAACAGATCGGCACGCTGGATGCGGTATTGAGCCGCATAAGCATCGATGTTCAGCGCCGCGACGCGCAGGTCACGGTTATTCTCAAGCGCTGTCTGAATCATCTGTTGCAGCGCCGGGTCGTGGAAGAACTGCTTCCAGCCCTGTTCGGCGGCGGCCTGGTTGGGCGCCTGGGCCGGCGAATACGCCGGGCCTTGCGGGTATTGGCCCGCCACCGGGGCTTCCGGCTGCTGATAATCGGGTATCAGCGAGCAGCCGCTCAGCACGAAGGCGGCGACTGCGATGGAGAGTAGCGACTTGCTCATTAGCCAGCCTCTTTAGAAGGTTCAATGGCGTCATCATCTTGGTCGGCGATTTTGCGCTGGCCCATGGACGACACGGTGACGAAGAACAACGGAACCCAGAAGATCGCCAGCACAGTGGCCGTGATCATACCGCCAATCACACCGGTACCAATCGCATGCTGGCTACCCGAACCTGCGCCCGTGGAAATGGCCAGTGGGACCACGCCGAGCACGAACGCCAGCGAAGTCATGATGATCGGCCGCAGACGCATCCGGCAGGCTTCGATCGCGGCATCGCGCAGGCTACGTCCTTGCTCATGCAGTTCCTTGGCGAACTCGACGATCAGAATGGCGTTTTTCGCCGCCAGACCAATTGTGGTCAACAGCCCCACCTGGAAGTACACGTCGTTGGACAGGCCGCGCAGGCTGGTCGCCATCAGTGCACCGATGATCCCCAGTGGCACCACCAGCATCACCGCGATCGGAATCGACCAGCTTTCATACAGCGCCGCCAGACACAGGAACACCATCAGCAGCGACAAGGCGTACAACGCTGGCGCTTGCGAGCCGGACAGACGTTCCTCATACGACAGGCCGGTCCAGGAAATACCGACGCCGGCCGGCAGTTTCTTGGCCAGCGCTTCGACTTCGGCCATGGCTTCACCCGTGGAATAACCGGGTGCCGGGGCACCGAGGATTTCCATCGCTTCCACGCCGTTGTAACGGGCCAGTTTCGGCGAACCGTAGATCCACTCACCCTTGGCGAACGCCGAGAACGGAACCATGGTGCCGGCGCTGTTGCGCACATACCACTTCTTCAGGTCTTCGGGACTCATGCGCGCACCGGGCAGGCCTTGGATGTAAACCTTCTTCACGCGACCGCGGTCGATGAAGTCGTTCACATAGCTACTGCCCAAGGCAATCGACAGGGTGTTGTTGATGTCGGTGAGGGTCACGCCCAGGGCGCTGGCCTTCTCGTCGTCGATTTCCAGTTGGTATTGCGGCTCGTCGTTCAGGCCGTTCGGACGCACTTGCGACAGGACCTTGCTTTGCGCCGCCATGCCGAGGAACTGGTTACGTGCTGCCATCAACTTGTCGTGACCGATACCGGCGCGGTCCTGGAGGAACACGTCGAAACCGGTGGCGTTACCCAGTTCCAGTACCGCTGGCGGGGCGAAGGCAAACACCATCGCATCGCGGAAGGTAAAGAAGTGCTGCTGGGCGCGGGCCGCCAGTTTGAACACGCTGTTGTCGGCGTTACGTTCGTCCCACGGTTTGAGCATGATGAATGCCATGCCCGAACTCTGACCACGGCCGGCGAAGTTGAAGCCGGTCACGGTAAACACCGAGGCCACCGCGTCGCCTTCGCCACCTTCCGTGCTCGGACGCAGCAGGAATTCGCGCATTTCGTCCACGACCACTTGCGTGCGCTGGGAGCTGGAACCGGCCGGTGTCTGCACTTGGGCAAACAAAACGCCCTGGTCTTCTTCCGGCAGGAACGCCGTTGGAATGCGGGTGAACAGCCAGATCATGCCGACCACGATAATCAGGTACGCCAGCAGGTACGGAGCCTTGTGCGCGAGCATGTTGCCCACGCCGCGCTCGTAGCTTTTGACGCCACGATCGAAGCTGCGGTTGAACCAGCCGAAGAAGCCGCGTTTCGGTGTGCCGTGCTCACCCTTCGGAATTGCCTTGAGCATGGTGGCGCAGAGCGCCGGGGTGAAGATCAACGCTACCAGTACCGACAGGGCCATGGCCGAGACGATGGTGATCGAGAACTGCTTGTAGATCACACCGGTGGAGCCACTGAAGAACGCCATCGGCAGCAGTACCGCCGACAGCACCAAGGCGATACCGACCAGCGCACCCTGGATCTGCCCCATGGATTTCTTGGTGGCCTCCTTGGGTGACAGGCCTTCTTCGCTCATGACCCGCTCGACGTTTTCCACGACGACGATGGCATCGTCCACCAGCAAGCCGATGGCCAACACCATACCGAACATGGTCAGGGTGTTGATGCTGAAGCCGAACGCCGCGAGGATCCCGAACGTACCGAGCAATACCACCGGCACGGTCATCGTGGTGATGACGGTGGCGCGGAAGTTTTGCAGGAACAGGAACATCACCAGGAACACCAGCACGATCGCTTCGACCAGGGTTTCAACCACACCCTTGATCGACTCGGTCACCACCGGCGTGGTGTCGTACGGGAACACCACTTCCATCCCTTCCGGGAAGAACGGTTTCAGGTCGTCGATGGTTTTGCGCAGGGCTTTCGCCGTGTCGAGGGCGTTGGCACCGTTGGCCAGTTTTACCGCCAGGCCGGAGGCCGGGGCGCCGTTGAACTGGGCGCTGACCGAGTAGTTTTCACCGCCCAGAGCAACATCCGCAACGTCGCCGACCCGCACTTGCGAGCCGTCCTTGTTGACCTTCAACAGGATCGCCTTGAATTGCTCGGCGGTTTGCAAGCGGGTTTTGCCGATGATCGTAGCGTTCAGTTGCTGGCCGGGCAGGGCAGGCAAGCCGCCGAGCTGACCGGACGAGACCTGGACGTTCTGCGCCGCGATGGCGGTTTTCACGTCCACCGGCGTCAGGTTGTAGTTGTTCAACTTGGCCGGGTCGAGCCAGATCCGCATCGCGTACTGAGCACCGAAGACCTGGAAGTCACCCACACCGGCAGTGCGAGAAATCGGGTCTTGCATGTTCGACACGATGTAGTTGGACAGGTCGTCCTTGGTCATGCTGCCGTCGCGCGATACCACGCCGATGACCATCAGGAAGTTTTTCACCGATTTGGTCACGCGGATGCCCTGTTGCTGCACTTCTTGCGGCAGCAGCGGGGTGGCCAGGTTCAGTTTGTTCTGCACCTGGACCTGCGCGGTATCAGAGCTGGTGCCCTGCTCGAAGGTCGCGGTAATGGTCATGTTGCCATCGGAGTTACTTTCCGAGGAGACATAACGCAGGTTGTCGATACCGTTGAGCTGTTGCTCGATCACCTGCACCACGGTGTCCTGCACGGTTTGTGCGGACGCGCCCGGGTAGGTCACCGAGATGGCAATGGCCGGAGGCGCAATGCTCGGGTATTGGTTGATCGGCAGTTTGAGGATCGATAGAGCCCCGACCAGCATGATCACCAGGGCAATCACCCAGGCGAAAATCGGACGGTCGATAAAAAATTTCGACATGGTTTATTCCCCTTTGCCGCCGACAGCGGTATTAGCCGCCTGTACGGGGACCGGGCTCTTTACACTGACGTTGGTGGCTTCAGTGGCCTTGACTTCAACGCCAGGTCTGACGAATTGCAGCCCTTCGGTGATCACGCGATCACCTGCCTTCAGACCGTCTTCAATCAGCCATTGGTTACCAACAGTGCGGCTGGCCTTGAGCTGACGCAGTTCGACCTTGTTGTCCGCACCGACGACCAGTGCGGTCGGAGAGCCCTTGAGGTCGCGGGTCACGCCTTGTTGCGGGGCCAGAATCGCCGCGCTGTTCACACCGGCCTGCAACTGGGCGTGTACGAACATGCCCGGCAACAGGGTGTGCTCAGGGTTGGGGAACACGGCGCGCAGGGTCACGGAGCCGGTGGTCTGGTCTACCGAGACTTCGGAGAACTCGAGCTTGCCGTCCAGCGTGTACTGGCTGCCGTCTTCGAGAGTCAGTTTGACCGCGGCGGCGTTGTCGCCAGCCTTTTGCAGACGACCACTTTCCAGTTCGCGGCGCAGTTCCAGCAGCTCCACTGAGGATTGGGTGACGTCAACGTAAATCGGGTCCAGTTGCTGGATGACTGCCATGGCGTCGGTCTGGCCATTGCTGACCAGCGCGCCCTCGGTCACCGAAGAACGGCCGATGCGCCCGGAAATCGGTGCGTAAACCTTGGTGTAGCGCACATTGATCTGGGCGGTCTGCAGGGACGCTTCCGATTGCAGGCGGTTGGCCAGCGCGGTGTCGTATTCCTGACGGCTGACGGCCTGTTCGTCGACCAGTTGCTTGTAGCGGTCAGAGATCGACTTGGTCGAACGCAGGTTGGCTTCAGCGCTTTTCAAGGTCGCGTCATAGACCGATGGGTCGATCTGATAGAGCTGCTGACCGGCCTTGACCTCGCCGCCTTCCTTGAACAGACGCTTGAGAATGATGCCGTTGACCTGTGGGCGAACTTCGGCGATGCGGAACGCACTGGTGCGCCCTGGAAGTTCGGACGTCAGGGTGAAGGCTTGAGGTTGCAGGGTTACGACGCCGACCTGAGGGGCTGGTGCGGCAGGTGCCGCCTCTTCCTTTTTACATCCGCTGAGCAGCGATGCCAGGGCGACGGCAGTAACCAGAGCGGTAACAGCTGGCTTGAATTGCATGAAGATCCTCGGTCAGGCGCGCACATTGCGCACAAGAAATGTAGAAGGGTAAAAAATTTTTGCCGGGTGGATAAGTAGCTTGCTAATGAATATACTTACGTTCACGGTTGTTTGTAAAGGCCTTGGGCAATGTACCTAAATGGTTACAAAAGCCATCCAAGGCTGAGTCATAGGTCCCAGACGAAGCCCGAGAACGCTCGACTTCCTTTTATTCAGCGGATGTTCAGACATCGCTCAAGCACATCCTGATTGAGGTTTTTACTGCCATGGTCCGTCGTACCAAAGAGGAAGCTCAAGAAACCCGAAGCCAGATACTCGAAGCGGCAGAAAAAGCCTTTTACGAGCGGGGCGTGGCACGCACGACGCTGGCGGATATCGCGACCCTGGCCGGCGTGACTCGCGGGGCCATCTATTGGCATTTCAGCAACAAAGCGGATCTGGTGCAGGCGATGCTCGATACTTTGCATGAGCCGCTGGATGAAATGGCCAAGGCCAGTGAAAGCGAAGATGAACTCGATCCGCTGGGCTGCATGCGCAAACTGCTGGTTCATCTGTTCCATCAAGTTGCCCTGGACCCGAAAACCCGACGCATCAACGAGATTCTGTTTCATAAGTGTGAATTCACCGATGAAATGTGCGACCTGCGCCAGCAGCGCCGAACGGCCAGTCTCGATTGCAATGTGCGAATCGCTCTGGCCCTGAATAATGCGGTGAATCGCGGGCAATTGCCGAAAGACCTCGACACTGCCCGCGCGGCCATCAGCCTGCATGCCTACATCGATGGCACCCTGTATCAGTGGCTTTTGGCTCCCGACAGTTTTCAACTGCACACCGAAGCCGAGCGTTGCGTCGATACAGGGTTGGATATGCTGCGCTTGAGTCCCAGCCTGCGCAAATGAAACAAAATGCGTAATTGGATCCGATTGTGTCAAGACTTGAAGCGGGCAAACGTCTTTATTTGCTCGCCTTTCTGTAATCGGATGCTTTTATATACGTACAATCGCCAGGTTGATAGGTAGCGAGCTACGTATTTTGTAGGGATTTTGTGTCGAATGTGTGAATGAGTGTGAACAGGCTGGGCGCCTGAATTCAAATGGCATACATCCTGTAGATACGGTCTTGAATCTCACCCGTGTAGGAGCTGGCATGCCAGCGAAGGCGGCCTCACGGCATGCAGTGCCCATGAAAACGCCTTCGCCGGCAAGCCGGCTCCTACGGGTTTGGTGTGGTTCACGGTATCTGGAGCTGCCGCAGGCTGCGATCTTTTAATCTTCCATACACAAAAGCCCCGGCTCTTTCGAGTCGGGGCTTTTGCGTTTCAACGGTGCACGCTTACAACGCGGGATAGTCGATATAACCCACCGGACCCTTGCCGTAGAACAATTCCGGACGAGCTTCATTCAACGGCGCATCCGCCTTCAAACGCGCCGGCAGATCCGGGTTGGCAATGAACGGTACACCGAACGCCACCGCGTCAGCCTTGCCGCTGGCCAGCCACTCGTTGGCGCTGTCTTTGGTGAAGCGTTCGTTGGCGATGTATGGGCCGCCGAAGGCTTCTTTGAGTTGTGGGCCGAGGCTGTCGGCGCCTTCTTTCTCGCGCGAGCAGATGAAGGCGATGCCACGCTTGCCCAGTTCGCGAGCGACATAGGTGAAGGTCTCGGACAGGTTGTCGTCGCCCATGTCATGGAGATCGGCACGTGGTGACAGGTGCATACCCACGCGGCCCGCGCCCCAGATTTCGATGGCGGCATCGGTCACTTCCAGCAACAGGCGCGCACGGTTTTCCAGGGAGCCGCCGTAGTTGTCGGTGCGCTGATTGGTGCTGCTTTGCAGGAACTGGTCGAGCAGGTAACCGTTGGCGCCGTGGATTTCCACACCGTCGAAACCGGCCGCCTTGGCGTTCTCGGCACCCACGCGGTAAGCGTCGATGATGTCGGCGATTTCAGCGGTTTCCAGGGCGCGCGGGGTTGGGAAGTCGGCTAATGGACGCACCAGGCTGACATGACCTTTAGGCTGGATGGCACTCGGCGCGACCGGTGCTTCGCCGTTCAGGTACAAGGGGTGGGAAATCCGGCCCACGTGCCACAGTTGCAGGAAGATTTTGCCGCCCGCACCGTGGATCGCTTTGGTCACGTTGCTCCAGCCGCGCACCTGGTCGTTGGACCAGATGCCGGGAGTGTCCGGGTAGCCCACGCCTATCGGTGTTACCGAAGTCGCTTCGCTGAGGATCAGGCCGGCAGAGGCGCGCTGCACGTAGTACTCGGCCATCAGCGCATTCGGCACACGGCCTTCGTCGGCGCGGCAGCGGGTCAGCGGCGCCATGATGATGCGGTTGGCCAACTCGAGGTCGCCCAGTTTGATCGGATCGAAAATAGTCGTCATGAAATAGCTCTCTTTTAGCGATCAGTGAGTAGCGGGGGCCAGTTCGGCATTGCCGCTCTGACGGAAAGTAATCAGGGTCACCAGCAGGGCGAGTACCGCCAGTGCGGCTGCCGCGAGCGGCACGCTGGTGAGACCGAAGCCGTGGGCGATGACGCTGCCGCCGACCCACGCACCGAGCGCGTTGCCAACGTTGAAAGCGCCGATGTTCAGGGTCGACACCAGGTTCGGTGCCGCCTTGCCGTAGGTCACAACGTTCACTTGCAGGGCGGGTACGGCGGCGAAGCACGCGGTGGCCCAGAGGAACAGGGTGATTTCGGTCGGGATCACGGCAATGCTGGTCCAGGTCAGCACGGTGGACACGACCGCCATGGTGATGAACACACCGATCAGCGTCGCCGCCATGCTTTGGTCCGCCAGCTTGCCGCCGATGATGTTGCCGACCGTCAAGCCCAGGCCGATGAGCATCAAGGTCCAGGTCACGCCGCGTGGCGAGACTCCGGTGACCTCGCCCAACAGAGGGGCGACGTAGGTGAACAAGGTGAAGACCGAGGCAGCGAACAATGCAGTCATGCTCAACGACAGCCAGATGCCAGCGCCTTTGAGGGCGCGCAGTTCGGCGCGCATGTCGAGTTTCTCTTCATCGCGCTTGGCTGGCAGGAAGCGGATCAGGCCGATCAGTGCAATCACACCAATTACGGTCACCGCCCAGAAGGTCGAACGCCAGCCGGCTTCTTGACCGAGCGCAGTGCCCAGCGGCACGCCGAGGACGTTGGCCAGGGTCAGGCCGGTGAACATCAGGGCCACGGCCGACGCACGTTTGTTGGCCGGCACCAGACCTGCCGCCACCACCGAACCGATGCCGAAGAAGGCGCCGTGACACAGCGCGGTGACCACACGGGCAAACATCAACACGTTGTAGTCACTGGCCAGGGCGCAGAGCAGATTGCCGATGATGAAGATGCCCATCAACGCTACCAAGGCGGCCTTGCGCGGCAGTCTGGCGGTGGCCAGTGCCATGAACGGTGCACCGATGGCCACGCCCAGGGCGTAACCGGTCACCAGCCAGCCGGCGCCGGGGATCGACACACCCAGGTCGGCCGCCACCTCGGGCAACAGGCCCATGATGACGAACTCGGTGGTGCCGATGGCGAAGGCGCTCAAGGCCAGAATGAGTAGCGAGAGGGGCATTATCAGTTCCTTGTCGGAGCGCTGAGCTCCTTGACGATGGCGTCGACGAACGCCTGAATCACGTCCTCGTTGCGTTTGAAAAAGTGCCATTGACCGGCTTTCTGGCTGCTGATCAATCCGGCCCGTTGCAAAGTCGCCAAATGGGCGGACACGGTCGACTGCGACAGGCCGCAGCGTTGATCGATTTGTCCGGCGCAAATGCCGTACTCGTGGTTATGGATTTGTTCCGGAAACTGGACCTTGGGGTCTTTCAGCCAGATGAGGATGTCTCGGCGTACTGGGTGTGCCAGCGCTTTTATTATTTCGTCGAGGTCGATGGTCATGGTTTGGGCTCGTGATGAGTAAAACGCTATATCGCGATGAGGCGAACTTTAAATCGGTACTTCGCGATATACCAATATGATTTTGGTCTGATGACCGCATGAATCGGTATATCGAGTTATAACGATATGGATGGCGCAGTGCTAAGCTGCGCACATGAACTATCTCGCACATCTGCACCTCGGTGGCCAGCGCCCCGGTCAACTGCTCGGCAGTCTGTATGGCGATTTCGTCAAAGGCCGGCTGCAAGGGCAGTTCGACCCGGAGATCGAAGCGGCCATCCAGTTGCACCGCAGCATTGACGTGTTTACCGATCGCCATCCGCTGGTGGACATCGCCTTGTCGCGGTTTTCGATCACGCGCAGGCGTTACGCCGGCATCGTGCTCGATGTGTTTTTCGATCACTGCCTGGCGCGGGACTGGACGCTGTACGCCGACCGGCCACTGGAGCAATTCACCTCGGATGTGTACCGGGTGCTGTCCAGCGAACGACAGTTACCCGAGCGACTGGCACGGATTGCTCCGCACATGGTCGCCAACGACTGGTTGGGGTCTTATCAGGAGTTTGAAGTGCTGGAGCAGGTGCTGCGGGGAATTTCGCGCAGGTTGACCCGACCGGAGGAACTGGCCGGGGCGATGCAGGAGTTGCGGGTGTTGTATGAACCGTTGAGCGAGGATTTCCGGTTGTTCTATCCCGAGTTGCAGGCATTCGCAGCGACACCGCGAATTTAATGTGGGAGCGGCGGTGCGGCGATCCGACTTGCTCGCGAAGGCTGCTTCATATTCAACACGTGTGCTGATTGTCAGACCGCTTTCGCGAGCAAGCCCGCTCCCACAGGGATTTGTAATTAAGCAGCAATAGCCGGGCGCATTGGGATTTGCTGAGTTTCCGGAATCGCCCCAAACAACGCCTTCTGCACCGCCTGCTGCGCTTCGAACGCCAGCGCCGCACGTTCCCGGTCCTGGCATTCGATCGGCTTGAGCAGATGAATTTCCACTTCACCCCGATCATTGGCGAACAAGCGCATCAGGTGCGACAGCAAATCATCATCGCCAATGAACGGTGCCAAGGTATCGAGCTCGCCATCGCGCAGGTAACGAATCGCTACCGGTTGCAGCGCCACTTCGGAATCGATCGCCGCTGACAGCAAACGACCATGAAACGTGCGCAGCGAGCGGCCATCGGTGGTCGTGCCTTCGGGGAACATCAGCAGCGGATGTTCCTGTTCCAGATGACGGGTCATCTGTTTGCGGATCAACTGACTGTCGCCTGAACCACGGCGAATGAACAGGCTGCCCGCCTTGGCCGCCAACCACCCCGCCACAGGCCAGGTGCGCACTTCGGCCTTGGACAGGAACGACAGCGGCGTGAGCATGCCCAGCAACGGAATGTCGGTCCAGGACACGTGATTGCTGACCCAGAGCATCGGTTGCTTGGGCAGTTCACCATGGACGGTCACGCGAAAGGGCAGGGCATTGCTCAGCCGCGCCATGAAAAACCGCGACCAGCGCTGGCGACGGACCATCGAATGGGCAATCCCTAGTCGCTCGAACAAGCCGAACACACTGGCCATGCTCAAGCCCAGCGTCACCACCAAAAGCACTCGCGCAATTCGCGCGTACACCCTCAAGCGGCTCATTACACAGCCGCCTTGAAGTGCTTGGCGTAGCGCGGGCAGAGCTCGTCGCGCTTGAGCAGGATGAACACGTCGGCGACCTGGAAGTCTTCGTCCCAGCACGGCTCGCCGCAGATTTTCGCGCCCAGGCGCATGTAGGCCTTGAGCAGCGGTGGCATTTCGGCGATGACGTTGGACGGGATATCCAGCGTCGGCAGTGGTTTTTTCGGCTCGGCACGCAGGTGTTCGGTGCACAGGTAGCGTTCGCGCAGGCGCTGCATGATCGCGTGGGCTTGAATGCCGCCATCCTGCATCGGAATGCTCGCGCACCCCATCAAATAGCTGTAGCCGCCCTGGTTCAACACTTCGGCCAGTTCACCCCAGAGCACGGCGATAGTGCCGCCATTGCGGTAGGCCGGGTCGACGCAGGTGCGACCGATTTCCAGGATCGGCCCTTTCAGATGGACCAGGCCATGCAGGCTGAATTCTTCTTCGCTGTAGAACTTGCCGAGGCTGCTGGCCGCTGTGTGGTCGAGTAAACGGGTGGTCGCCACCAGGCGCCCGGTGTTCAAGTCACGCACGCCGATGTGGGCGCAGTGAACATCATAGTCATCCATGTCCAGACCCAATTCCGCGCCCTTCAGCCTGGCGTTGAATTCGCCGCTGAACACGTTGAAGCGCAAGGCCTGGGCTTCCTGCAGCGCCTCGTCGCCCACCAGGCGTTCGGCTTGCAGGCGGCGTTCATTGCCGGTGTCGCTGATGCGGGCGATCTGAGTCATTGTGAGTCTCCGTACGGGCTGGCCACCCGTCTTGGGTTGCAGCCGATCGACTTTCTTTATGCAGCCGTGTTGTGCAAAGTCAGGCTATGTAGCCCCGGTGTCATCGCCATGAAGCTTTGGTGATGCTTATATGACAGCCCTTGAGGAGCCTCTTATGCCCTGGCAATCCCTGTTGAAACGCCGTGATCGTCTGTCCGCCAATCCTGATCTGGGCGAAGGGTTCGCTGCCTTGTTGCAACAATTGGGCGCGGTGTCGCCGTTCGAATTGGCGGTGGCCGGCGGACGGCTGATGGCGACGCCGGGGCTGGCGTTTCTGGTGGGCTATCAGGCGGCGTTGCGCATGCTCTGGCCGAGCGCGCCGCTGAGCCTCGGCGCGTTGTGCGCGACCGAACAGCGTAGTTTGCGGGTGGCGGACATGCAGACCCGGCTGCGCGATCTGCGCCTGAGCGGGCGCAAGGATTTCGTCACCGCTGGCGATGCCGCCGACTGGCTGCTGGTCGCCGCTCGCAGTGAAGAGCCCGGCGAAGTGCCGCGCTTGAACCTTGCGGTGGTTTACCCCGGCGAACCGGGTGTGCGTCTGGAAAAACTCGCGCCGATGCCGCTGATGCCGGACATCGGCCACGGCCGGCTGTTTCTCGACAACGCGCTGTGCGAATTGCTGGCGGGGGATGGCTGGGATGCTTACGTCAAACCGTTCCGCACCCTGGAAGACATCTATGTGCTGAGCGCCATGACTGCGTGGCTGTTCGGTGTCGGCCAGGACAGCGACTGGCCGCAAACCTTGCAACTGCGTTTGCTGGCGCTGCTGGCCGGGTGTGCGGAAGTCAGCCGCCAGGCGCCGAACAATCCGGCCGGGCATGTATTGTTGGGCGGGTTGTTTGCGCAGTTCGATGGGCTCAAGGCTGAAGTGAATCAGGCCCTGGCCGATGGCTCGCCAGAATGGGCGGCGATGTGGCAGCGCGATCAGGCCGTGATGGATTTGGCGGCAGGGGCGCGGGGCAAGCGGTTGGCCAAGGCGTTGGCGGGATTGTCGTAAGGCTGGAGGGACCCTTCGCGGGCAAGTCGGATCGCCGCACCGCTCGCTCCTACAGGTTTCAGTGTTATCCCTGTAGGAGCGAGGCTGTTGTGGCTCAATGTTTTTGGACCATGATGTAGGAGTGTCGATCTAAGGAAGCATCATGGGATATCGGGTTGTTAACGCCGAGGAAAAAGCGGAAGCCATTCGCTTGGTTG
>NZ_JAKLSP010000007.1:0-192898 GCF_022014505.1 Pseudomonas sp. PGPR40 | reverse complement strand
ATATCGTGCTCAATGCCCGGTTTGAACCCGGCGGGGTGACGGGGGTGGGCGAGGATGTGTCGGGGGTTTGGCTCATCGGCGCAAGGTCAGGAATGGGCGCGCCTATTCCTACAGAAGTGGCTGATGCACTGAGAGGACGTAGTTTCAAAAGTTTCGATAAATTCAGATCAGCACTTTGGGAAGCAATTTCAAAGTCGACGGTTGCTGATCAGTTCATCAAACAGAATGTAAGCCGTATGCGCACGGGTAGGGCTCCACGGGCAAGAAAAGCCGACAGGGTCGGGGGGAGGTTGTCTTATGAGCTGCACCACCTCGACAAAGTATCGAACGGTGGTGACGTGTATAACGTTGACAACCTGCGGGTAAACACCCCAAAAAACCACATTGATATTCACCGGAGCGAATAGGCTAGCCATGGCAGACACACTCCTGAAAAACAGCTTCTCGGAGTACACCGAAACCGAGTTTATCGAGTTGCTAAAAGAACTCGCCAAGGAAGATGCAGAAGCCGAAACAGATGATCGTGCCGATCTGCTTCTGCTGCACTTCGAGAAAATCAGCGAGCACCCGGATGGGTCAGACTTGATCTACTACCCGCAAGACGGTGCAGATAACTCCCCTGAAGGCATCACACGGACTGTAAAGGAATGGCGTTCAACTCAGGGCCTGCCAGGTTTCAGAACTGATCCTGAAAACTGAAGCAGTACCCATGAGCAAACGACGTCGCCGACCTGGTTCGATATCGGGGTGACCATTAAAAAGATCGCAGCCTTCGACAATTCCAGATTCGATGTAAGCCGCAATATCGCGGTCGAACACAATCCTGGGTAAGAGCTGCCGAAGGCTGCGATCTTTTGCTTTCAACCAGCGCGGGCTGTGGTGACGCCTCGCCCCTTCATCCTCCGATAAGCAGGAGCTTTTATGGAGTCAATGCAACGCAAAATCCAGTCCCATAAATGACAGGACTACCAGCCATGCCCAGCGTACAAAATCGTGTTGCGTCCAGGATGACGACTTGATGGATACAAGACCCAGCGTAAAAACTGCTCTGGCGGCGATTTTTGTAATTATTTGCTGGGCCTATTCCCCCATTGGAATCCATATTGGGCTAAAGGCTTACGAGCCCGGTCATCTCGCGTTGATGCGATTTCTCATTGCCTCAACCTTCATGGCCGGGGTCGCCTTGGTGATGCGTATTTCACTGCCCCGTCTTAAAGACCTGCCGCTGCTGGCCGTGCTGGGATTCCTTGCCGTCAGCCTGCATCACATAGCCCTCAACTATGGCCAACAAGGCGTTAGCGCCGGGGCCGCCAGCGTACTGGCACAATCCACACCGCTGTTCAGCACGTTATTGGCGCATTTCGCGTTCAAGGATCGGGTCAACGGTTGGCAGTGGATCTGTGTGCTGTGCGGCCTGGTCGGTGCCGCTGTGGTAGTCACCGGGGACCGTGGGTTTGGTGAGCTGGACGCGCACGGGTTACTCATCCTGCTGGCGGCGTTGTCCTGGAGTCTGTATTTCGCCTTGCAAAAACACCATTCCCATCGTTATGACGGGCTGACGATGGTGTGTTACACCATCTGGTCCGGCACGGTATTGCTCCTTGTGTATGTTCCGGGCCTGTGGAACGAAGTGCAAAATGCCTCAACTTCGGTCAACTTGGCGGTGCTCATTCTGGGCATTTTCCCCAGCGCCCTTGCGTACCTCGCCTGGGCATACGTACTGGCGCACAGCAACGTGAGCCGCGCTTCCATTTCGCTTTACCTGATACCGCCCACAGCCATGTTGATGGCCTCATTGGTTCTGAGTGAACGCCCTTCAGCCATGGTCATCGTCGGAACTGTCATTGTGCTGACAAGCGTACTCGCCCTCAATCTGGAACCATCGAAAGTCGCGGTTCCTGCCGACAAAGTTTGAACAGAGATTGACGCAGAAAATTCGTCCGCACCGCGGCCCAACTACTGGAAAGCTTCGCATTTAGAGAGGGTGCTTACAGCGAGCTGGCGCGTGTGTTGGTGACTTCATTGCGCGATGGTTGCGATTTGATGGACATCATTGGTCGACGATTGCAGGTGCAGGTTTTTGCCTGGACAAGAAAAACGGACGATCTTGCTTGGGTCGTCTGTTTTTTGATCAGTGATCTGGAGGCCAATGCAGCATCCCGTATCGCCGGATCATTCCGTAACTTGTGTAATACATTTCCGAGTGTGTATTTACCCCATTGAGCGCTTTTCTGAACCATGGTTAATTATTGATGAGTCTGAATAAAAGCTCAGAAACTTTCTTTCATAAACCTTACTAGATCAAAGCCGACAAGGATGTAGGTAATGACACAAATGGAATTAACTTACCCGCTACAAACGTTACTGGAACCTGGAAAGGTTCGACGGGAGGATACTGGTCTACAGACGGTATCATCATTGATGGCACTTACGTTCTCCCTCCTCCTCAACCCGAGGTGCTTACTGAAGAAAACAAACCCTACAACATCGACATGATAAAGCGTCAGACAGGGCTTGATGACTTCACCTTCAACTTGCGAATCCTGGATAAAGCTTTAAATACAAACGATGCTTACGGAGCAATCAAAGATATTTGGCGCATCGTAGAAAGTGATCGTGGCTGGGTAGACCCGCACTGGAGAATCAACGATGACTTATTCAAAAACAAAGTCGTAAATTTTAGCTTGGCTGACGCCCTTAGCCCAGTCAAGGCACTTGGGCATTACCTATGGGGAAACGGGCAAACACTTGAAGTCGATATAAATACCATCGGTCTTAACATCATAGAGCATAAGTTACCGCTATTAAGACAGGCTATTGAAAACACTAAATCGCCTGGCGCGTATCATCTGGTTGACCCGCGCATTGAATACAATACATTTGACGACAGCGTTGCAACAGGAGCCTATCTGGGCCGCATTACTTTGAACATGGCGGGTGATTTCACACGGAGTCATGATGGGGCCTGGCGATTCATTGGAACGATAAAGGCATATCATGACAGATACGATTTCAACGCAAGCAATAGACCTCGCGCATTAGAAGAGTTAACTACCGCTGGCCGGGCACTGCCGGGGAAAAGTTACGAGATAGATATTTCAGGTGAGCATAAAATACATCTAGTTGGAATGGGGTATAAACCCCAGCCATTCTAACTACTACCTAAGCAGTCAGATCGCATCTGACTGCATTTATCAGGAAGGCGCCATGATTACAATAAACACTAGATTTCCAATACTGTATTTCACGACGCCATTTACTTCTTCACTCACGAGTTACTACATCGTAACTTCAAATTACCGAAGCGGCATCTACCCCGCCACGCAAGACTCGATCGCCATTCCACTCATCGCTACAATTGGAATGCTGGTGATACTTCCAATATCCTCACTGATCCAGCTGCCACTCTACAAACGCTTAAAGCATGAAAAACCAGCGGGCATACTTTCGATTACACTGGCACTATTTGCAACGACACTTTCATCGGCATTGCTTATTGAAAGAGTTCATTACTGGCTTGCCCCAAGCCACTTAACCATCTCCGCACTTTACTTCATCACACTCTCGTTTTATGCAATTCACCAGGTCAAACTTTACAAAAGGCTCATCTCGCGGACAAAAAACTCAAACGGGGCAATGCCAGTCAGTTAAACACGGAACTCTGTAGGTGCGAGTTTGCTCGCGAAGCGGTATGTCAGGCGACATCAATGTTGACTGTAGCCGTCTTCGCGGGCAAGCCCGCTCCTACAGGGTGCATTTAACTGACTGGCATCGCTCAAACGGGGGCTTTTGATTTGATAGAGCATCATCCAAATATCCTTATACGACGGACTCAACCTTGCGCGTCAACAACTCCACAAACGCCTTGGCCATCGGCGACTTCTGATCCTTGCGCTGCACCAGCCATACCGCCGACACCGCTTCCGGATCCAGCAACGGGCGATAGACCACACCATCAATGCGCATCCGCTGATACGACGCCGGCAACACCGACACCCCCAAACCCGCCGCCACCAGCCCAATGATGGTCATCGCCTCGCCAGCCTCTTGCGCAAAGTGCGGGCTGAAGCCGGCATCGCGCGCCAGGCTGAGCAACTGTGCATACAGACCGCTGCCATAGCTGCGTGGGAAAAATACGAAGGGTTCGAGGGCCAGCGCAGAGAGGAATAATCCGTCTTCGCTGCCGCTCACCAGCGGATGCTTGGAGCTGAGCACCGCCACCAAGGGCTCGCGCATCAGTTCCACCACGCTGAGCGAGTCCGGCAAGCCCAGCGGCCGCATGATGCCGACTTCGATTGATTCGTCCACCAATGCATCGGCCACTTGGGTGCTGCTCATTTCCCGCAGGTGCAGGTGCACCGCCGGGAAACGCTGGCGAAACGAAAAGATTGCCTGGGGAATGGTCGAGTTGAACGGTGCCGATGAGGTGAAGCCGATCTTCAACTCACCCAGTTCACCGAGTTGTGCCCGCCGTGCCACGTCCGCCGCTTTGTCGACCTGAGCCAGCACTAAGCGCGCCTCTTCCAGAAACAACCGCCCCGCCTCGCTGAGTTCGACCCGACGATTGGTCCGTTCGAATAACCGGGCGCCGACCTCCTGCTCCAGCGCCTGAATCTGCTGGCTCAGCGGCGGTTGCGAGATGCCTAGCATCTGGGCGGCGCGGCCGAAATGCAGTTCTTCGGCGACGGCGATGAAGTAGCGTAAGTGGCGCAGTTCCATGAAAACTCCATTGGGTCGCTAAACCTATCAAACAGGTCGAACAATATATTGGATAGAAACATTAGCCAGCTATATGATTTTTTCATTGCCTGACCGGCTGCGCCCTCCCGAGGTCTGAAGTGAAAACTGCTGTCGCCCCACTCGCCCATGAAATTCCACCCACTGCGCTGGAAGATGTCGTCGTCGGGAAAAGTGAGATCTACATCGAAAAAGGCACGCCGATGTTCATGCGCACGGTGCTGGCGCTGTTCTCGGGCGGCTTCGCAACTTTCGCGCTGCTCTACTGCGTGCAGCCGATGATGCCGCTGTTGTCCCGCGAGTTTTCCATCAACGCGGCCCAAAGCAGTCTGATCCTGTCGGTTGCCACCGGCATGCTCGCCATCGGCTTGCTAATCACTGGCCCCATCTCTGATCGCATCGGACGTAAACCGGTGATGGTCGCCGCGCTGTTCGCCGCCGCACTCTGCACCATGGCCAGCGCAATGATCCCGAGCTGGCAGGGCGTGCTGGTCATGCGGGCGCTGGTGGGGCTGTCATTGAGCGGTCTGGCGGCGGTCGCGATGACTTACTTGAGCGAAGAAATCCATCCGCAACACCTTGGCTTGGCCATGGGGTTATACATCGGTGGCAATGCCATCGGCGGTATGTGTGGACGGTTGATCGTCGGGGTATTGATCGACTTCGTCAGCTGGCACACGGCGATGCTGGTCATCGGTGGTCTGGCGCTGATTGCCGCAGCGGTGTTCTGGAAAATCCTTCCGGAATCGCGCAACTTCCGCGCCCGCTCGCTGCATCCGCGCAGCTTGCTGGACGGCTTTACCATGCACTTTCGCGATGCCGGTCTACCACTGCTGTTCCTCGAGGCGTTCGTGTTGATGGGCGCGTTCGTCACGCTGTTCAACTACATTGGTTATCGCTTGCTGGCCGAGCCATACCACATGGATCAGGCCTTCGTCGGGCTGCTCTCGGTGGTGTACCTGTCGGGCATCTACAGCTCGGCGAAAATCGGCGCCCTGGCCGACCAACTTGGCCGACGCAAAGTGCTCTGGGCAACCATTGTGCTGATGATTGCCGGCCTCGCCCTGACCATGCTCACACCACTGCCGGTAGTGATCATCGGCATGCTGATCTTTACCTTCGGCTTCTTCGGGGCGCATTCAGTGGCCAGTAGTTGGATTGGACGCAGGGCGATCAAGGCCAGAGGACAGGCATCGTCGCTGTACCTGTTCAGCTATTACGCCGGGTCGAGTATCGCGGGTACGGCGGGTGGCGTGGCCTGGCACTTGGGTGGCTGGAACGGGATCGGGTTGTTTATCGGCGCGTTGCTGGTGGTGGCGCTGTTGATTGCGTTGAAACTGGCTCGTCTTCCATTGCTGCCGGGTAGCGGCTCAACTACCTGAGCACCACTCGCGCCTCAAGGACCACATCGCGCTTTTCCAATGTCAGCGATTGCAGTGCGGCGCCCTCGCGCTCAGCGTGGTCGAGCCATTGCAGCAGCGCCTTTGCATCGCCGCTGAGGGTCAGGCGCAAGAGGTCGTTATCGGCTTCCATCTGATGCAATTCGAGCCCCGCCGCGGTGGTGCTTTCGCTGACTCGCAGAGACAAGGGCTGGTCCGCGACAGTGCGCGCGATGCGTTGGGGTTGTGCGCGTTGCAGCTGTGCAGTCAGGGCCAATTGCTGCTGATACTCGCGCTCGACGGTTTCCAGGCGTTGGCGTGTCGGCTGCCAGATCAGGCTGAACGCTACGACGGCAAGTAAAAAAGCGCCCATGGCCAGCAACAAACGTTGTTCGCGAATGGACAGGCGTTGCCATGCGGTTTTCATGTGTTGTCCTCCACAGCCAGCGTTGCCTGCACGCGGTTGCGTTCTTTGCTTGCGTTGTCGAGCCTGAGCGCCACACCTTGCTGTCGCCCGCGCTCACGCAATTGCTCAAGCTCGGCGAAACTGTTGGCGGTCAGCTGAATTTTCCAACCGTCGCCGGCGCGATATTCAATGCGGCGCACTTCGACAGAACTCGCGCCGATGACCTGTTCGATCAGATTCACCAGAGCGGCGATGCGCGTGTTTTCTGGTTCAGCGGTTTGCCTTTGCAGCACTTTGAGCTGTGTCGCCAGATCGACGATGCGGCTCTGGTCAGGGTAAAGCGCCTTGAATCGCTGCTCGTTCTGGCTGTACAGCCAGCGTGTTTCACTCTCGAGAAAATGCACGCGCGTAGCGCTGGCGCCCCACGTCAGCAGGGCCAGCATCAGCAAAGCCGCTGCGCCGAAATGCCAGGGCAGGCGTTTGCTGCGCGGGGCGAATTCACCTTGCAACAGGTTGATGGCCGGCGAGGGACGCAGTGTCAGGGAGTCGACATTGACCGCATCCTGGCGCTCATCGATCCATTGAGTGTCCACGGGCAAGGTTGATCCGAGCAGCGTCAACCCGTCATTCGACATTGCCATGCGGGCCGGCATTGCGCCGCCCAACAACCATCGACCGAACCATCGGACAGCCATCGGCTGAGACCCGGCCAACACATCGGCATCGACATACGTTGAACGGACCTCAATGCCCGATTCGGCCAGCCGCGCGAGCACCGCGGTCAAGCGTTCGCGAGCCACCACCATCACCGGATAGCGGCCCTCCCGATCGCGAGCACCAATGCTCAGGTGCAGTTTTTCCAGCGGTTCGCTCAGTTGATCTTCCACGGCAAATGCGATGGCTTGCGCGCCGGGATGGCGCCTGGAAGGCCACGGATCACTGCGCACCCAACTGCACAATTCCATGGGTAACAGCAAATCAACCGCCTGCCCATTCAGTGCCTGAGCCGCTTGGCTCAATGGCATGAACTGTCGTTGTCCGGTTGAGGACCAGATGCAGCAAGGCCAATCGGTCGATGCTGTGTCCAGACCCTCGGCGGTCAGGTAAAGCCAGTGGTTCATCGCGGCATCTCGGGGGCACTCGAAGGAAGCAGACGTCGTTGCACAAGGGTGAATTGATGGGTGTCGGGATCACGTTGGACATCAGTGGCCAGCCGCAGACGGCTGCGCCCCTGGATGACCTGCACGGTGATTCGGAACCAGCGGCTGCTGGTGCCCAGGCCGTGACCGCTCAGGCCTGAGCCGGACAGCAGCGGATCCTGAGTGAAGGCCTGAACGCTGGTCCATGGCGCGGTCGAACGCTGCTGGACCAGCGTGTCGGCCATCGTCGCCTCCACGCCATCAAGCATCCTCAGTACCAGCGTCGGCGCGGTGTTGATGTTCAGCGCGGCGTCTGCAGGCAGCAGTGCGACCCACGGTTCCAGTTGACGCAACACCTGGCCGTCAACGCCCGGCAGCAAGCGCAACTGGCTCAGTTCTTGTAATGCACCGACCTGACTCAGCTCCAGCGGCGCAAGATCAAGCACGCCAAGCAAGCGTTCCCAACGGTTGCGGGTGACCTGATCGATCTGCCCCTGACCCAACATCAAATTAAGGTTGAACCGTCCGGCGAGGTCTTCGATATCGACGCGCAGTTGCACATCTTCAATGTCCAAGTCAGGTGTGGCCCGTGCCCATTCCTGAGTCAGGTCGACGGTTTTCTGCGTGCCCTGCGCGGCTTCCTGCAAGCGCAACAGCGCCCAGGTTTCCCCGGCAACCGCGAGTTGGCGCAAGTGGACGTGCTGCAACGCTTGCCCGCTGCTTTGCAGCGACAGGCGATGGCTGCGCAGCAAACCGCTGGTGATCAGCAGTGCCAGGCTCATGACCAGCAACACACTGATCAGTGCGATGCCGCGTTGACGCCCGTTCATGGCAACGCGCCCGGCAACAGCAACACTCGTCGAATCTCTTGGAAACGGCCCACCGACACTTGCAGTTCCACGGCCTTGGGCGCCTTCACATCACGACCGGACGGCCAATCGCTGCGCCAGCCGGACTGTGCGTCGAACAGTCGCCAGCTCACGTCCCGGACCTCGGTCAGTAGCTTTTGCCGCTGCACAGTCTGAGAGCCTTCACCCTGGCTTTCACGCCATAGTGCGCCGTTGTCGAGTCGATACGTCAGTGTCTGGCGTTCGCTGCGAGGTTGATCCAGTGGATTGCGCCAGTGGCTGCGCTGCAATTGCAGTACCCCTTGTTGAAGCACGACAGGCTGTTCAGTGACGTGAAGCAGATCCCGCTCGATCACCGCCACTGCCCGTTGCAGGCCTCTGAACGCTCGTTCGTGCGCCGTTGTGCTCTGCTGTACACGTATCACGCCATCAAACAGCCCCCAACTGGCCAGGCCCAGCAAAGCAAATATCGCCAGGGCAATCACTAATTCCAGCAGGGTGAACCCGGCCTGTTTAATCATGACGATCAGGTATCCAGCCACTGGCGCGGTGGAGGGTTTGTTCGCGACCGGAAAGGCTCACATCAATCTCGACTTGCAGCAGGCGCGGTTCGGTCGAAGCGCTGATGTGCTGACGCAACAACCAATCGCGACGATCCATCTGCATGACTCGCTGTTGCTGGCCTACGGTCAACGCGGGTTGCAAGCGCAGTTCATTCAGAAGGTTGTCTGCCAGCCACGCAGCAAAGAGTCGCTCTTCGACCGCACCGGTCTGCTTCACCACGTATTGGCTCGCGGACATCACCGCCGCCGCCAGCGTCGAGAAGACCGCCAGGGCCACCATGATTTCCAGCAAAGTGAAGCCGCGCATGCGTGACACCGACGCTCCCTTAGTCATCGATCAGCACCTCGCCGAGGCCGTCGCTCGACAGGCTCAGCGACGTCCGGCCAGCGGTCGCGAACGTCAGCGTGAAGGGGCTGGTTTCGTCACTGCTGAACATCAGCAACTGCGGCGCTCCTTCGTCAGCCCCCAGGATCAAGGCATCCCCGTCCTGCTCAAGCCGCAGCTGCAGGTTATCGGGCCATATGTGCAGCGCCGCCATCGGCTCCCAGCCGTAAGCGGTGAGCCGCATCGCGCGATAGCCGCTGTTATTCAGCCGTATGCCGTACTCCTCGCCGTCGAGCACCGCCCGCTCACGCAAATGTTGAATCACACTGATGAAACCATGCGCTTCGAGCCGAGCCTGGCGCGCCGGGTTCGGGCCGGTGGCGAAGCTGACCATGCCCAGCAACACGCCAATCAGGACGATCACAATCATCAACTCAAGCAAGGTAAACCCCTGGCACCGTCGCCGCATGAGTCAGTCGCTCCAGTTGCCGATATCGGCCGCATGCCCTTCGCCTCCTATTGCGCCATCGGAGCCCAGGGAATACAGGTCATAGCTGCCATCAAGCGCTTGCACGCCAGGATTGAGGAATTGATAAGGCGTGCCCCACGGGTCAACGGGCAGGCTTTTCAAATAACCCTGAGGGTTCCAGTGTCTCGCCGCAGGCATGCCCGACGGCCGCTTGCTCAACGCTTCCAGCCCTTGCTGCGTCGAGGGGTAATGGAAGTTATCGAGGCGGTATATTTCCAGGGCGGTGGTAATGGCCTGGATGTCTATTTTGGCGGCGGTGACTTTGGCCTGATCGGGCCGGCTCATGAATTGCGGCACCACGATGGCCCCCAATACGCCGATGATGACCACCACCACCATGATTTCGATCAGGGTAAAACCGCGTTGGGCGGCAGGTTTGCTGCTGCATAGGGATTGCATGATCAATTCACCAATTGGTTGAGGCTGAGAATCGGTAGAAGGATGGCCATCACGATCAGCAACACGACGCCGCCCATCAGCACCAGCACGGCCGGTTCGAAAAGGCTCACGACCAGAGCGATGCGCGCCGCCAGGCTGTTTTCCTGTTGTTCGGCCGCTCGCACCAGCATGCGATCGAGTTCGCCAGCACGTTCGCCGCTGGCGATCATGTGCAGCATCATCGGCGGGATGTCGCCGCTGAGCTCCAGGCCACGGGTCAGCGTTCCACCTTCGCGGACCGAGCGGGCGACGTCGACCATGCGCGCACGAATAGTCAGGTTGCCAATGACGGCGGCAGCGATTTCCAGCGCGTCCACCAGGGGCACCGCACTTTTGCCGAGAATAGCCAGGGTGCTGGCAAATCGTGCCGCTTCCATCGCCCGTAATACCTCGCCCGCTACCGGTATGTTCAACGCCAGTCGATGCCAGCGCAGGCGCCAGAGCGGTTGGCGCAGACTCCAGCGCCACAGGCCGATCAGCGCTGCCACCACGCCCGCCAATGGCAGGAAGTGGCTACGCAGCCCATCGCTCAAACCGATCAGCGCTCGGGTCAGCCAGGGCAATGGCTGGCCGCTGTCGACGAAGATTTTCACTACGTCCGGCACCACATACCCCAGCAGAAACCCGACGATCGCCACGCTGGCCAACATCAGGATCAGCGGGTACACCAGGGCCATCTGGATTTTCTGCCGCGATGACTGACGGGCCTGGGTGTAAGCCGCCAGTTGCTCCAGCACATGCCCCAGATGCCCGGATCGTTCGCCGGCGGCAACGGTGGCACGAAACAATTCAGGGAAGGCTTTGGGAAACAGACCCAGCGCCGTTGACAGGGCATGCCCCTCCATCACACGGCTCCTGACGGCCGACAACAGACCGGCAACCTTTCGCCTGGCACTCTGTTTCGCCACTGCGTCGAGGGCTTCCTCAAGGGGCAAGCCGGCCTGAACGAGGGTGGACAATTGCAGCGTCAGTAGCGCCAGGTCGGCGGCGCTCAAGCGTCCGCTACGAGGCCGCGTCCCGGCGTCGCCTCCGGTCCTGACTTCGTTCAATTCGCGCGGCCATAAACTCCGCTCACGCAGGAGTTGCCGGGCATGACGCGGGCCATCGGCTTCCAGCCGTCCCTTGCAACGTCGGCCCCGGGCATCGTCCGCACGGTAATCAAATGTCGGCATGCGCTAGTCCTCCTGTGTCACGCGCAGCAACTCATCAAGGCTGGTCATGCCGTCCAGCACCCGTTGCCGACCATCCTGAAACAGACTGCGCGACAGCTTGCGTGCCTCTTCGATCAACGCCTGTTCGCCGACACCTTGATGAATCAGCGTCGATATGGCCGGTGTCACGCTGATCAGTTCGTAGATGCCGATGCGTCCGCGATAACCGTGTTGACAGTGTTCGCAGCCCACGGCCTTAAACAGTTGGTGCACCGTCGCAGGATCGAGCCCGAGGCGCTGACACGTCGCGGCATCGGCGCTATACGCCACCTTGCAATGGGGGCACAACGTGCGCAGTAATCGTTGGGCCAGAATGCCCACCAGCGACGACGCCAACAGGTAGGCATCGACCCCCATATCCACCAGCCGCGTCACGGCGCCCACCGCGCTGTTGGTGTGCAACGTCGAGAGCACCAGATGCCCGGTCAGCGATGCCTGAACGGCGATTTCCGCCGTCTCGCGATCACGGATCTCACCGACCATCACCACGTCCGGGTCCTGACGCAGGATCGCCCGCAGACCCCGGGCAAACGTCATGTCGACTTTCGGGTTGACCGGCATCTGACCGACACCCGGCAGGTGATATTCGATGGGATCTTCGACGGTGAGAATGTTGCGCGTGTGGTCATTCAGGCTGCTCAGGGCAGCGTAGAGGCTGGTGGTTTTGCCGGAGCCGGTGGGGCCAGTCACCAGCAGAATGCCGTGAGGTTTGCCGAGCAATTGGCGCAGCGACGCAAGGGTTTCATCCGGCATGCCCAGTCGCTGTAACTCAAGGCGTCCGGCCTGCTTGTCGAGCAGCCGCAGCACCACCCGTTCACCGTGCGCCGAGGGCAATGTCGAAACCCGTACATCGACTTCATGGCCGGCCAGTCGCAGGGCCATTCGCCCGTCCTGAGGGACACGTTTTTCGGCGATGTCCAGACGCGCCATGACCTTGATGCGCGACACCAGCAAGGTCGCCAGTTCGCGCCGGGGCCGGAGCATTTCTCGCAGTTGCCCGTCGACTCGCATGCGCACCGACAAATACTGTTCGAACGTTTCCAGGTGCACGTCCGAGGCGTGCTCGCGCACCGCTTCGCTGAGTAATGCATTGATCAGCCGGATGATCGGCGCGTCACCCTGTTGCTCCAGCAGGTCGGCAGTTTGCGGCACCTGATCCACCAGACTCAGCAGGTCCAGTTCTTCGTCCAGTCCTTGGGCAACCTGCTGCGCCGCGCTCTGACCTTCACGGTAAGCGGCGGCCAGACGCGCGGCGAATTCAGCCGGTTGCAGAATCCGCATCGGCAGGTCCCGACCGCACACCCGGCGCGCTTCGGACAATGCCGTGAGCGACGTATCAGCACGCAGCGAAAGGTTGAAATCGGCGCCTTCGCGCTCCAACAGCACGCCGAAACGCCGGGCGAAACCGAAGGGCAACAACTCGGGAATTTCGCTCGGTCGGCTCATGGCGTTACCGGCGTTCGGTTACGTAAATCGAACACCGGCGCAGTAGGCTGCGAATCGAACAATTGGCGCGCCTCCGCAGGCAAAAGCAGCGAATTGTTGCCTCGCGCGCCAGGCTTGCTCAACTCGCGCAGCGCGTCGTAACGCTGCTGGCTCACGTCGGCCAGGTCTTCTTTGCTGCGGACAATGGTGGGCCGCAAAAAGACCATCAGATTGCTTTTGGTTTGCGTATCCCGGGTCCAGCGAAACAGCGCACCCAGATAAGGAATGTCGCGCAGCAGCGGTACGCCGCTTTGCTGAGTACGGACGCTGTCGCGGATCAGGCCGCCGATCACAATGATCTCGCCATCATCCGCGAGGATGGTGCTCTTGAGCGCACGTTTGTTGGTGATCAGGTCCGAGGAATCAATACCCGACACAGAGGGTGCGATGTCCGAAACCTCCTGTTCGACCTCCAGGCGTAACGTCGAACCTTCATTGATATAGGGCTTGATCTTCAGGCTGATACCCACGTCTTTGCGCTCGACGGTGGTAAACGGATTGTCCGCGCCATTGCTGTTGGTGGCGTAGGAGCCAGTCTTGAACGGGACGTTCTGGCCAACGATGATTTCTGCTTCCTGATTATCCAGGGTCAGCAGGCTTGGCGTGGACAGCAGATTGCTTCGCGTATTGCTCGCCAATGCCGAAATCAACGCGCCGAAGCGGTCACTGCCCAGTTGCAGCACCGCGCCTTCCGGCGCTGATTTTTTCTCGTCGAAGGTCAGCCCGCCAATGATCGGAATGTCGGTGCCGGGAAAGTTGATGAAGCCTTTCGCGTCGCCGCTGCTGACGCCCCACTGCCCACCCACGGCTTGGGCAATGTCTCCGGAGATTTCGACAATGGCGGCGTGGATCAGCACCTGGGCCCGAGGCTGGTCCAATTGGCGCACGATGTTTTCGATGGTGCGGATTTGCGCCGGTTCGGCGATCAACACCAGCGCATTTTGGCTCTCGTCGGCCTTGATCATGAACGTGGTGTTGGCCGACGTGTCCTTGGCGCCGCTGGGGGCGGCAGCCTGTTTTCTGCCTTGGCCCATCGCTTCCAGTACTTCAGCCATTTGCTTGGCATCGCTATGACGCAGGCGAATCACCCGGGCATTGTCGAGGGAGGCGGTACCGGGTGTATCGAGGCTGCGTGCGAGGTCGACCAGACGTTGGCGCACCGACGGTGGACCAATGAGGATCAGTCGGTTGGTTCTGGCGTCGGCCAAGACTTGAATCACCGTATCGGCGGTGCGTTTGCCCAGGGAGGACTCAATCACGGATGCCACATCCGCGGCCTGCGCGTGTTGCATCTGCACCACGGCATGCCGATTGTTCTGGCCTGCGTCCAGTTGCCGAATGACCTCAGAGATACGGTTTACATTGGCAGCGGTATCGGTCACGACCAGTGCATTGGCCGACACCGATGGGCCGACATAACCGTTGACCGATACCAATGGCCGCACCAGCCCGGCAAGGTCGGACGCGCTGCTGGTGTTCAGCTCGATGACCTGAGTGATGAATTGCGACGCCGTGGCGTTTTTTGCAGCGCCCTGACCGGCACGGGTTTTGGCTTCGGCGACTGGGGTAATGAAGATGCGCTCGCCCTCGTCGATCACGGTGAAATTGTGCGCATCCAGCACCGAGTAAAACAACCGGCGAACACCCTCACGGTCGAGGGCCTGATGGGACATGACCGTGACACGCCCGGTGACTCTGGGATCGAGCACGACCGTGGTGCCGAGAATAGTGGAAATTTCTTCGACAATGTCACGCAGTTCCGCGTTGTTCATCGCCAGTTGCCATTTCTCTTCCTCGCTGCGCAACGCGTCATGAAAGAACACTGTCGCGAAAGCAGCAAGAAAAAGCAGGGGGCGCAACATAGGTGCGCGGATGGAGCCGTTCATAGGTAGATCACTCTGACTGCCCAGGGAGCGAGCGTAGGAAATGCGCAGACTTCGCCGGTGTCGGCGCCTCGGCTGATGCGCCGAAGGGACGCAGAAAACGCGATACGGGCATTTGCAGCGTCAACACCTCTTCTCGCCCCTTGTTCCACAACACCGCTTGATTCGCCTCGACGCGGCGCAGCACGCTGCCGCCCGGCAACGGATCGCCGACCTGGTATATCCGCGAGCCTTGAGTGCCTGCCAGTAACGCTCTGGACAGTCCGGTGCCGACGACAAAACTGGCGTGCAAAGTCAGCGGCTCGGCGCTGGGCAGCAACGTGGTGTCAGCCACCAGACCGAGCACCGTTGCGACCGCTGTTGTATCGAGAGGCTCACGGGGCGGGGCTGCCGTGTCCGTCGCGGCGAATGACAATGGCGCAGCAAGGCTTTTGCGAAAAACCGACTCTTGCCACGACAAAAAACCTCCGTAGCCGGCGCAAATCGCCAACAGGAAGAGCTTGTAAAAGCGCGAGTTCACTTGAGTCGTTCACTTCGAACAAGGCTGCACAAGGACATTCGCCGCAGAACGCGGTGGCCGCAGGCCTCGTGGACAATCACCGCGCCGACATGCATCACGATCAGCAGCAAAAGGACCAGGGATGAGCCGAAGTGAATCGTGACAAATCGGGAGATGAGCGCAGGATCAGCCAGTGGCTGCGCAATCTCGAACACCCCGAAGACATCAATCGGGCGATCCATCATCAACACACCGGTCACCAGCACGACTGTCACGGCGACGTAAATCAGCGTGTGGACGAACAGTGCGAGCTTTTCCATCAATGACAACGTGCTCACGCTAATGGAGCGGGCGTGAACCCCAAAAATAAACAGACGCCAGGCGAAAAACGGAATGAACACCGTCGTCAGCGAGACGTTCATGAAGGCGACCCACTCACTCACGCGAACAGGCACTTCGACACAGGCCACATAAAATCCCGACGCCAGCGTCCAGATGATCACAGCCGCCGATAACCAGTGCAGCCAGACACGCTGTCTGGAGTACCCCATAACGGACATTCTTTCACTCGACTTTCAAACAGCAAATGAGCTTCAGGCGATCCGTTACAGATCGCCTGGAGTGTCACAGGGAGGACTTAAAGCTTGTTCCAGGCCATGTGCCAATGTTCACCGTTGCCAGGCTCGAAACCATTGGCGGTCGGGCTGTATTGCTTGCAGTAACCGGACGCGGGGAATGGCTTGCACTCGTAGACTTCGTTGGTCTTCGGTTGCAGCACTTTGGTGCCGGCGGTGTATTCGCTCAGACCTTCAGGGAATACGAAGTCGTATTCGATACCGATACCTTCACCGGTCATATTGGTGGGCTGAGTGTCCTGGCGCGTGGTACGGCCATCCAGCGTGGTACCCACCAGTGTCATGGTGTGCTTACCGGGATTGCTGCGAACGTCGATGGCCAGCCATGTCGAGCCGCTGTCCACCTGGGCCGCTGTCGAGCCAACCGGTTTGTTGTGCTCGTCGAACAAGGTCGCTTCGACGTTCATCTTGCGGTTGGAGAGCATGCTGAACTCGACCTTGGCCCGGCCTTTTTCCAGCACGTATTCGGGTTGCTGGGAAGCGAGGGACATGCGAGCTGCAGCGTCCTCTTGCATAGCAAGCTGTACTTCGTAACGCACGACCCCACTTTCTTTTTGAGCGTACAGGGTGTTGTTGCCCCGTACCGGTTCAATGGCGCCGCTTTCATCACGAATGCCCGCACGGATCAGCGTGTGAGTCTTGTTGATTTTCTCTGCCAGCTTGAATGCCCAGTTGTTTGGCAAACCGTCTTCGGCGGTATCGATGGAGATATCAACGCTGTATTCCGCGCTCTCGCCGTTAGCGGTGAATGCACGAGCCTTGACCTTGTCACCGACCAGCAATTGAGTCGACGCAGCGATGCCGCCGACAGACGACCAGCCACCAGGCAACTCCGCTTCCGCGATGATGTTCACATCGGTGGCATTGTAAAAGGCCGCGTCGGTGTCGCCGACCGTCCAGATCGCCAGAATCACATGCTGGCCAGACTTGTCGGCCGGGATGTTGCAGTTGTGTTTGTCGCTGTTGGATGGCTTTTGATTACCGCCATCGATGGTGCAGAACGGCGTACTTTCGAAGGTGGCGCGTTTCAGCGCTTCGTTCGGATTCCAGCCGTTGCGAGAGATGAAATACTCATGCTTGGTCGCAGGGTGAACAGCGGTATAACGCCATTGGAAATCGATGTTGCGATCCTTGATTTCCGTCAAATGCCAACGGGTGGCGGACTGCGCATCCATAGCGGAGAACAACGGGATACCGCCACTCGCGATCTTGCCGTCGATCGGTCCCTGAAGAGGAGCGCCGCCATTACCGGCCGGAAAACCCTTGAAGGTTTCGCCAACACTTTGTGGTTCATATTGCGCGCCGCCACAGTTGGTATTCGTGCCTTGCTGGCAAAGCAGCGCACGCGAGGGAGGCACTTCCAGATACCCGTGTGCGGAAACACTCTGAGACGCCAACATTGCCGATAACAGGATCATCGAGGAAGTACATGCGGTTAACGCACCTCCCTTATAAAAGGTATTTTTCATGATATGTATTCCAGACTGCTTATCGAAATTAGGGCGCATTTGCTGGCGCCGATGTTCGTAATCTCGTTCGGCGGTACACCGAACGAAGGTCTGGAACCTTACCGGGATGAAGCACAGTTCTATGTAGGACAAGTCATCACTGACCTGAGGATTAATCTCTGTTTTCACTTATCTGACAAAGAGAGAAAACATTCTTACAGGCAGTAATCTTTAAACGGACGAAATTTCAACAAGAACAAAAAAGCCTGCCCGAATTCACGCCGGGCAGGCTTTTGATTATTGCAGTCTGCGTTACTCGTGATACTGCGCCGACAGCTCATGCACCGCACGCAGGAACGCACCCGCATGCTCTGGATCAACTTCAGGCGTAATGCCATGGCCGAGGTTGAACACATGGCCGCTGCCCTTGCCGTAGCTGGCGAGAATACGACCGACTTCGGCACGGATGGCTTCCGGTTTGGCGTAGAGCACCGTCGGGTCCATGTTGCCCTGCAAGGCGACTTTGCTGCCCACGCGCTGGCGGGCCTCACCAATGTCACAGGTCCAGTCCAGGCCCAATGCGTCGGCGCCGGCGTCGGCAATGCTTTCCAGCCACAGGCCGCCGTTCTTGGTGAACAGGATGACCGGCACTTTGCGGCCTTCGTGTTCGCGGATCAGGCCGCTGACGATTTTGCGCATGTAGGCCAGGGAGAATTCCTGATAGGCCGCCGCCGAGAGGTTACCGCCCCAGGTATCGAAGATCTGCACCGCTTGCGCGCCAGCCATGATCTGGCCGTTGAGGTAGCTGGTGACCGACTGTGCGAGCTTGTCCAGCAGCAGATGCATGGCTTGCGGGTTGTCGTAGAGCATGGCCTTGGTTTTGCGGAAGTCTTTCGACGAGCCGCCTTCGACCATGTAGGTGGCCAGGGTCCATGGGCTGCCGGAGAAGCCGATCAGCGGCACGCGACCGTTCAGTTCGCGACGGATGGTGCTGACCGCGTCCATGACGTAGCCGAGGTCTTTGTGCGGATCAGGAATCGGCAGGGCTTCGATGTCGGCCAGAGTGCTGATGACTTTCTTGAAGCGCGGACCTTCACCGGTCTCGAAGTACAGGCCCTGGCCCATGGCATCGGGGATGGTCAGGATGTCGGAGAAAAGGATCGCCGCATCCAGTTGCGGATAGCGGTCGAGCGGCTGCATCGTGACTTCGCAAGCGAACGCCGGGTTCATGCACAGGCTCATGAAGTCACCGGCCTTGGCACGGCTGGCGCGGTATTCAGGCAGGTAGCGACCGGCCTGACGCATCATCCACACGGGGGTGACGTCTACGGGTTGCTTGAGCAGGGCGCGAAGGAAACGGTCGTTCTTCAGGGCAGTCATGTCGGCATCCGGAAAAAAAGTGCGGGCATTTTCTCAGAGCGCGACACAAAAGGCACGGCAAGAGCTTAGCCTTTTGTCTATCGGGTCAATTTGTCGCGGTGGAACACAGCTTTGGCAACACCACAAAACCAATGTGGGAGCGGGCTTGCTCGCGAAGGCGGTGAGTCAGTCGACATCAATATTGACTGTTACACCGCCTTCGCGAGCAAGCCCGCTCCCACATTTGATCGCATTCCAATGTTGGAATACGGTTAAACGCCCAGGTAATCCAGGATCCCTTCAGCCGCATTGCGGCCTTCGAAGATCGCCGTTACCACCAGGTCGGAACCGCGCACCATGTCGCCACCGGCGAAGATTTTCGGGTTGCTGGTCTGGTGCTTGTACTGACCTTGTTCCGGCGCCACGACGCGGCCCTGGCTGTCGGTCTGGATGCTGAACTGCTCGAACCACGACGCCGGGCTTGGACGGAAACCGAAGGCGATGACCACGGCGTCGGCCGGGATGATCTCTTCGGAACCCGGGATCGGCTCGGGGCTGCGACGGCCACGGGCGTCCGGCTCGCCGAGACGGGTCTCGACCACCTTCACGCCTTCGACACGATCTTCACCGACGATAGCGATCGGCTGACGGTTGTAGAGGAATTTCACGCCTTCTTCCTTGGCGTTCTTCACCTCTTTGCGCGAGCCCGGCATGTTCGCTTCGTCACGACGATAAGCACAGGTCACCGCCTTGGCGCCCTGACGAATCGAAGTACGGTTGCAGTCCATCGCCGTGTCGCCACCGCCCAGTACCACGACTTTCTTGCCTTTCATGTCGACGAAATCTTCTGGCGACTTTTCAAAGCCCAGGTTGCGGTTGACGTTGGCGATCAGGAAGTCCAGCGCGTCATGCACGCCCGGCAGATCTTCACCGGCAAAGCCGCCCTTCATGTAGGTGTAGGTGCCCATGCCCATGAACACCGCATCGTATTCTTCGAGCAGTTGCTCGATGGTTACGTCCTTGCCGATTTCGGTGTTCAGGCGGAACTCGATACCCATGCCAGTGAAGACTTCGCGACGATTGCTCAGCACGGTCTTTTCCAGCTTGAACTCGGGAATGCCGAAGGTCAGCAGCCCGCCGATTTCCGGGTTCTTGTCGAACACCACCGGGGTCACGCCGCCACGTACCAGAACGTCGGCACAGCCCAGGCCGGCAGGGCCCGCACCGATTACCGCGACACGCTTGCCGGTCGGTTTGACCTTGGACATGTCCGGGCGCCAGCCCATGGCGAACGCGGTATCGGTGATGTACTTCTCGACCGAACCAATGGTCACCGCACCAAAACCATCGTTAAGGGTGCAGGCACCCTCGCACAGACGGTCCTGAGGACAAACCCGGCCGCAGACTTCCGGCAGGGTGTTGGTCTGGTGCGACAGCTCGGCGGCCTGCAGGATGTTGCCCTCGGCCACCAATTTCAGCCAGTTGGGAATGAAGTTGTGCACCGGGCACTTCCATTCGCAATACGGGTTACCGCAACCCAGGCAGCGGTGGGCCTGGTCGGCCGACTGCTGGGGCTTGAACGGTTCGTAGATTTCCACGAACTCTTTCTTGCGTTGACGCAACAGTTTCTTCTTCGGATCCTTGCGCCCGACATCGATGAACTGGAAGTCGTTATTCAGACGTTCAGCCATTTTAAAACCTCATCAAACTCTTCAGGCGCATATCACTGCGGGTTGGCACGGGTGCTGGAAAGCAACGATTTCAGGTTGGCAGCCTTGGGCTTGACCAGCCAGAAACGACGCAGATAGTCATCGAGGTTTTCAGCGAGGTTACGACCCCACTCGCTGTCGGTTTCCTCGACGTATTCGTTCAGCACGCGTTGCAAGTGGCTGCGATAGGCTTCCATCGCCTCACCGCTGATCCGCTGGATTTCCACCAGTTCGTGGTTGACCCGGTCAACGAAGGAGTTGTCCTGATCGAGCACGTAGGCGAAACCGCCGGTCATGCCTGAGCCGAAGTTGTAACCGGTCTTGCCCAGGACGCAGACGAAACCACCGGTCATGTACTCGCAGCAGTGATCGCCAGTGCCTTCCACGACAGTGTGGGCACCAGAGTTACGCACGGCGAAACGCTCGCCCGCGGTACCGGCGGCGAACAGCTTGCCCCCGGTGGCGCCATACAGGCAGGTGTTGCCGATAATGGCGCTGTCCTGAGTCCGGTAGACGCTGCCCTTCGGCGGCACGATGACCAGCTTGCCACCTGTCATGCCCTTGCCGACGTAGTCGTTGGCGTCGCCTTCCAGATACATGTTCAGGCCACCGGCGTTCCACACACCAAAGCTCTGACCGGCAGTGCCTTTGAAGCGGAAGGTGATCGGCGCGTTGGCCATGCCCTGGTTGCCATGCTTGCGAGCGATTTCACCGGAGATCCGCGCGCCGATGGAACGGTCGCAGTTACAGATATCCAGGGCAAAATCAGCGCCGCTCATGTCGTTGATGGCCGAGGTGGCCAGGTCGACCATTTTCTCGGCCAGCAGGCCTTTGTCGAACGGCGGGTTGCGGTCGACCTGGCAGAACTGAGGCTTGTCTGCCGGGATGTGATCGCTGCCCAGCAATGGCGTCAGGTCCAGGTGTTGCTGCTTGGCGGTCTGGCCTTCGAGGATGTCCAGCAGATCGGTACGGCCGATCAGCTCTTCGAGGGAGCGCACGCCCAGCTTGGCCAGCCACTCACGGGTTTCTTCGCCGACGTAGGTGAAGAAATTCACCACCATGTCGACGGTACCGATGTAGTGATCCTTGCGCAGCTTCTCGTTCTGAGTCGCGACGCCGGTGGCGCAGTTGTTCAGGTGGCAAATACGCAGGTATTTGCAGCCCAGGGCGATCATTGGCGCGGTGCCGAAGCCGAAGCTTTCAGCGCCGAGGATCGCTGCCTTGATCACGTCGAGGCCGGTTTTCAGGCCGCCGTCAGTCTGTACACGAACCTTGCCGCGCAAGTCGTTGCCGCGAAGGGTCTGGTGGGTTTCGGCCAGGCCGAGTTCCCACGGAGCGCCCGCGTATTTGATCGAGGTCAGTGGCGATGCACCGGTACCGCCGTCGTAGCCGGAAATGGTGATCAAGTCCGCGTAGGCCTTCGCCACACCGGCAGCGATGGTGCCGACGCCTGCTTCTGCCACCAGCTTCACCGAGACCAGCGCCTTCGGGTTGACTTGTTTCAGGTCGAAAATCAACTGCGACAAGTCTTCGATCGAATAGATGTCGTGGTGCGGCGGAGGCGAAATCAGGGTCACGCCCGGCACCGCATAACGCAGCTTGGCGATCAGACCGTTGACCTTGCCGCCAGGCAGCTGACCACCTTCGCCCGGCTTGGCACCCTGAGCGACTTTGATCTGCAGCACTTCAGCGTTGACCAGGTATTCCGGGGTGACCCCGAAACGGCCAGTCGCGACCTGCTTGATTTTCGAGCTCTTGATGGTGCCGTAGCGCGCCGGGTCTTCGCCGCCTTCGCCGGAGTTGGAACGCGCGCCGAGGCGGTTCATGGCTTCGGCCAGGGCTTCGTGGGCTTCCGGCGACAAGGCGCCCAGGGAGATCCCGGCGGAGTCGAAGCGCTTGAGAACCGATTCCAGCGGTTCGACTTCGCTGATATCCAGCGGCTGCTCAAGGGTTTTGACCTTGAACATGTCGCGGATCATCGACACCGGACGGTTGTCCACCAGCGCCGTGTATTCCTTGAACTTGCTGTAGTCGCCCTGCTGCACAGCGGCTTGCAGGGTGCTCACCACGTCCGGGTTGTAGGCGTGATATTCGCCGCCGTGAACGAACTTCAGCAGGCCGCCTTGCTGGATCGGCTTGCGCGGGCTCCAGGCTTCGGCCGCCAGGGCTTTCTGCTCGGCTTCGATGTCGACGAAACGCGCGCCCTTGATGCGGCTTGGCACGCCACGGAAGCTCAGTTCGCAGACTTCTTCGGACAGACCGATGGCTTCGAACAGCTGCGCACCGCGGTACGAAGTGACGGTCGAGATGCCCATCTTCGAGAGGATCTTGAGCAGGCCTTTGGTAATGCCTTTGCGGTAGTTCTTGAACACCTCATAGAGGTCGCCCAGCACTTCGCCGGTGCGGATCAGGTCGCCCAGCACTTCATACGCCAGGAACGGATAGACCGCCGAAGCGCCGAAACCGATCAGTACGGCGAAGTGATGCGGGTCGCGAGCAGTGGCGGTTTCCACCAGGATATTGGAGTCGCAACGCAGGCCTTTTTCGGTCAGGCGGTGGTGCACCGCGCCGGTGGCGAGCGAAGCGTGGATCGGCAATTTTCCCGGGGCGATGTGACGGTCGCTCAGCACGATTTGGGTGCGACCGGCGCGAACGGCTTCTTCAGCCTGATCGGCAACGTTGCGGATCGCCGCTTCGAGGCCGACGCTTTCATCGTAGTTGAGGTCGATGATCTGGCGTTCGAAGCCCGGACGATCGAGGTTCATCAGCGAGCGCCACTTGGCCGGGGAAACGACCGGCGAGCTGAGGATCACGCGCGAGGCGTGTTCCGGCGACTCCTGGAAGATGTTGCGCTCGGCACCGAGGCAGACTTCCAGCGACATGACGATGGCTTCACGCAGCGGGTCGATCGGCGGGTTGGTGACCTGCGCGAACTGCTGACGGAAATAGTCGTACGGCGTGCGCACGCGCTGGGACAGCACGGCCATCGGCGTATCGTCGCCCATCGAGCCAACGGCTTCGTAGCCTTGCTCGCCGAGCGGACGCAGCACCTGGTCGCGTTCTTCGAACGTGACCTGGTACATCTTCATGTACTGCTTGAGCTGATCGACGTCGTAGAACGCCGAACCATGGTCGTTGTCTTCCATGGTCGCCTGGATGCGCAGGGCATTCTTGCGCAGCCATTGCTTGTACGGATGACGGGATTTCAAGCGGTTGTCGATGGCATCGGTGTCGAGGATCTGACCGGTTTCGGTGTCCACGGCAAAGATCTGGCCAGGTCCGACACGACCCTTGGCGATCACGTCTTCAGGCTGGTAGTTCCAGACACCGATTTCCGAGGCCAGGGTAATGAAGCCGTTCTTGGTGGTGACCCAACGTGCCGGACGCAGACCGTTACGATCGAGCAGGCACACCGCGTAGCGACCGTCGGTCATGACCACGCCGGCCGGGCCGTCCCACGGTTCCATGTGCATCGAGTTGTATTCGTAGAACGCCCGCAGATCCGGATCCATGGTTTCGACGTTCTGCCACGCAGGCGGAATGATCATCCGCACGCCACGGAACAGGTCGATGCCACCGGTGACCATCAGCTCGAGCATGTTGTCCATGCTGGAGGAGTCGGAACCGACGCGGTTGACCAGTGGGCCGAGCTCTTCCAGATCCATCAGATCGTTGGCGAACTTGGTGCGACGGGCCACTGCCCAGTTACGGTTGCCAGTGATGGTGTTGATCTCGCCATTGTGGGCGAGGAAGCGGAACGGCTGCGCCAGCGGCCATTTCGGCAGAGTGTTGGTCGAAAAGCGCTGGTGGAACACGCAGATCGAGGTTTGCAGGCGCTGGTCGCTCAGGTCTGGATAGAAGGCGGTCAGATCCGCCGGCATCATCAGGCCTTTATAAATGATGGTCTTGTGGGAAAAGCTGCAGATGTAGTGATCGACGTCGGCGGCGTTGGCCACAGACGAACGACGACGGGCGCTGAACAGCTTGATCGCCATGTCCTGATCGCTCAGGCCTTCACCACCGATGAACACTTGTTCGATCTGCGGCAGGCGCTCGAGGGCCAGACGGCCGAGGACACTGGTATCGATCGGCACTTTACGCCAGCCGATAAGTTGCAAGCCTTCGGCCAGGATCTCGCGGTTCATGTTCTCGCGAGCGGCTTCGGCCTTGACCGGATCCTGGTTGAAGAAAACCATGCCCACGGCGTATTGCTTGGGCATTTCGACGCCGAAGGTTTCCTGGGCGATGGCCCGCAGGAATACATCCGGCTTTTGAATCAGCAGACCGCAACCGTCACCGGTCTTGCCGTCGGCGTTGATCCCACCGCGGTGGGTCATGCAGGTCAGGGCCTCAATGGCCGTTTGCAAAAGGGTATGACTGGGCTCGCCCTGCATATGGGCTATCAGGCCGAAACCGCAGTTATCCTTGAATTCATCTGGTTGGTACAGACCTGCTTTCATAGACACTTTCTCACCAGGCTGCCTCTTGTCGAGGCAAATTTCTTTTCAATTCAACCAGTTACCATCCACACCGAACGTACGCCAGCTTTGCGGGGGCAAAAGGGAGGTCATTGTACACACCGACACAAAGGCTCACAAATTTGACGACGAAATGTCGCAAATCCATGTCGCATTTGTGAAAGGTTTAAAGCGATATGCTGTGCTAGTCAAAACTTTTTTAATTTTGACCGCAGCGACTCAAAGACTACTGTGACGCAGACACCACAAGGCACGCGGCCTGGAGAGGCGGCATGCGCTTGCAGAAATTTTGAGGTGCCGGGAGAGGCGGCCTGGGTAAGGCCGCCGAATCTTCAGCGAGTTGTTGCCAGTTCCTGTTGGACGCTGGCGACAGTGCGAGGCCAAGGTTTACCAGCCTGAACCTTCGCTGGCAAGGCCTTGATGGCGGTAACGGCTGCATCGCGGTTGGCGAAGCTACCGTAGGTGATGACGTAAAGCGGCTTGCCGTTGAGTACTTTCTTGAAATAACGGTACTCGCCGCCCTGCTCCTTGACGAAGCTTTGCGCGGCCGATTCGGAGCTGGTGCCGAGGATTTGCACTACGTAGTTACCCGGCGCCTGGCCTGCGTACCAGCTGCCACCGGCGGCTTTGGCCACGGTGACTGGCTTCTCGACAGGTTTGACGGCTGCAGCCGGCTTGGCGGGCGCTGGAGCCGGTTTGGCTACAGGTGCAGGCGCTGGCTTGGCTACAGGTGCAGGCACTGGCTTGGCTGTCGCGACCTGAGTCGGCGCTGGAACCGGTTTGACGGCAGGCGTTGGCGCCGGGCCCGGCTGGATACCCGCAGGCGGCGCAATCGTGGTCACGGTTGGCGGTGTAGCGCTGGAGCCTTCGACCGGCACGCCGTCGTCGCCTTCGGTGATACCCCCGGCCGCTTCGGCCAACGGACCACGCATGACCGGCTGCGAGTTGCCGACCAACGGCAACGGCATCGGTTGCGAATTACCGGCGAATTCCACGGCGGGAGCGCCATTGCTATCAGGTTGTGGCGCGCCCTGGCCCAGCGGCAATTGCGCCTGTTCGTTGGCAGGCGCGCCGGTGGTCGGTGCTTTGCTGCGACCCGGCATCAACCAGGCGGCGGCTACCGCGACCACGACAACGGCGGAAATCGCCAATACGTGTTTCTTCGGCATGTTGAACCCCATACTTGGACGCTTCACCGCTGAGCGGCTGGCAATCATTGCTTCGATCATCGCATCGCGGGCAACCTGGTTGATGGTGCCAGGCCAGCCGTCGGAGCTTTCGTGAATATCAGAGATCTGATCCGCGGTAAAAAGTTCGATACCCCGGCCGGCGCCCTCAAGACGCTGGTCCAGATATTCGCGGGTTTCTTCTTCGGTGTAGGGCTGCAATTCGATGACGTGAAAACGCTCTTCCTCGAGGCTCAGCGCGTCAAGCTGAGCAATCAGCGACGATTCGCCGAACAGGAACACGTGCGGGCGACCTTCCGGAGCACCCGAGGCCAAAGCCAGCAAGGCTTCCAGCGCAGATTCGTCGAGTTGCTCGGCATCATCCACCAGCAAATAGACTTCCTGCCCCGTGAGAGCAAGCTGCACCACTTGGGCCAGGATCGCGCCGATTTCGACTTGCTCGACGTTCAACGCCTGAGCCACCTGATACAGCAAACCGGCTGCATCGCCGGCGCCACGGGCGGAAACCACCACGCTCTGCACTGACTGTTTGTTGGTGCTGGCCACCAGGGCCTGACGCAACAGGGTTTTGCCGCTGCCTTGAGGGCCAGTGACCACCAGCAACAACTGGCTGTAACGGGCCAGATGATGCAGCTGACCCAGCACCGGTTTGCGCTGGGCCGGAAAAAATTTGAAGCCAGGCACCCGTGGAGCGAAAGGGTCATGACTTAACTGGTAATGGCCGAGGAAAGCCTCGTCGGCATGCAAACTAGTCATCGGGATCTTATTAACCTTTAAGCTGAGCCAGGGCGCGGTAATCCGCTCCCAGCGTGGCCTGTAAAATCTCTTTCGGATAATCGTCGGTCACCACTGCTTCGCCCATGTGGCGCAGCAGCACCAGGCGCAAACGACCGTCGATCACTTTCTTGTCAATTGCCATGTGTTCGAGAAAATCGGCTTCGGTCATTTCTTCCGGCGGGATGACCGGCAGGCCGGCACGCTGGAACAGGCGAATACCGCGATCACGCTCCTGCTCGCTGATCCAGCCCAGGCGCGCGGACATTTCCAAAGCCATTACGGTGCCAGCAGCGACTGCTTCACCATGAAGCCAGACACCATAGCCCATGTGGGTTTCGATCGCGTGGCCGAAGGTGTGACCCAGATTCAATGTGGCGCGCACGCCCGTCTCTTTCTCGTCGGCACCGACCACCGCAGCCTTGGCCGCGCAGGAACGTTCGATGGCGTAAGTCAGGGCGGTCTGGTCCAGCGCTCGCAGGCGATCGACGTTTTCTTCGAGCCAGGTCAGGAACGGCTCGTCGCAGATCAGCCCGTACTTGATGACTTCCGCCAGCCCGGCGGACAGTTCGCGGGGCGGCAGGGTGCTGAGGGTGGCGGTATCGATCAGCACCACATTGGGCTGATAGAAGGCGCCGACCATGTTCTTGCCCAATGGGTGATTGATCCCGGTCTTGCCGCCCACCGAGGAGTCGACTTGCGACAACAAAGTGGTCGGCACCTGGATGAAATCGACGCCACGCTGGTAGCAGGCGGCCGCGAAACCGGCCATGTCACCGATCACGCCGCCACCCAGGGCGATTACCGTAGTGCGGCGATCGTGCCGGGCAGTCAGCAGGCCGTCGAAAATCAGTTGCAGGGTTTCCCAGGTCTTGAAGGCTTCGCCGTCGGGCAGCACCACGGAAATTACCGAGAACTGCGCAAGACTGCGGGTCAGACGCTCGAGGTAGAGTGGCGCGACGGTCTCGTTGGAGATGATCGCTACTTGCCGCCCGCGGATATGCGGGGCCAGCAGCTCAGGCTGGTCCAACAAACCTTCGCCAATATGAATCGGGTAGCTGCGCTCGCCTAGATCGACCTTGAGTGTCTGCATGTGTCCCCACAGTGAAGATGGAATCAGGCATCCCTGCCTTGAGTTAACGAATTCCACGACGTCTGCTGGTGTGACGCCGTTCGGTAGCCAGCCGCCATAACCTTGAATGGCTGCGACAGGACGCCGAGGATAGCGCATTTCGCGCCGCGCATTAACGTGGAGGTAGCTGCTGCAAGCGTTCGAGGATGTCGAGCACCACCATCCGCGGTGGCCGCTCATCGGTTTCCACCACCAGGTCGGCGATTTCCCGATACAGCGGATCACGGATCGCCAGCAAGTCCCGCAGGGTCTTGGCCGGATCGGCAGTGCGCAACAGTGGCCGATTGCGGTCGCGAGCCGTTCGGCCGACCTGCTGCTCGACAGACGCATGCAGATACACCACCCGACCACCGGCGTGCAGCGCCCGCCGATTGGCTTCGCGCATGACCGCCCCGCCACCGGTCGCCAACACTACGCCGTCGAACGCGCACAGTTCGGCAATCATCGCCTCTTCGCGGTCACGAAAGCCCGGTTCGCCTTCCTTATCGAAAATCCACGGAATATTGGCGCCCGTGCGCAATTCAATTTCCTTATCGGAATCTTTGAACGGCAGGCGCAGCTCTTTGGCCAGCAAACGGCCGATGGTGCTTTTTCCAGCCCCCATCGGTCCAACAAGAATCAAATTTCGCACAGAATCAATGACTCACAGCAATCGCCTGATTGTTCATGATACGCGGAGTGAGAAATACCAGCAGCTCGGATTTTTTCTCCGAAACCACGTCACGCCGGAAAAGGCGGCCAAGATACGGCACATCACCGAGAAATGGCACCTTATCTACAACCTTGCTCTGAGTATTTGAGAAAACACCCCCAATAACGATGGTCTCGCCATCGTTGACCAGGACCTTGGCGTTGACCTCGTTTTTCTTGATCGGCGGCACGTCCTGCACTTTGTTCAGGTAGTCCGGTTCGTCCTTAGTGACTTTGACTTCCATGATGATGCGGTTGTCCGGCGTGATCTGCGGCGTCACTTCAAGGGACAGTGAGGCCTCCTTGAACGACACCGAGGTGGCGCCGCTGGAGCTGGCTTCCTGATAGGGAATCTCGGTGCCCTTGAGTATTTTCGCGGTTTCCTTGTCGGACGTGACCACCTTGGGCTGCGAGACGATTTCCCCGTTGCCGGTTTTCTCCATGGCCGAAAGCTCAAGGTCCAGCAGCACATTATCGGTAATGAAGGCGATGCCGATCCCCGAGGTATTGGCAGAGGCCCCCAGGTCAACGAAGGGCGAGTTGGTACTGGTGCTGCCCGGCGTACCGATGGTGGTCGAAGAGCCGTTGACCCCGGACGTATTCCAGTTGCCCTTCTGCACCGAACCACCCCAGCGTACGCCAAGACTTTTGTCGTAATCGACATTGGCCTCGACAATGCGCGCCTCGATCATCACCTGACGCACCGGAATATCCAGTTGCGCAACGATGCGACGCAGTTCGTCGAGCCGATCCTGAGTCTGGTAAGCAATGATGTTGTTGGTTCGCTCGTCAACAGTGATTGACCCTCTCTCGTCGATTTTCGCCTCGGCGCTGGTCACCGACTGGAACAGCTTGGCGATATCGGCGGCTTTGGCGTAGTTGACCTGCAACAGCTCGCGACGCAGAGGCGCCAGTTCAGCGATCTGCTTCTGCGACTCCAGTTCCTGGCGTTCCCGGGCAGCGATTTCATCGGCCGGCGCCACCAGCAGCACGTTGCCGATCTTGCGTTTATCCAGACCTTTGGTTTTCAACACCAGGTCCAGCGCCTGATCCCACGGCACATTCTGCAGGCGCAACGTGATGCCGCCCTGCACCGTGTCACTGGCCACCAGATTGAGGTTGGTGAAATCGGCGATCAGTTGCAGCACCGAGCGCACATCGATGTCCTGAAAATTCAGCGAGAGTTTTTCGCCGGTGTAGGCAAAGCGTTCGGCGTTGCGCTTGTGCAAGTCATCGACAGTCATCGGACGGATGCTGACGGTCAGTTTGTTGTCGGTCTGATAGGTCGAATAATCGAAGGCACCGCTGGGCTCGATACTGATAACAGCACGGTCGCCCGTGGCGCTGGCATTGACGAACTGCACCGGCGTGGCGAAATCCTTGACGTCGAGGCGCACACGCAACCGCTCAGGCAGTTGCGTCCTGGTGAAGCCGACGATGATTTTGCCCTCGCGTTCCTGAATGTCCGGGGCAATGGACGGATCCGACAGATCGATGACTACATTGCCCTCACCCTGAGTGCCGCGCTGGAAATCCACGCCCCGGATGGCTTTGCCCACGGGGGCATTGACTCTGGCGGGAGCTGGCGTCGCAGTGGCTGCACGCGGTGCGGGGGTGATCGGTCTGGATGCCTTGTTACCGGCCTCTTGCCCGACGACCACGAACAGAGTGTTGCCTTCGACGCGTGCGTTGTACGGGGTTAATTGAGTCAGGCTGATGATCAGCCGTGTGCGGTCCTTGGCCTCAACCACCGTGGCGCTGCGGGCATTGCCGCCACCCAGGTCCCGATTCTTGTTCGCCAGCTGACTGGTGACCCCCGGCAGATCCAGCGCAATCCGCGCCGGCTGTTCAGTCGTGTAACCGTGGGGCTGCGGCGGTGGCCCATCGAACGACAACTTCAACTCGACGCGGTCACCGGGTAGCGCGGCGACATCCAGCGCTTTGAGGTTGGCCGCCTGTACCATCGGCGACAGAAACGCTATCCATAGCGAAATACCGAAGGTTGAGAAAATCCTGTTCATTATTCGAGTTCCACTATGAGTGCTCTTTCAAAGGGATGGTTCGCGGCCGTTCCAGCCAGGCACCTTCGCCATCGGGAACGATTTCGACCACATCGACTTGCGAACCGCTGATGGCGACGATCCGTCCATCGTTACGCCCCAGGTAATCGCCGACTTTCAGCCGGTGCACGCCGCCCGCCCCGCGCAGCAGCGCAAAGGAGCCATTCGAATTGGAGATCGTGCCGACCATTTCAAATTGCTCGATGTTGAAACCTTCGAGGTACTGCTTGACCCGGCCGGGGTCGGGTTTGACGTTACGCGAGCCGTGCTTCTGCCCGGCCAGATCGACTCTGACCTGCCGGGAGAACGGGCTACGCAGGTTGACAGCGTTGTAGGTGAATGTCGGGTAAGACCGGAATGTCGGCGTTGGTTCAATCTTGCCGGGCGCACGCAGGCGCACTTCGTTCAAATAGGCATCCAGGTCGCTGAAGTCAGCGTCGCCGCCACAACCGGCCAGGATGACCAGACACATAACCATCGACAGGCAACGGATCGGGTTCATTTCTGCAACCCCTTGTCGTTGTATCGGTAGGTCTTGGCAAGGATGCTCATGCGCAACTTCTGACCGCCGTCGGGATTGGCCGGCGCCAGGTCGAAGTCATGCAGGGTGACGATCCGCGGCAGCCCGGCCACGCCGCTGACGAAAGTGGCCAGGTCGTGATAGGCGCCAGTGACGGTGATCTGGATAGGAAGCTCGATGTAGAACTGCTGGGTGACCTCCGGGAGCAGCTTGATTTCTTCGAACTCCAGGCCACTGCCCAGACCGGTGCGAGTGATGTCTTCCAGCAGGCCGGGCACTTCGGTGTCGCTGGGCAATTGCCGTAATAGCATGCCGAAGGAGTTCTCCATTTCCTTCATCTGCTGGGTATACAGCTCCAGATTCGCCGCCATATGGGCTTTGGTCGCGAATTGCTCCCTGAGCGTCGACTCTTCCTCGCGCCTGAGTTCCAGATGATTTTGCAGATCGCTGATCAAGAAGCTGTAGCCCAGGGCCAGCACCAGAACCATCAGCAGGACACTCGCCAGGACCTTGATCGCTGGAGGCCAGGACCCCATGTTGTTGGTGTCCAGATCGTTGATGTCGATCTGGCGCAACCCTTCAAACCATTCGGACAGTCTCATTTAGTGCCCCCCACAACGGCGGGCTGAGTCTGACGGACAGTCAATTGAAAAACATTGGCCTGATCCAGCTGACCGGCGGTGGTCGCTTTGACTTCCGTGAGATTGGGCGCATCGAACCAGTCGGACGCATCAAGATTGCGCATTAGATCCGAAACACGATTGTTGGACTCAGCCGCGCCGGTGATGGACAACGTCTTGCCGACCATTTTCACTTCGGTGAAATAAACGCCGTCCGGCAAAGTACGCGCCAACTGATCGAAAATCCTCCCGCTGATCGGCCGGTTTCCTTGCAGGTCCTGAATAATGCGCATGCGTTCGACGAGTTGCTGTCGGCGGGCCTTCAGGTCGCTGATCTGTTTGATCCGCTCATCGACCACCGTAATCTGCTTGCCGATGTAATCGTTACGGGCGACTTGCCGACTAATGGCGCCGTTAATGACCTGGTCCGCAATCAGCAGCGCGCCCACCGCCCCCACCAGCACACCGACCAACGCCAGCAAAAAGCGTTTGCGACGCCCTTCACGCAACTCTTCACGCCAGGGTAAAAGATTGATCCGCGCCATCAGTCGAAACTCCTGAGGGCCAGCCCGCAGGCGATCATCAATGCCGGGGCATCGCTCGCCAAGGCACCGGCGTTGACCTTGCTGCTCAGGGTCATGTCGGAGAATGGATTGGCGACCAAGGTCGGCGTACCCAGTCGCTGCTCGATCAATCGCTCCAGCCCTGGGACCGAGGCGGTGCCGCCGGCCAGGAGGATGTGATCGACCGAGTTGTACTGGCCGGAGGCAAAGAAAAATTGCAATGAGCGCGACACCTGTTGCACCAATGCATCACGAAACGGCTGCAAGACCTCGCTGACATAATCGTCCGGCAAGCCGCCCTGCTTCTTCGCCAGCCCGGCCTGCTCGACGGTCAGGCCATAACGACGCTGGATCTCTTCCGTCAGTTGACGGCCGCCGAACAATTGTTCGCGGGTGTAGATGATCCGCCCGTTGTGCAGCACGCTCAGGGTGGTCATGGTGGCGCCGATGTCGACCACCGCCACGGTCAGACGCTCCTGAGAAGCGGCCAACTGGGTTGCCAGCAGGCCAAACGATCGCTCCAGCGCATAGGCTTCGACATCGACCACGCGCGCAGTCAACCCGGCCAGAGCCAGGGCCGCTTCGCGGACCTCGACGTTTTCCTTGCGACACGCAGCCAGCAGCACATTGACCCGCTCGGGGTTGCGCGCCGACATGCCCTGCACTTCGAAGTCGATCGCCACCTCATCCAGTGGATAAGGAATGTACTGATCAGCCTCGATCTTCAGCTGGTTTTCCATCTCGTCGTCGGAAAGACCGGCGTCCATCTCGATGGTCTTGGTGATCACCGCCGAACCGGCCACAGCCACGGCAACGTTCCTGAGGCTGGTTTTGGCCTTGGACAGCACGCGCGCAAGAGCCTGACCCACGCCTTCGAGCTCGGCGATATTTTTCTCGACCACGGCACTGGCGGGCAGCGGTTCGACCGCATAGGCCTCAACCCGATAGCGATCGCCCTGGCGACTTAGCTCCAATAGCTTCACCGACGTGGAGCTGATGTCGATCCCCAGAAGCGTATTGGCTTTTTTATTGAAGAGTCCTAGCACTACCAATTCCCTATGACTATCCGTGAGTTACGGACTCTGTAATATCCATTGCGTTCAATACCCCCCGTCTTGACAGAAGCGCAAATGACGCCCCCGACGGAAAAATGCTTATAATACCGAGCGTTTTTTTCCGCTTTCACTGCAAGCGCGGGTCATTCTCTGTATAGCCTGAAACCTGATGCCTAATTCATTCTTTGCCCTGGATACCCAAAAGCCTTGATTCGTCTGCTGAAATTTTTCGGTTGGTCCATCGTCGCCGTTTTCTGCGGACTGCTTCTGGGTCTGAGTGGCGCCTTTCTTTACCTTAGCCCCGGATTGCCATCCGTGGAGGCGCTGAGAAGCATTCAGTTGCAGATTCCATTGCGGGTTTACAGCAGCGACAACAAATTGATCGCAGAATTTGGCGAAATGCGCCGTACTCCGATCCGTTTCGCCGACATTCCCCCAAATTTCATTAATGCGTTACTAAGTGCTGAAGACGACAATTTCGCCAACCACTATGGCGTCGATCCCAGCAGCCTGATGCGTGCCGCCACCCAACTGGTAAAAAGCGGACACATTCAATCCGGCGGCAGCACCATCACCATGCAGGTGGCGAAAAACTTCTTCCTGACCAGCGAACGTAGCTTCTCGCGCAAAACCACCGAAATCCTTCTGGCACTGCAGATCGAACGGCAGCTGACCAAGGACGAAATCCTCGAGCTGTACGTCAACAAGATCTACCTGGGCAACCGCGCCTACGGCATCGAGGCAGCGGCGCAGGTCTATTACGGCAAATCGATTCGTGACGTCAGCCTGGCGCAGATGGCAATGATTGCCGGCCTGCCAAAAGCCCCGTCGCGTTTCAACCCGCTGGCCAACCCGACCCGCAGCAAGGAGCGTCGCGACTGGATCCTGGGGCGCATGTACAAGCTCGGCAAGATCACCGAAGCCGACTACACCACCGCGATCAATGAGCCGCTGAACGCCAGCTATCATGTACCGACCCCGGAAGTGAACGCACCGTACGTCGCCGAAATGGCCCGTGCCGAAATGGTGGGCCGCTATGGCAGCGATGCGTACACCGAAGGTTTCCGTGTCACCACCACGGTGCCGAGCGATTTGCAGGAGATGGCCAACACCGCGGTTCACGAAGGCTTGATGACCTACGATCAACGGCATGGTTATCGCGGCCCCGAATCACGCCTGCCGGGTAAAACCCGAGAGGCCTGGACACAGGAGTTGACCAAACAGCGAATCATCAGCGGTCTGGAACCGGCGATCGTGACCCAGGTCGACAAGAACGGCGTGCAGGTGTTGACCCGCACGGGCACCGGCGAAGAGCACGTCGCCTGGGACACCATGAAGTGGGCTCGTCCGTTCCTGAACACCAACAGCATGGGCGCCAATCCGAAGCAGCCGTCGGATGTCGCGCAGGTCGGTGATCTGATTCGCGTACAGCGTCAACCAGACAATTCACTCAAATTCAGCCAGATTCCACAGGCCCAGGGCGCACTGGTTTCCCTTGACCCGCAGAACGGTGCCATTCGTTCACTGGTCGGCGGTTTCGCCTTCGAGCAGAGCAACTACAACCGCGCCATGCAGGCCAAGCGTCAGCCGGGTTCGAGCTTCAAGCCGTTCGTCTACAGCGCCGCCCTGGACAATGGCTATACCGCCGCCAGTCTGGTGAACGACGCACCAATCGTGTTCGTCGACGAGTATCTGGACAAGGTCTGGCGTCCGAAGAACGACACCAACACCTTCCTCGGCCCGATTCGCATGCGTGAAGCGCTCTACAAATCGCGCAACCTGGTATCGATCCGTCTGCTGCAAGCGTTGGGTGTCGACCGCACCATCGACTACATCAGCAAGTTCGGCTTTAACAAGCAGGACCTGCCGCGCAACCTGTCCCTGGCGCTGGGCACCGCGACGTTGACCCCAATGGAAATCGCCACTGGCTGGGCTACATTCGCTAACGGCGGCTACAAGATCACCCCATACATCATCGATAAAATCGAAAGCCGCAACGGCGACACGCTATTCGTCGCCAACCCGCCGAGCGTTCCAAAAGGCGCCGTCGTCAGCGATGGCATCGCCGTGCCGGCCTCCAATACCTTCACGGTCAACGCCACTCCAGGCGAAGCACCGAGCACCCAGCCAGTGCCACAAACGCCAGCCGTGGCCGAACGTATCGTCGATGGGCGCACCACCTACATCCTCAACAGCATGCTCGAGGACGTGATCAAACTCGGCACCGGCCGCCGTGCGCTGGCCCTGGGTCGCAGCGACATCGCGGGCAAGACCGGCACCACCAACGAATCCAAGGACGCCTGGTTCTCCGGCTATAACGCCGATTACGTAACCACCGTCTGGACTGGCTTCGATCAACCGGAAAGCCTGGGCAAACGCGAGTTCGGCGGCACCGTCGCCCTGCCGATCTGGATGAACTACATGGCTGCTGCCCTCAAGGACAAGCCGCCGCATACCCAGCCAGAGCCGGAAGGCATCCTCAGCCTGCGAGTCGACCCGGTCAGCGGCCGTGCAGCTACTCCAGGCACGCCAGGCGCCTACTTCGAACTGTTCAAGGCCGAAGACACGCCACCGTCGGTGAGCGAACTGGGCAACGGCAATGTGCCGGGCAGCCCGCTGCCCGCGGATGAAGCGGCGCCGATCGATTTGTTCTGATCGCGCAGCGACACCAAAAAGCCCCGCCTTCGAAAGAAGAGCGGGGCTTTTTTGACCTGCCGATCGTTCCCACGCTCTGCGTGGGAATGCAGCCCGGGACGCTCCGCGTCCCTTTCTAGAGCTGGAACGCGGAGCGTCCCTTGAGGCATTCCCACGCAGAGCGTGGGAACGATCAACCCTCAGATACAAAAAAGCCCCGACTCAGAGCGAGCCGGGGCTTTTGGCTGAAGCGCTACAACGGCTTAGCCGTTGAACACGTCATCCACGCTTTTCAGCGGGTAGTTCTTCGGATACGGCAGGGTCGCCACACCGGTCTCGATCGCAGCCTTGGCCACGGCATCGGAGATCAGGGTGATCAGACGGGCATCCATTGGTTTCGGAATGATGTACTCACGACCGAATTCCAGTTTGATGCCGCCGTAGGCGTCGCACACTTCCTGAGGCACTGGCAGCTTGGCCAGTTCACGCAGGGCGTTGGCGGCCGCCACTTTCATTTCTTCGTTGATGCGCTTGGCGCGAACGTCCAAGGCACCACGGAAGATGAACGGGAAGCCCAGTACGTTGTTGACCTGGTTCGGGTAGTCCGAACGGCCGGTGGCCATGATCACGTCGTTACGGGTGGCGTGGGCCAGTTCCGGGGCGATTTCCGGATCCGGGTTCGAGCACGCGAACACGATCGGGTTGGCCGCCATGGATTTCAGGCCTTCAGCGCTCAGCAGGTTCGGGCCGGACAAGCCAACGAACACGTCAGCGCCTTCCAGCGCGTCAGCCAGGGTGCGCTTCTCGGTCGCGTGAGCGAACACAGCCTTGTACTGGTTCAGGTCGTCACGGCCGGAATGGATCACGCCGGTACGGTCAACCATGTAGATGTTTTCGATGTTGGCGCCCATGCTCACCAGCAATTTCATGCAGGAGATGGCAGCCGCACCGGCGCCCAGGCAAACGATTTTGGCGTCAGCCAGGGTTTTGCCAGCGATTTCCAGGGCGTTGATCATGCCGGCCGCAGTAACGATTGCGGTGCCGTGCTGGTCATCGTGGAATACCGGAATGTCGCACTGCTCGATCAGAGCGCGTTCGATCTCAAAGCACTCAGGCGCCTTGATGTCTTCCAGGTTGATGCCACCGAAGGTGATGGAGATACGCTTGACGGTGTCGATAAAGGCTTGCGGGCTTTCGGAGTCGACTTCGATGTCGAACACGTCGATACCGGCGAAGCGCTTGAACAGCACGCCCTTACCTTCCATAACCGGCTTGGAGGCCAATGGGCCGAGGTTACCCAGGCCGAGAATCGCGGTGCCATCGGAAATGACTGCAACCAGGTTGCCTTTGCCGGTGTATTTGTAGGCCAGTTCAGGATCGCGGGCGATTTCGCGTACTGGTTCGGCTACGCCGGGGCTATAGGCCAGCGACAGGTCGCGGGCGGTAGCGGTGGCCTTGGTGAGCTCGACACTCAGCTTCCCTGGACGGGGATGGGCATGATATTCGAGAGCGGCAGTTTTCAGATCAGACATAGGGGCATTCCGCTTTTTACTGTTGGACAGACGGACCGCCGAGGATACTCGCCTCGCAAAGCCCCCACAAGACTGACCAGTCACCCCTGTCAAGCGCTCGACCCTACGACTTTGGGCCAAGAGCCACGGAACACAAGGGGTAGACTGTTCACAATCAACAGAACAAATGTCTACAATTTTTTCTTATGGCGCCGCCTGCAACATCGCCGGATCGGTCAGCGGCAGAAGCCAGCGCGCCTGACCCGGCTGCAGACCGCCCCGGCGCGAACGATCCACTACCCAGCCTCGAGCCTCGATTTGCTTGCCTTTGAGCTGTTCAAGTGACGCGACATCGAACTGGCCTAGCAGATTGGGTGCAACCCGCAATACAACCGAATCCTGCAACTCGATCCAAATCCCGCCGCGATTGCGCTGAACCTTGCTCACACGACCACTGAGCACGGCGAAACCGGAAACGCTGATCTGCTCCGCTTTCAGTACAGGTGATTGGCGCCACAACCCGAGGCCGGCCTGACGGGCACTGCGTTCCGCCACTTGCTGGCAACCGACCAAATCGACATTCGGCGCCACCGCCACCTGAAAACCGAGACCCTCGGCGAGCATCTGCGCTTCGAAGTTGGCACCATCAACGCCGTAGACATGCGCCAGAGTGCGACCGTAATGGTCCTTACTTTCTTTACCCGGCAGCAAACCGACCTGCCCGTCGCTGGCAGCCACCAGCGCCTCAAGGCGCTTGCGCGCGGCCACGGCGAACGGCTCGTCGGAACGGCCCTGTTTGCCCAGCTCAGGCGTATTCAAACCAATCATGCGCACGCTACGACCATCGCGCAGACGCAAGGTGTCACCATCCACTACCCGCTGCACCGCGACCGACGTCAGCCCGCTCGGCGCCGGGCAGAAGGCTTGGGCAGCGGAAAGCCAAATCGCGGACACAAAAAAGGCGCCCGCGAGGGACGCCTTTTTCATCAGCAAGGAAAAGCCCATCGGGCTCTTCAACCTTACTCTGCAGCAGCTGGAGCTTTCTTGCCGAAAGCGCCGAAACGGTCTGCGAAGCGCTGTACACGACCGCCAGTATCCAGAGTCTTCTGCTTACCGGTGTAGAACGGGTGGCACTCGTTGCATACGTCGATCGGCAGTGCTTTGCCGAAAGTCGAACGAGTTTCAAACTTGTTGCCACAGCTGCAAGTAACAGCAATGACTGGGTAATCTGGATGGATATCGGCTTTCATGGTGTATTCCTCAGGCTAGCGTGCCGCCACCCAACACTATTGTTGAATACCGCACGTAATTAGGCCGCGGATTCTACCAGACAATCCCGATCACGCAAGCTGTCCCTTACACCGACCGTCTGCTAGGCTCCCGGCCCTAAGCGCACCACTGTAGGAGCGAGCTTGCTCGCGAAAGCGTCGTGTCAGATGACATAAATGCCGGCTGACACAGCCTCTTCGCCTCGCTCCTACAGGTCACGCGCTCTCTTTATTTCCGCTTATCGAGATCCCCCGCGTGCCCGACGCCATTCTGCGCCTCGCCCTGCCTTCGCCCCTGCGCCGCCTGTTCGACTACCGCGCGCCGGCCGGAGTCCTGCGTGCCCAGTTGCATCCGGGCATGCGCTTGCGGGTGCCATTCGGTCGACGGGAGATGATCGGGATTCTGGTGGAAATCACCGACCACAGTGAAGTCCCGACGGAAAAACTCAAACCGGCCCTGGCGCTGCTCGATGCCGTACCACCGCTACCGCCCGCGCTGTTCAAGCTGTGTCTGTGGACTTCCCAGTATTACCAGCACAGCCTCGGCGACACGTTGAGCTGGGCGCTACCGGTATTATTGCGTCAGGGTGAACTGGCCGAAGCTCGTCAGGAGCGCTTCTGGTCCGCCGCGCCCGGCGCCAGCCTCGATGATCCGCGCATTGCCCGCGCACCGCGACAGCGTGAAGCCCTGGCGACCCTGGCCCAGCATCCCCACGGCGTCGCGCATCAACTGCTGAGCAAATTGAGGCTGAGCAAGGACAGCCTCGATCTGTTGCTGGCCAAGGATCTGGTGCAGGTAGACATCCGCAAGCACGCGCCCGGAGTGCGCCACGAACACTGGCTGGCGCAACCGGAATTGCCGCTCAACCCGGAGCAGCGCGCCGCTTACGAGGCGATTCGCTCCGGGTTCGACCGTTATCACGCGTTCCTGCTGGCCGGCGTCACCGGCAGCGGCAAGACCGAAGTCTATTTACAACTGATCCGCGAAACGCTCGAGGCCGGCAAGCAAGCCCTGGTGCTGATCCCGGAGATCAACCTCGGCCCGCAAACCCTGGCGCGCTTCGAGCAGCGCTTCAATGCGCGCATCGCGCTGATCCACTCCGCCGTCAATGACCGCGAACGCCTGGAAGCCTGGCTGGCGGCACGGGATGGCGAGGCCGACATTATTATCGGTACCCGTTCGGCCCTGTTCACGCCGATGAAGAACCCCGGCCTGATCATCATCGATGAAGAGCACGACGGCTCCTATAAACAGCAGGAAGGCCTGCGCTACCACGCCCGCGACCTGGCACTGGTTCGCGCCCGGCAGGAAAACATTCCGATTGTCCTCGGATCCGCTACACCTTCGCTGGAAAGCCTGCAAAACGCCTACACCGGTCGTTACGGCCTCTTACGCCTGAATGAGCGCGCCGGTGGCGCCAAGCAACCGCGCTTTCTGCGCCTGGACGTGAAAAGTCGCCCGCTGGACAGCGGCATTTCCGGGCCGATGCAGCAAGCCATCGGTCAGACCCTGGCCGCCGGCCAGCAGGTGCTGGTGTTCCTCAATCGCCGAGGGTTCGCACCCACCCTACTCTGCCACGACTGCGGCTGGATGTCCGAGTGCAAGCGCTGCGATGCGCGGATGACTGTGCACCAGCGCTCAGGCGAACTGCGTTGTCACCATTGCGGCGAAGTCGAGCGGGTGCCCCGCCATTGCCCGAAATGCGGCAAAGTCGATTTGCGCCCCGTGGGCGCTGGCACCGAACGCGCCGAAGAACGCTTGGGGATTCTGTTTCCGGACGTGCCGGTGCTACGAGTCGACCGCGACAGTACTTCACGCAAAGATGCGATGAATCAACTGTTCGCCACCATTCAGAAAGGCCAGCCGTGCATTCTGATCGGCACGCAGATGCTTGCCAAAGGACACCACTTTCCACGGGTGACCCTGGTGTCGATTCTCGATGCCGACGGTGGACTGTTCTCTGGCGATTTCCGTGCCAGCGAACGCATGGCGCAGCTGATCGTCCAAGTCGCCGGGCGCGCGGGGCGGGCCGAAGAGCCGGGCAAAGTGATCATCCAGACGCACCTGGCGGACCATCCACTGCTGGTGCAACTGACCGAACAGGGCTATTTCGCCTTTGCCGAACAGGCGTTGAGCGAACGCCGCTCCGCAGGGCTGCCGCCGTTTGCGCATCTCGCACTGCTGCGGGCCGAAGCGCATAAACCGGGGCAGGCCGAAGGCTTCCTCGATGAAGCCTGCAGCGAGGCCGAGCGTTTGCTGGCCGAGCAGCATCTGACCGGTATCGAGTTGCTGGGGCCGGTGCCGGCGCCGATGGAGCGTCGAGCCGGGCGTTACCGCGCACAGTTGTTGCTGCAAGCCACGGCCCGGGCGCCGCTGCATCGATTGCTGAGCAGTTGGTTGCTGGTTTTGGAGCAGATGCCGAGTGGGCGGGCGGTGCGTTGGTCGCTGGATGTCGACCCGGTCGATTTGTATTGATTTAGAGATCGCCTTCGCGGGCAAGCCTCGCTCCTACAGGGATCACGCAAATCTCTGTAGGAGCGAGCGGTGCGGCGATCCGACTTGCCCGCGAAGGCGGCCGAATTGTCACCACATATCCATAACCTGCCCGCTATAGTTGGCAAGCCGGTCTTCGCAACGGATAATGCCCAGTTTTTCCACCAGCGCATCGAAGCGCCGCCGCGCTTGCGGTCGACAGAGAACACCATGAAAGACACCATTCGCCAGCTGATCCAACAAGCCATCACCCAACTCGTCAACGAAGGTGTGTTGCCTGAAGGCCTGTCGCCGGCGATCCAGGTGGAAAACTCTCGCGACAAGAAAAACGGCGACTTCGCCAGCAACATCGCCATGATGCTGGCCAAACCGGCGGGCATGAAACCCCGTGACCTGGCCGAGAAAATCATCGCCGCGCTGCCGGCTGACGAGAACGTCTCCAAAGCTGAAATCGCCGGCCCTGGCTTCCTGAACTTCTTCCAGAACACTCAAGCCCTGGCGACCCGCCTGGACGCGGCGCTGGCCGACGACCACATCGGCGTGCGCAAAGCCGGCCCGGTGCAGCGCACCGTGGTAGACCTGTCGGCACCGAACCTGGCCAAAGAGATGCATGTCGGCCACTTGCGTTCAACCATCATCGGCGATGGCGTGGCGCGGGTTCTGGAATTCCTCGGCGACGAAGTGATCCGCCAGAACCACGTTGGCGACTGGGGCACCCAGTTCGGCATGCTGATGGCTTATCTGCAGGAAAACCCGATCACCAGCGACGAGCTGTCAGACCTGGAAAATTTCTACCGCGCCGCCAAACAACGCTTCGACGAATCCGCAGAGTTCGCTGATCGCGCCCGTGGCCTGGTGGTCAAGCTGCAAGCCGGCGACCCGGACTGCCTGGCGCTGTGGACCAAGTTCAAAGACATCTCGCTGTCGCACTGCCAGAAAATCTACGAGCTGTTGAACGTCAAACTGACCATGGCCGACGTAATGGGTGAAAGCGCCTATAACGACGACCTGATCAACGTGGTCAACGACCTCAAGGCCGCTGGCTTGCTGGTCGAAAGCAACGGCGCCCAGTGCGTGTTCCTCGACGAATTCAAGAACGCTGACGGCGAACCGCTGCCGGTGATCATCGTCAAGGCCGATGGCGGCTACCTCTACGCCACCACCGACCTCGCGGCCGTGCGCTACCGCAGCGGCGTGCTGAAGGCTGATCGCGCGTTGTACTTCGTCGACCAGCGCCAGGCCCTGCACTTCCAGCAAGTGTTCCAGGTCGCGCGCCTGGCCGGCTTTGTGACCCATCCGATGGAAATGGAACACATGGGCTTCGGCACCATGAACGGCGCCGATGGCCGTCCGTTCAAGACCCGTGACGGCGGCACCGTGAAGCTGATCGACCTGCTGACCGAAGCCCAGGAACGCGCCTACACACTGGTGAAGGAGAAGAACCCGGAACTCGCCGAAGACGAGTTGCGCAACATCGCCAAGGTTGTGGGCATCGGCGCCGTGAAATACGCCGACCTGTCCAAGCACCGCACCAGCGACTACAGCTTCAACTTCGACCTGATGCTGAACTTCGAAGGCAACACCGCGCCGTACCTGCTGTACGCCTACACTCGGGTTGCCGGTGTGTTCCGCAAACTCGGCAAGGATTTCAGCGAAGTCGAAGGGCAGATCGTCCTCGAAGCCGCACACGAACATGAGCTGGCGGCGAAACTGGCGCAGTTCGGCGAAATCCTCAATAACGTGTCCGACAAAGGCACACCGCACATCCTCTGCACCTACCTGTACGATGTTGCCGGCCTGTTCTCCAGCTTCTACGAGAACTGCCCGATCCTCGGTGCGGACACCCCGGAGCAGATGCAGAGCCGCCTGCGCCTCGCCGCGCTGACCGGTCGCACTCTCAAGCAAGGCCTGGAACTCTTGGGTCTGGAAACTCTGGAGCGCATGTAAGTTGGCCGCCAAGAAAAAACCTGCACCCAAACGGGGCGCCAGCCGTTACCAAGCTCCTGCAAAGCAACCGATCCCGGGCTGGCTGTGGATGGCCATCGGCCTGACGGTCGGCGCGTTCATTGTGTTTCTGATGAAGCTGGAGCCGGGCAAGGGCAGCGATACCGTCAAGCGCGAGAAGATCGAGCAGCAGAAAGCCACCAAGATCGCCGAGGCCAACAAGACTCCGCCGAGCCCGACGCAACCGGTGAAGCCGAAGTACGACTTCTACACCTTGCTGCCGGAATCGGAAGTCATCGTGCCGCCGGACGCGGTGCCGGAGAAAACCCTGCCAACGCCACAAGTGCCGGCCATTCCGACCACGCCGGTGACGCCTGCGGAAGCAGCGAAGATCGACACGGCCCGGGCTCAAGCGGCATTGGCCGGCATCACCCCGCCGCCAGCACCGCCCGTGGCGAAAGCTGCGCCGGTGACCAAGTTCTTCCTGCAGGCCGGCTCATTCCGCAAAGAAGCCGATGCCGACAAGGTGCGTGCGCAGATCATCCTGCTGGGTCAGGCCGTGGCGGTTGAATCCGGCACGGTGAAGGACGAGACCTGGTATCGGGTTTTGGTCGGCCCGTTCAGCAACCGCGAACAGTTGACTACGGCCCAGAAGCAACTGGCGGGCAGCGGTTTCAGCAATCTGTTGTTACAACAACGCCAGAGCCGCTGATCCCGCGCCTGATCGTTCCCACGCTCTGCGTGGGAATGCAGCCCGGGACGCTCTGCGTCCCTTCCGGCGCCGGAACGCGGAGCGTCCCTTGAGGCATTCCCACGCAGAGCGTGGGAACGATCGCCTGTCAGGCACCGCTCGTCCCCCGCCGCATCCTACAGTTGAAAAACGCTCCACCACCCCCATATGAGTGGGCAGAAGGCATTTTCGCCCCGCTGCGTGGAGACTCTCCCTTGACCACCATCGTTTCAGTTCGCCGCCACGGCAAAGTCGTCATGGGCGGCGACGGCCAGGTTTCGCTCGGCAATACCGTAATGAAAGGCAACGCGAAGAAAGTTCGTCGCCTGTACCACGGCCAGGTTATCGCCGGTTTTGCCGGGGCCACCGCTGACGCCTTCACCCTCTTCGAGCGTTTCGAAGGCCAGCTCGAGAAACATCAGGGTCACCTGGTTCGCGCCGCCGTCGAACTCGCCAAAGAATGGCGTACCGACCGCTCCTTGAGCCGCCTCGAAGCCATGCTCGCGGTTGCCAACAAAGATGCCTCCTTGATCATCACCGGCAACGGTGACGTGGTTGAACCCGAAGAAGGCCTGATCGCCATGGGTTCCGGCGGCGGCTACGCCCAGGCTGCTGCGAGTGCCCTGCTGAAGAAAACCGATTTGTCGGCTCGGGAAATTGTCGAAACAGCGCTGGGCATCGCCGGCGACATCTGCGTATTCACCAACCACACCTTCACCATCGAGGAGCAGGATCTCGCTGAGTAAGCCTGTTTCGGCCTAGCGCCACGGCTCACTTTTGCTTGAGGACCGCCAATTATTATGCCCATGACCCCCCGTGAAATCGTCCACGAACTCAATCGCCATATCATCGGCCAGGACGATGCCAAACGCGCCGTCGCCATCGCCTTGCGTAATCGCTGGCGCCGGATGCAGCTGCCCGAAGAGCTGCGCGTCGAAGTCACCCCCAAGAACATCCTGATGATCGGCCCGACCGGTGTCGGCAAAACCGAGATCGCCCGTCGCCTGGCCAAGCTCGCCAACGCGCCGTTCATCAAAGTCGAAGCGACCAAGTTCACCGAAGTGGGCTACGTCGGCCGCGACGTCGAATCGATCATTCGTGATCTGGCCGACGCCGCGATCAAGTTGCTTCGCGAACAGGAAATGACCAAAGTTCGCCACCGCGCCGAAGACGCCGCCGAAGAGCGCATCCTCGACGCTTTGCTGCCACCGGCACGCATGGGCTTCAGCAACGAGGACGCCGCACCGTCCCAGGATTCCAACACCCGTCAGCTGTTCCGCAAACGCCTGCGTGAAGGTCAGCTGGATGACAAGGAGATCGAAATCGAAGTGGCCGAAGTGTCCGGCGTCGATATCTCCGCGCCACCGGGCATGGAAGAAATGACCAACCAGCTGCAGAGCCTGTTCGCCAACATGGGCAAGGGCAAGCGCAAAAACCGCAAGCTCAAGGTCAAGGAAGCGTTGAAACTGGTACGCGACGAAGAAGCCGGTCGCCTGGTCAACGAAGAAGAATTGAAGGCCAAGGCCCTGGAAGCCGTCGAGCAGCACGGCATCGTGTTCATCGACGAAATCGACAAGGTTGCCAAGCGTGGCAACTCCGGTGGCATCGACGTGTCCCGCGAAGGTGTACAGCGCGACTTGCTGCCGCTGATCGAAGGCTGCACCGTCAACACCAAACTGGGCATGGTCAAGACTGACCACATCCTGTTCATCGCTTCCGGTGCGTTCCACCTGAGCAAGCCGAGCGATCTGGTGCCCGAGCTGCAAGGTCGTCTGCCAATTCGTGTTGAGCTCAAGGCCCTGAGCCCGGAAGATTTCGAGCGCATTCTCAGCGAACCGCATGCCTCACTCACCGAGCAGTATTGTGCATTGCTGAAAACCGAAGGCTTGAACATCGAGTTCCAGCCGGACGGCATCAAGCGTCTCGCCGAGATCGCCTGGCAGGTCAACGAGAAAACCGAGAACATCGGTGCCCGTCGCTTGCACACCCTGCTCGAGCGCCTGCTCGAAGAGGTGTCGTTCAGCGCCGGTGATCTGGCCAGCACCCATGAGGACAAGCCAATCCTGATCGATGCCGATTACGTCAACAGCCACTTGGGCGAATTGGCGCAGAACGAAGACCTGTCCCGTTATATCCTGTAAGCCATACTTACAGTGTCAGCGAACCTGTGGGAGCGGGCTTGCTCGCGAAGAGGCCGTAACATTCAACATCTGCGTTGACTGTTACACCGCTTTCGCGAGCAAGCCCGCTCCCACATTAGAACTGTGGTGTTTTGCAGATCAGGTTCCAACAGGTCTCCCACAAAGACGGACTGCCGGCCATGACCCAACTCCCCACCGACATCAAACTCCACAAAGCCTCAAAAACCCTGACGCTTAAATACGCGTCCGGTGAGGAATATCACCTGCCCGCCGAGTTTCTTCGCGTGCACTCTCCTTCCGCCGAGGTCCAGGGCCACGGCAAACCTATCCTGCAATTTGGCAAGATCGGCGTAGGCCTGAGCAAGGTCGAACCGGCCGGTCAGTACGCACTGAAATTGACCTTCGACGACGGCCACGACAGCGGTCTGTTCACTTGGGAATATCTATACCAGTTGGCAGTGCGCCAAGAAGATCTGTGGAACGATTATCTTGCTGAACTGAAAGCGGCTGGAAAGACCCGCGATCCGAATGAGTCAGTCGTCAAGCTGATGCTCTAAATCAGGCCTTTGGCTATTTAGAGGGCATTTTCTAATTCCATCTGTTTGAATGCTCCGCTGCGGTGTCAACGATTGGCCCGCTTGCGAAAAAAATTAAACTCGGGTAACCAATGGAGCTGGCAAGTTCCGTGCAGTGCTCTCTGAACTAAAAAGCAGCGATGCGCAATTAACAGTCACCCGAGCAGTAGTACCTGGCGTGCTGTGTGATTACACAGCTGGACTCGGGTACTCGCCTCAGGACAATGGAGCGTCGTAGATGAGTAACAAGCTTAACGATGACTTGAAATTTCAGGCTTCGGAAAATACCTTGGGGCTGAATCCAGTTGTTGGACTACGTAGAAAGGATCTCTTGGGCTCTGCCCGAATGGTACTGACCCAGGCCATCAGACAACCCATCCACAGTGCCAGGCATGTCGCCCATTTCGGCATCGAACTCAAGAATGTGCTGTTCGGAAAATCCGAACTTCAACCGCAAAGCGACGACCGCCGTTTCCTTGACCCGGCCTGGAGTCAAAACCCGCTCTACAAACGTTATTTGCAAACTTATCTGGCGTGGCGCAAGGAACTTCACGCCTGGATCGATGACAGCAACCTCTCGCCCAAGGACGTCGCTCGTGGGCATTTCGTAATCAACCTCATGACCGAAGCCATGGCCCCGACCAACACGGCGGCCAACCCGGCGGCGGTCAAACGTTTCTTCGAAACCGGCGGCAAGAGCCTGCTCGACGGTCTCTCCCATCTGGCCAAGGATCTGGTGCACAACGGCGGCATGCCGAGCCAGGTCAATATGGGCGCGTTCGAAGTTGGCAAGAGCCTGGGCGTAACCGAAGGCGCGGTGGTCTTTCGCAACGACGTGCTGGAGCTGATCCAGTACCGACCGATCACCGAGCAGGTGCATGAACGCCCGCTGCTGGTAGTGCCGCCACAGATCAACAAGTTCTACGTTTTCGACCTGAGCCCGGACAAGAGCCTGGCGCGTTTCTGCCTGCGCAACAATGTTCAGACGTTCATCGTCAGCTGGCGCAATCCGACCAAGGAGCAGCGCGAGTGGGGCCTGTCGACCTACATCGAAGCGCTCAAGGAAGCGGTCGATGTCGTCACGGCGATCACCGGCAGCAAAGACGTGAACATGCTCGGTGCCTGCTCCGGCGGCATCACCTGCACCGCCCTGCTGGGTCACTACGCAGCGATCGGCGAGAAAAAAGTCAATGCCCTCACCCTGCTGGTCAGTGTGCTCGACACCACCCTGGACAGCGACGTGGCCCTGTTCGTAGACGAACAGACCCTCGAAGCCGCCAAGCGCCATTCCTACCAGGCTGGTGTGCTGGAAGGTCGCGACATGGCGAAAGTCTTCGCCTGGATGCGCCCCAACGACCTGATCTGGAACTACTGGGTCAACAACTACCTGCTGGGTAATGAGCCACCGGTTTTCGACATCCTGTTCTGGAACAACGACACCACCCGGTTGCCGGCGGCGTTCCACGGTGACCTGATCGAGATGTTCAAAAACAACCCATTGATCCGCCCTGATGCCCTGGAAGTGTGCGGCACGCCGATCGACCTCAAGCAGGTGACCGCCGACATCTTTTCCCTGGCGGGTACCAACGATCACATCACTCCGTGGAAGTCCTGCTACAAATCCGCACAGCTGTTCGGCGGCAAGGTCGAGTTCGTGCTGTCCAGCAGTGGGCATATCCAGAGCATTCTGAACCCGCCGGGCAATCCGAAAGCGCGCTACATGACCAGCACCGACATGCCGGTCAAAGCCGAAGAGTGGATGGAAAACTCCACCAAGCACACCGATTCCTGGTGGTTGCATTGGCAGGCGTGGCAGGCCGAGCGCTCGGGCAAACTGAAGAAATCCCCCGCCAACCTTGGCAACAAGGCCTTTCCAGCGGGTGAGGCTTCGCCGGGCACTTACGTGCATGAACGTTGAGCTTCAAATAACTCGCAGTCCGCGGCACTGGGAGGTGCCGCGATTTCTACCCATCACTCTCGAGGCCAGCCTCGAACATTCTGCGACGGCCCGGGACGGCTCGATCCGCGTTTAAAACCTACAGGGCTCCGTGCATGCCGCAACCGTTCGTCTTTCGTACCGTCAACCTGGATGGCCAGACCCTCCGCACCGCGGTACGCCCCGGCAAGCCTCACTTGACGCCCTTGCTGATTTTCAACGGCATCGGCGCCAACCTGGAGCTGATATTCCCGTTTGTCCAGGCCCTGGATCCGGATCTGGAAGTCATTGCCTTCGACGTACCCGGCGTCGGCGGCTCATCAACGCCCAACCGCCCGTATCGCTTTTCGAGCCTGGCGAAACTCACAGCGCGCATGCTCGACTATCTCGATTACGGGCAAGTCAACGTGATCGGCGTGTCGTGGGGTGGAGCTCTGGCGCAGCAGTTCGCCCATGACTATCCCGAGCGCTGCAAGAAGCTGGTGCTGGCGGCCACGGCGGCCGGTGCCGTGATGGTTCCGGGCAAGCCGAAAGTGCTGTGGATGATGGCCAGCCCACGGCGCTACATCCAGCCATCCCATGTGATCCGCATCGCACCGATGATCTATGGCGGCTCGTTCCGTCGCGATCCGACCCTGGCTGCCAGTCACGCCGCCAGAGTCCGCTCGGCAGGCAAACTCGGTTATTACTGGCAACTGTTCGCCGGCCTCGGCTGGACCAGCATTCACTGGCTGCACAAAATCCACCAACCCACTCTGGTGCTGGCAGGCGACGACGATCCACTGATCCCGCTGATCAATATGCGCATGCTGGCCTGGCGGATTCCCAATGCCCAATTGCACATCATCGACGACGGGCATCTGTTTTTGATTACCCGGGCCGAAGCGGTGGCACCGATCATCATGAAGTTTCTTGAGGAAGAACGTCAGCGCGCGGTGATGCATCCGCATCCAGCGCCATCGGGTGGCTAATCGGCCCAATGTCGGATGGCAGGACGCCGGGCAGCGCAACAACCCGTAACAGCGTCTATGGTGTTTTGTTCGGGTGTGTTTGTTTTTGGCCTGATGACGAAGGAGTGTTAACTCATGCGCGACAAACCAGCGAAGGGCTCTTTGCCCACTCCCGCTGTATTCATCAATGCACAGAATGCGGTTACCGGTCTGCGCGGCCGGGACCTGCTTTCGACCTTGCGCAGCCTGGCCACCCACGGCCTGCGCAACCCGGTGTACACGGCCCGGCATGCCTTGAAGCTGGGTGGTCAGTTGGGCCGCATATTGCTGGGTGAAACCCTGCACCCGATCAACCCGCAGGACAGTCGCTTTGCCGATCCGACGTGGAGCCTCAATCCTTTTTATCGCCGCAGCTTGCAGGCTTATCTGAGTTGGCAGAAAGAGGTCAAGAACTGGATCGACGAGAGCAACATGAGCGCGGACGATCGTGCCCGTGCCCACTTCGCCTTTGCCTTGATCAACGACGCCGTGGCGCCGTCCAACACTCTGCTTAACCCGCTGGCGATCAAGGAAATCTTCAACTCCGGTGGCAGCAGTCTGGTACGGGGTGTCGGCCATTTGCTCGATGACCTTATGCATAACGATGGCCTGCCCAGACAAGTCACCAAACAAGCGTTCGAGGTAGGCAAAACGGTCGCCACCACCACCGGCTCCGTGGTGTTTCGCAATGAGCTGCTGGAGCTGATCCAGTACAAGCCGATGAGCGAAAAGCAGTATTCCAAACCGTTGTTGATCGTGCCGCCACAGATCAACAAGTACTACATTTTCGACTTGAGCCCCGGCAACAGTTTCGTCCAGTTCGCCCTTAAAAACGGCTTGCAGACCTTCGTGATCAGTTGGCGCAATCCTGATGTGCGTCATCGTGAATGGGGGTTGTCTTCTTACGTCGAAGCCGCCGAAGAAGCGATGAATGTATGCCGGGCAATCACTGGCGCTCGCGAGGTCAACCTGATGGGGGCCTGTGCCGGCGGGCTGACCATTGCCGCGCTGCAAGGGCACTTGCAAGCCAAACGACAGCTAAGGCGGGTATCCAGCGCAACCTACCTGGTCAGTTTGCTCGACAGTCAGATAGACAGCCCGGCCACCCTCTTCGCCGACGAAGAAACGCTGGAAGCGGCCAAGCGCCGCTCATATCAGAAGGGTGTTCTGGAAGGTCGCGACATGGCCAGGGTGTTTGCCTGGATGCGTCCCAACGACTTGATCTGGAATTACTTCATCAATAATTACCTGCTGGGCAAGGAGCCGCCGGCGTTCGACATCCTCTACTGGAACAATGACAACACGCGCCTGCCGGCAGCATTTCATGGCGACCTGCTGGATTTCTTCAAACATAACCCACTGAGTCATCCGGGCGGACTGGAAGTGTGCGGCACACCGATCGACCTGCAGAAAGTCACCGTCGACAGTTTCAGTGTGGCAGGCATAAATGATCACATCACCCCATGGGATGCGGTGTATCGCTCGACATTGCTGCTGGGTGGCGAGCGGCGCTTTGTGCTGTCCAACAGCGGTCATGTGCAGAGCATTCTCAACCCGCCCAATAATCCAAAAGCCAATTACATCGAGAATCCGAAACTGAGCAGCGACCCGCGAGCCTGGTATTACGACGCCAAGCACATCGATGGTAGTTGGTGGACGCAATGGCTGGGCTGGATTCAGGAACGCTCCGGCGCGCAACACGAAACCCAGATGGCCCTCGGCAACCAGAACTATCCACCGATGGAGGCGGCACCCGGTACTTACGTGCGCGTGCGCTGACGTTCAACGAACCACGGCCGCCAATGGCCGTGGCATGACTCGACCATTAAGAAGACTGGATGAAAACCCGCGACCGGATTCTCGAATGTGCCCTGCAGTTGTTCAATCAGAAGGGCGAACCGAATGTGTCCACCATGGAAGTGGCCAACGAAATGGGCATCAGCCCGGGCAACCTCTATTACCACTTCCACGGCAAGGAGCCGCTGATCCTCGGTCTGTTCGAGCGTTTCCAGGCGGAGCTGACGCCCTTGCTCGATCCACCGTCCGACGTGGAGTTGGCGCCCGATGATTACTGGCTGTTCCTGCACCTGATCGTCGAACGCCTGGCCCACTACCGGTTTCTGTTCCAGGACCTGTCGAACCTTGCCGGCCGCCTACCGAAACTGGCCAAGGGGATACGCAGCCTGCTCAATGCGTTGAAGCGCACACTGGCGTCATTGTTGGCGCAGTTGAAAGCTCAAGGTCAGTTGGTCAGTGACACCCAGGCGCTGGGGCAGCTGGTGGAGCAAATCACCATGACGTTGCTGTTCTCGCTGGACTATCAGCGGATTCTCGACCGTGAAGGTGAAGTGAGGCTGGTGGTGTATCAGATCATGATGCTGGTTGCGCCGCATTTGCTGCCGCCGATCAAGGTTGCGACCGAGCGGTTGGCACTTCAATACCTGGAAGAACACGAGTAAAAATGTGGAAGCGGGCTTGCTCGCGAAAGCCGTGTGTCAGTCGACATCAGTGTTGAATGATGAACCGCTTTCGCGAGCAAACCCGCTCCCACATTGGATCTATCGTGTTCTTTAGAATGCATGCACAAACAAAAACGCCCGACCTTCGCAGGCCGGGCGTGATCGTTCCCATGCTCCGCGTGGGAATGCAGCCGGTGACGCTCTGCGTCACTGCCGCAATGGGACGCGGAGTCCGGTGAGGCATTTCCCACGCGGAGCGTGGGAATGCTCATCAGGACTGACTGGTTGGCGTCGACGGAGCCGGCGCGATAGTCGGGGTTACAGCAGGGGTCGGCGCAGTGGCGGAATTCGCCGTGCTCACCGGGGTTGCCGGTTTGGCGGCAGCCGCTGCTGGTTTCGGCGCGGCCGCTTTCGGGGCTGCCGGTTTTTTCACTGCTGGCTTCTTCGCGGCAGCCGGTTTGGCCGCTGCGGTTTTAGCTGCAGGTTTAGCGGCCGCTTTGGCAGCAGGTTTCGCCGCTGCAGTTTTGGCTGCCGGCTTAGCGGTAGCCTTGGCCAATGGTTTGGCAACGCTTTTGGCTGCTGGTTTGGCCGCCGCGGTTTTCGCCGCAACAGGCGCAACTTTGGCACCGGTGAGTTTTTCGATTTGCTTGGTCAGGGTATCGACCTTGCTATGCAGCGCTTTTACCTCATTGCGGCTCGGTACACCCAGGCGCGAAATGGCGCTGTTCAGACGCTTGTCGAAAGCCCCTTCCAGCTCATCCCATTTGCCCAGTGCGCGATCTTTCACGCCGCTGATGCGCGACTTGGCCGATGAAGCGGAGTCCTTGGCGGCATCGACTTTTTTGCCGACAGCGCTCTTGGTGAGCTTCTCGGCTTTCTCGCCGTCCTTGACCAATGCATCGAAGAGTTTGCTGCCGTCAGTGTCAATCTTCGAGTACACGCCTAAACCAGCCAGCCAGATCTTGCGGGAGTAGTCTTCGACCTTCCCGATCCACGAGCTGCCTTCTTTTTCAGTAGTCTTTTTGCCAGCCATCCCGTTCTCCTTAAGATTTACGCGCGACACGTTCGAGCAATGCCGTCAGCTCATCGAGCTTAGCAGAGAGTGTCTCCACGTCATGTTTAGACGGAATGCCGATACGATTCAAGGCGCTTGCGATACGTGTATCGAAAGCCCTTTCAACTTTGTCGAGTTGAAGTTCGACTTTGCCTTTGAAAGTGCTCACTTCACTCTTGGCTTCATCGATCTCGGCATTAGCCGCTTCAAGTTTTTCAGTGACTACTTTTTTGCCTTTCTTTTCAACAGCTTGACCAGCCTTGATCAGCTCTTGAACGTACTCGCTACCCTCTTGACCGACCTTGGTGTAAGCACCCAGACCAGCCAGCCAGATCTTGCGGGCATACGATTTGACGTCGCCCAAGGCGTTAGTCTCAACGTCGACTTTTTTCTTCAAAATAACTTTGGCCATGGTGCACCTCACGCGCAGAAGGGTCGAGGAACTGCCCGCAGAGAGTCGGGCTCAGGCACAAAGTAGTGAGAATAATTAGAAACGGCACCCTAACAAATGACATAAAACCTGTAGACGCAGAACAAATGTGGGAGCGGGCTTGCTCGCGAATGCGGTGTGTCATTCAGCATTGATATCGACTGACATACCGCATTCGCGAGCAAGCCCGCTCCCACATTAATCGTATTCCACACAACGACCGGATTACGCCAACGCTTTATCGAGGGCCCTTTCGATTTCCGATTTGATGGTGCCGCTCATGGCGGACATCAACAGGCCCAGTTCGACATCGACCTTGATCGAATCCTCACCCACATGCACCGCCCCTTTTACACCCGAGCGTCGCAGGTTCAGGGTGTCGCCGGACCACTGCGGCTCCAGGCCATATTGTTCGGACAGTTTCTGCGCCAACTTGTCGGCCTTCTCGCGGGCCGCTTCCTTACCCAGGCCATGGGCACGTTCAACACTAATACGGGCCATCGAATGACTCCTGCTTTATGAATATTTCCTGAAAATCTTGACCGTAGCTGCGTCAAAACGTCCCGGTGATTGCCTATCTTACCTTCAGCCTTGCCAAGACAAAGCAGGCCACCGGGATTAGAATGTCCCGCATTCTCTTTTGGTGACAGCGATATGACTGATCAGCGCAAAGGCAGCGATGCCGAACCCACCACTCACTTCGGCTTCAAAAACGTTCCGGAAAGCCAGAAAGCGGATAAAGTCGCTGAGGTTTTCCACTCGGTTGCCGCCAAGTACGACCTGATGAACGACCTCCTGTCGGGCGGCATGCACCGTCTGTGGAAGCGCTTCGCGATCGAGCTGTCAGGCGTGCGCACCGGTAACCGCGTGCTGGACATCGCCGGCGGCACTGGCGACCTGACCCGCAAGTTCTCGCATCTTGTGGGACCGACTGGCCAGGTAGTGTTGGCCGACATCAACGAATCCATGCTCAAGGTCGGTCGTGACCGCCTGCTGGATCTGGGTGTGTCCGGCAACGTCGAATTCGTCCAGGCCGATGCTGAAAAACTGCCGTTCCCGGACAACCATTTCGATTGTGTGACCATCGCCTTCGGTCTGCGCAACGTGACGCACAAAGAAGATGCCCTGCGCTCGATGCTGCGCGTGCTGAAGCCGGGCGGCCGTTTGCTGGTGCTGGAATTCTCCAAACCGACCAACGCGCTGATGTCCAAAGCCTACGACGCCTATTCGTTCGCCTTCATGCCGTTGATGGGCAAGCTGATTACCAATGATTCGGAAAGCTATCGCTACCTGGCCGAATCGATCCGCATGCACCCGAATCAGGAAACCCTGAAGTCAATGATGGTCGAGGCCGGTTTCGACCGTGTGACCTATCACAACATGACCGCAGGCATCGTCGCCCTGCACCGTGGCATCAAGCCCTGATGTTGCTGGCCGGCCTGCTCGCCAGCGTTGAGCTTGGCCTGAACCGGGTGCTGCGTCTCGATAGCACGGCGCTGCCGCGCCTGGCGCATTTGAGTGGCAGGGTGATTGCCGTCGACTGCCGCAGCCCGGCGCTGCAACTGTTCATACTGCCCAGCGATGAAGGCCTGATGCTCGCTTCCCAGTGGGAAACCGGTGCCGACTGCACTTTGCGCGCACCGGCCTCAAGCCTGCTGAAACTGGCGACAAGTAACGACAAGACTTCGGTTCTGCATGCCCCGGAAGTCGAACTCGACGGCGACAGTGGCGTGCTGCTGGAATTGGCGGCGATCCTTCAGGACCTCGAACTGGACTGGGAGTACGAACTCTCGCGCTGGCTCGGACCTGTCGCTACGCAACTGGTCGGTGGTCATCTGCGCAGCCGCGCGCGCTGGTACCAGCAAGGGTTCGCCAGCCTGAACCAGAACCTGGGCGAATACCTGGCCGAAGAATCGCGCGCCCTCGTCGGTCAGCGCGAAGCTGACGCCCGTTTTAATGAACTGGACCAGATCAAGCTCGATCTGGAACGTCTCGAGGCGCGTTTCGAGCGCCTCTCCCGATCCCTCGACCCAAGCGATAACGCATGAAGCTGCTTGCCGTCCGCCGTTTGTTACGCATCCAGCGCGTTGTGATCCGCTACCGCCTCGATGACTTGCTGTTCGCCCTGCCGCTGCCCTGGTTTCTGCTGGCGCTGCGCTACGCCTTGCCGTGGCGCTGGTTTCCGCGCAAGACGCTGGACCTGAGCCGTGGCGCACGACTGCGCCTGGCGTTGCAGGACCTGGGGCCGATTTTCATCAAGTTCGGCCAGATTCTTTCGACCCGCCGCGACCTGCTGCCCGAAGACATCGCCGATGAACTGATGAAGCTGCAGGACCGCGTGCCGCCGTTTGACTCGCAAGTGTCGATCCGGCTGATCGAAGAGCAGCTCGGCAAAAAGATCAGTGAAGTTTTCAGCCGTTTCGACGTCGAACCGCTGGCCTCGGCCTCGGTGGCGCAGGTGCATGCCGCGCAGCTGAAAACCGGCGAAGAAGTGGTGGTCAAAGTGATCCGCCCGGGCCTGAAACCGATCATTGCCCAAGATCTGGCGTGGCTGTTCATTCTTGCCCGCGCCGCTGAAAAACTCTCTGCCGATGCACGCCTGCTGCACCCGGTGGACGTGGTCAGCGACTACGAAAAAACCATCTACGACGAACTCGACCTGCTGCGCGAGGCGGCCAATGCCAGCCAATTGAAGCGCAACTTCGACGGTTCACCGCTACTCTATGTGCCGCAAGTCTATTGGGACTGGTGCCGGCCGAAAGTGCTGGTGATGGAGCGCATCTACGGGATTCAGGTCACCGATCTCGCGACCCTGGCCGACCAGCGCACCGACATGAAGATGCTCGCCGAGCGTGGTGTGGAGATTTTCTTCACCCAGGTATTCCGCGACAGCTTCTTCCACGCCGACATGCACCCCGGCAACATCTTCGTCAGCACCGTGCAACCGTGGAGCCCGCAGTACATTGCGATCGACTGCGGCATCGTCGGCAGCCTGACCCCGGAAGACCAGGACTATCTGGCGCGCAACCTGTTCGCGTTCTTCAAACGTGATTATCGCCGTGTCGCGCAGTTGCACATCGATTCTGGCTGGGTGCCGGCGGAAACCAAACTCAACGAATTCGAAGCGGCGATCCGCACGGTGTGCGAGCCGATCTTCGAAAAACCGTTGAAAGATATTTCCTTCGGTCAGGTGCTGATGCGCCTGTTCCAGACCGCTCGACGCTTCAACATGGAAGTGCAGCCGCAGTTGGTCTTGCTGCAAAAAACCCTGTTGAACATCGAAGGCCTGGGCCGTCAGCTGTACCCGGACCTCGATCTGTGGAACACCGCCCAGCCGTTCCTCGAACGCTGGATGCGCGAGCGCGTCAGCCCCAAAGCCTTGATCGGCAACGTGCAGAGCCAGTTTGAGCAACTGCCGCATCTGGCCAACATGGCCCGCGACCTGCTTGAGCGCATGTCTCAGCCCCACGCCAACGACCCGCCGCCCCCTTGGCACAAGCGCAAGGACGACTGGTTCCTGCGGTTGCTCGGCACCGCTCATTTGGCCGGTGGCACGATACTCGCCGCCGGTGGCCCGCTGAACGAACTGGGGCATTGGCCCGCCGGAATCATGGTGGCGGTCGGCTTGTATCTGGTCGTTCGCCGATAGCCAGTTGGATGATCGGCTGGCACACTGTTTGAACGCTGAATTTGAACATTGGCCTCAACTATTGAAGTAGAGCCCGCTGTCGGAGTCGAAGATGAAAAACTGGCTGGACGAGATCAAGTGGGACGCCGATGGCCTGGTGCCTGCGATTGCCCAGGATCACAAGACCGGACGCGTCCTGATGATGGCCTGGATGAACCGCGAAGCATTGGAATTGACCGCTGCCGAGAACCGTGCCATTTACTGGTCACGTTCCCGTGGCAAGCTGTGGCGCAAGGGCGAAGAGTCCGGCCATGTGCAAATCCTGCATGAGATGCGCCTGGACTGTGACGCCGACGTGATCATCCTGATGGTTGAGCAGATCGGCGACATCGCCTGCCATACCGGCCGTCAGAGCTGCTTCTATCGCGTCTTCGAAAACGGCGACTGGAAAACCGTCGACCCGGTGCTGAAAGACCCACACGCTATCTATTCCGCAGGACACACACATGAGTGACACCCTGACCCGTCTGGCTCAAGTGCTGGAAGAGCGCAAAGGCGCCGCTGCCGACAGCTCGTATGTCGCCAGTCTGTACCACAAGGGCTTGAACAAGATTCTGGAAAAAGTCGGCGAAGAGTCGGTCGAAACCATCATTGCCGCCAAGGATGCCGCCATCAGCGGTGACTGCAGCGATGTGATCTACGAGACCGCCGATTTGTGGTTCCACAGCATGGTCATGCTCGCCCAGTTGGGGCAGCATCCACAGGCTGTGCTCGATGAACTGGACCGTCGCTTCGGTCTGTCCGGACACGCCGAGAAAGCCTCTCGCCCGTCCGCCTGAACAATTATTGAGAGGAACGCAACATGGGCATTTTTGACTGGAAACACTGGGTCGTCATCCTGGTTGTTGTGGTGCTGGTGTTCGGCACCAAGAAACTGAAAAACCTCGGCACTGATGTGGGCGAGTCGATCAAGGGCTTTCGTAAAGCCATGAACGACGACGAGAAACCGGCCGATCCGACAGTGACCCCGGCCCAACCGGTTCCGCCTGTTCAGCCACAGACCACACAGTCCGTGAACTCGCCGCACACCATCGATGTGCAGGCGCAAAAAGTCGAAGAGCCGACCCGCAAAGACTCGTGAGCACTGACTAATGTTTGGTATCAGCTTCTCTGAACTGCTGCTCGTCGGCCTCGTTGCCCTGCTGGTGCTGGGGCCCGAGCGCCTGCCGGGTGCTGCGCGCACGGCCGGCCTGTGGGTCGGGCGGCTGAAGCGCAGCTTCAACGCAATCAAACAGGAAGTTGAACGTGAAATCGGGGCCGACGAGATTCGCCGGCAACTGCACAACGAGCACATTCTGTCTCTGGAGCAGGAGGCGCGGAAGATCTTCACGCCAACTCAACAGGAGCCGACGCCGGTGGAACCTGTGGCGACGCAGACGATTCATGCTCAGGCCATCGTCGAACCTGCGCCTGCTGCAGCAACCCCGGTTGAACCTGTTACACCTGCGGCTGCGCCTGCTGCGCCAGCCCCTCATGATCCAACATTACCGCCGCGAGCCCCATGAGCGAACTTCCGGAAAACGACCAGCACATGCCGCTGGTTTCGCATCTCACCGAGTTGCGCACTCGCCTGCTGCGTTGTGTCGTGGCTGTGTTCATCATTTTTGCCGGGCTGTTCGCCTTCACCCAGCAGATCTACACCTTTGTCTCCACGCCGCTGCGCCAGTACCTGCCGGCCGGCGCGACGATGATCGCCACCGACGTGTCGTCGCCGTTTCTGACGCCGCTGAAACTGACCATGATGGTTTCGCTGTTCCTGGCGATCCCGGTGATCCTGCATCAGATCTGGGGCTTTATTGCGCCGGGTCTGTACAAGCATGAGAAGCGCATCGCGGTGCCGTTACTGGTCTCAAGCATTCTGCTGTTCTACACCGGCATGGCCTTCGCCTATTTCCTGGTGTTCCCGCTGATCTTCAAATTCTTCGCCGCCGCCACTCCCGCCGGCGTGGAAATGATGACCGACATCACCAGCTACCTCGATTTCGTCATGACGCTGTTCTTCGCCTTCGGCGTGGCGTTCGAGATCCCGGTAGCCGTGGTGTTGCTGGTGTGGATCGGCGTGGTCAACGTTGCCTACCTGAAAAAAATCCGCCCGTACGTGATCATTGGCTGCTTCGTGGTCGGCATGATCCTGACGCCGCCGGACATCTTCTCGCAGACGCTGTTGGCCGTTCCGATGTGGCTGCTGTTCGAGATCGGCATCCTGTTCGGCAGCCTGATCAGCAAACGCGGCGAGCACCCGGACGATCAGCCGGCTGACGATCACAACGACCAGCCGCCAGCGACTCAAGCGTGAACCTGCTGCTCCTTGAAGAGGCCGACTTCATCGCGGCCGACCGGGCGATCCTGCGCGATCGCCGGTTGACTCATATGCAGGAAGTCCACCGCTGCGAAGTCGGTGACAGCATGCGCGTCGGGCGTATTGGCGGACTGATGGGCACAGCCGAGGTGCTGCGTCTGGACGTCGATGAAGCCGAATTACGCGTCACCCTCGACCAGCCGCCACCGGCCAAGCTGCCACTGACGTTGGTGCTCGCCCTGCCGCGACCGAAAATGCTCCGTCGGGTGTTCCAGACCGTGGCCGCCATGGGTGTGCCGCGCATCGTGCTGGTGAACAGCTATCGCGTCGAGAAGAGCTTCTGGCAAACCCCGTTCCTGGAACCCGAGGCAATTCGCGAGCAATTGATCCTGGGCCTTGAACAGGCCCGGGACAGCGTGCTGCCGGAGGTCGTCATCGAGAAGCGGTTCAAGCCCTTTGTCGAAGATCGTCTGCCGGCCATTGCCGAAGGCACTCTCGGTCTGGTCGGCCATCCCGGTCATTACCCGCCCTGCCCTCGCGGCCTGGACGAGCCCGTGACCCTGGCCATCGGCCCCGAAGGCGGCTGGATTCCCTACGAAATCGACTTGCTGGGCAAGGCCGGCCTGCAACCGGTGCAACTCGGCGAGCGCATCCTGCGGGTCGAAACCGCCGTCACTGCGTTGCTTTCGCGACTGTTTTAACCCCAGACACTTACCCTGTGGCGAGGGAGCTTGCTCCCGCTCGGCTGCGAAGCAGTCGTAAAACCGGTGAGTGCGGTCTTGCTGGAAAAAAAGCGGTGGTCGCTTCGCGCCCAAGCGGGAGCAAGCTCCCTCGCCACAACTGTTTACTCCCCTACAGATCCCTGTCAGCCGGCCGATACAGTTCCCATAAAACCGATTAGGTCCTAGGGGGAGTTGCAGCATGTACCGTTGGCTAGCCGAGAAACTGGGAAACGTAAGCGTCAATCGCAAACTGGGTATCGGCTTCGGTCTGGTGCTGCTTCTGACCTTGTTGATCACCTTCACCGGCTGGACCGGTCTGAGCGGTGTGATCAGCCGTGGCGATACGCTTGGGTTTATTTCCAGCCTCAATGAGCTGACCAAAGATCTGCGCCTCGCCCGCCTGGATTACGACATGCGCCGCGGCGAACAAGGCCCGGGCGCTGTCAACGAGCTGATCGGCCAACTCGATACTGGCCTGAAAACCGCCCGTACGCTGATCGAACAGCCTGCCGACGTGGCAATGATCGACCAGCAACTAGCCGCAGTCAGCGAGTACAAACGCGCCTTCGCGGACATGACTCAAGCCACCGCCATCCGCGAAGATGCTCGCAGCAAACTAGGCGCCACCGCCGATAACGCCGTGGCCCGGGTCGCTGAAGTCGAAAAATCCCTGCTGCAAGGCGACAGCGTCGCTCAGTTCAACAGCGTGATCGACCTGAGCAAGCTGATCCAGCAAGCGCGTTTCCAGGTCCGCGGTTACACCTACAGCGGCAAACCCGAGGCCGAGCAGCCGGCGCTGGACGCCATCGGCAATGCTCTGAAAAACCTCGAAAGCCTGCCGTCTCAACTGCCGGAACAACACATCGCCAACCTGCAACAGGCGACCGACTCACTCAAAGCCTATCGCGCGGCCGTCAGCCAGTTCCGCGACTCTCAGGTCGCCAGCGCTGCAGCCTTCAAGCGTATGAGCGCGCAAGGCGACATTCTGTTCGACACCAGCAAAAAGCTCACTGCCTCGCAAACTGTCGTACGTGACACCGACACAGCGCATGCCAAGAACATGCTGCTGCTGGCTACTGTCCTCGCGTCGGCCTTCGGTTTGTTTGCAGCCTGGGCCATCACCCGCCAGATCGTCATTCCTCTGAGCCAGACCCTTAAAGTGGCCGAGCGCGTCGCCGCAGGCGACCTGACTCATAACCTGACCTCCGAACGTCAGGACGAACTGGGCCAGCTACAGCGCGCCATGCAGAGCATGACCCTGGGCCTGCGGGAACTGATCGGTGGCATCAGCGATGGCGTGACCCAAATCGCCAGCGCCGCTGAAGAGCTGTCGGCCGTCACCGAGCAAACCAGCGCCGGAGTCAACAGCCAGAAGGTCGAGACCGATCAAGTAGCCACTGCCATGCACGAAATGACCGCCACCGTGCAGGAAGTCGCACGCAACGCCGAGGAAGCGTCTGAAGCCGCCGTTGCCGCCGACCAGCAGGCCCGCGAAGGTGATAAAGTGGTTGGCGAAGCCATCGCCCAGATCGAACGCCTGGCGACCGAAGTCGGCCACTCCACCGTCGCCATGGGCGAGCTTAAACGCGAAAGCGACAAGATCGGCAGCGTGCTCGACGTGATCAAGTCCGTGGCCCAGCAAACCAACTTGCTGGCGCTCAACGCCGCCATCGAAGCCGCCCGCGCCGGTGAAGCCGGGCGTGGTTTTGCGGTGGTCGCCGACGAAGTCCGTAGCCTGGCCCAGCGCACCCAGAAGTCCACCGAAGAAATCGAAGAACTGATCGTCGGCCTGCAAACCGGCACTCAGCAAGTCGCGACCATCATGGACAACAGCCGCAGCCTGACCGACAGCAGCGTCGAACTGACCCGCCGCGCCGGCAATTCGTTAGGCAGCATCACTCGCACCGTGTCGGCAATTCAGTCGATGAATCAGCAGATCGCCGCCGCTGCCGAGCAACAGAGCGCGGTGGCCGAAGAGATCAACCGTAGCGTGCTGAACGTACGCGATGTGTCCGAGCAGACCTCGGCCGCCAGTGAAGAGACCGCGGCCTCCAGCGTCGAACTGGCGCGGTTGGGCAATCACCTGCAAATGTTGGTGGGGCGCTTCAAAGTTTGAACATTGAAAGGGACTTGTCATCATCAGCCCAAGTGCAAACAAGTCCCCTCTCACCCTTAATTAGCAGCGAACAACTTATACCCACTTGAAACACCAAGAACAATAAGTCAAATACAAACTAAAAATCCAGCATGCTAAGTTCACCCTTCAAATCAAAGTAGTAACAGGAAAGCACTGCGATCATTACCTGGTTGCGATTGTTATGCATGCGCACACCTGTTGACTACTAATCACAAGGAGTGAACTTCATGAACAAAATCCAACTCACGCTTAGCAATACCTGGATGACAGGCATATACGAACACATCAAGAAACTGCGAGTACACCAACTCGCTTTACCCTCTGCACATAACTCCGGCCTGGATAAAGGCTCGGTGGATCCTATTGGTGGTATCTGGGCGGCATGCCAGGACAATATTTTCGCCACCCAGTTGAACCAAGGCGCCCGTGTCTTCGACTTGCGCATTACTGATTACAGTCATAGGAAGGATGTCGGCGGATCGAAGATTCCTCGGTATAGATTTGTCGAGGAATTCAAGTGCGAACACGGTTTGCCGGGAAGAAACTTCGACCATTGTCTTACGGCTGTCCGCGCATTTGCAGAATCAAATCGTGGCGAACTGGTAATACTGGACATTCACAAGTTTGATCGGAACAGAAATTTAAACGACAGTATCGGGCGCTTCAAACAAAAACTAAGCCAACTTAATCACTTACTAATTCCACCCTCTGCCAGCACCCTCACATTGGCCGAAATCAAAAAAAATCACCCCAATCGAAACGTAATCATTTGCTGGGGAGGTGGCGCATACTGGAATACCATCAGACATATATGGTCCGGCGACCAGAATTCTAAAGCACAACTTGAAGGTTTCATTATTAACACAGCGAGGAAAAAAGTTTCCAGTACAGCACTGACCTCACTGTCAGCAACTGTTTACAACAGTGGAGGCCCTATGCGCCTGAGAAGGGGCGAGAGAGTCTGGACAGAGGTGTTCCATCCGCAACACAGCGTTTTCAACATCATCAATGCTGACTTCTTTCAAGACACAGGCATCGTTGAAAAATGCATTGAGCTCAACAAGGTCAGATCTGCACGCAGCTAATGGACGACAGGTGAGTCAGCATAAAATTTCCAATCTGTCGGGACGTCGCTGAGCCTATTCGCGGCTCAGGGACGCCTTAGATAACAACTCCCCCTCGGCACGACAATCTTTGCTTAAGCTGATAACGATCACGCTATAAAACCTGCCGCAAAAAACGCCTGCGCCCGCGGATCCTTCGGCGCATCGAAGAATTCGGTCGGTGAGGCGTCTTCCAGCAGTTTTCCATGATCGAAGAACAGCACCCGATCCGCCACTTCCCGAGCGAAGCCCATTTCATGGGTGACGCAGACCATCGTCATGCCTTCCACGGCCAGGGTTTTCATCACATCCAGCACGCTTGCGCGCAACGCGCCATGCCTGGCGCACCCAAAAAAAAGCCCCGCTTATTTAGCGGGGCTCATTTAGCGGCTTTTCGTCAGGCCAACTGAGGCTGCACGCTCACAGGCTTGAGCGGCAACAGCGGCGCATGGGGATCGGCATCCACCGATGTTCGCCAGGCTTGCAGCCACTCGGCATGGCCTTCGTTCCAGACCTGCTCATGCAAGCGGCCCAATGCCACCGGATCACTCAGCAGCTCTACGCGCTCGTTGTTGGTCAGCCCGGCAGGACCGACCTTCATCGCATGGCGAACCCGCTCGATACGCAGCCACTCGATCGGCTCGGCCTGACGGTGACGGGACGTCGCCAGCGCACAGGCCAAGGCGTTCTGTTGCGGATCGACCACTGCCCGGACGAAACCGTCATTCAGCGCATGCCAACGGTTTTCGTGGGTGTACTGATCGGTTGCCAGCAACGCCTGTGGCGGATTGTATTCCTCAGGAATCAGGAACAGGCTTTCGTCACGGGACTTGAGGCCCAGGCCGACACGGCTGGAGATCACCGATACCGGGATCGACAGCATCAGCGAACCGACAATCGGCACCAGCCACCAGAGAAAGCTCGGGTTCAGCCAGATCACCAACAGCGCCCAGAAGAAGCCCAGCAAGGTTTGCGGACCGTGGCGTTTGACCGCTTCGCTCCATGGCGTGGAGTCATCGTCACGTTGTGGCGAGTTCCAGGTCGCGGCCCAGCCGAGGAACGCGGCGAGTACGAAACGGGTGTGGAAGATCATACGCACCGGCGCCAGCAACATGGAGAACAACATCTCCAGCAACATCGACAGCGTTACCTTGAACTTGCCACCGAACTCTTTCGCGCCCTTGGTCCAGATCAGGATGATGCTCAACAGCTTCGGCAGGAACAGCAGCACGATGGTCGTCGAGAACAGCGCAATCGCCTTGTCCGGCTGCCATTGTGGCCACAGTGGATAAAGCTGACGCGGCTCCAGGAAGTATTGCGGCTCCATCAACGTGTTGACCGCCAGCAAGGCCGTCGACAACACCAGGAACAAGAACCACAACGGCGCCGACAGGTACGACATCACGCCGGTCAGGAATACAGCACGGTGCACCGGGTGCATGCCCTTGACCAGGAACAGCCGGAAGTTCATCAGGTTGCCGTGGCACCAGCGACGGTCACGCTTGAGTTCGTCCAGCAGGTTCGGTGGCAGCTCTTCGTAGCTGCCCGGCAAGTCGTAGGCAATCCATACGCCCCAGCCGGCACGGCGCATCAGCGCAGCCTCGACGAAGTCGTGGGACAGAATCGCACCGGCAAACGCGCCTTTACCGGGCAACGGCGCCAAGGCACAGTGCTCGATGAACGGCTTCATGCGGATAATCGCGTTGTGGCCCCAGTAGTGGGATTCGCCCAACTGCCAGAAGTGCAGACCGGCGGTGAACAGCGGACCATACACACGGGTCGCGAACTGCTGCATACGCGCATAAAGGGTGTCCATGCCCGACGCACGCGGCGCGGTCTGGATGATCCCGGCGTCCGGCGTGGCTTCCATCAGGCGCACCAGACTGCTCAGGCATTCACCGCTCATCACGCTGTCGGCGTCGAGCACGACCATGTACTTGTAGTCACCGCCCCAACGACGGCAGAAGTCGTCGAGGTTGCCGCTTTTACGTTTTACCCGACGGCGACGGCGGCGATAGAAGACCTTGCCGAAGCCCTTGGCCTCACGGCAGACATCCAGCCAGGCCTGTTGTTCGGCAACGCAGATATCGGCGTCGTTACTGTCGCTGAGCACGAAAAAGTCGAAGCGATCCAGATTGCCCGAGGCCGCAACCGATTCGAAGGTCGCCCGCAAACCGGCGAACACCCGCGGCACGTCTTCGTTGCAAATCGGCATCACCAGTGCGGTGCGTGCATCCTTGGCGATCGGCTCGTTGCCGGCGCTGGCGCCGGAAATGCGGTACTTGTCACGGCCAGTGATCAACTCAAGGAAGCCCATCAGCGCGGTCCAGAAACCGGCCGAGACCCAGCAGAACAGAATCCCGAACATAATCAGAATGCTGGTCTGCAAGGCATAGGGCAGCACTTGCGTGGCGGTTTGGGTCAGCGGTTGATGCAGGACTTCTTCAAGATCGACGAACGACCAGCCCTGGTACGGCATGATGCCTTTCATGTACCAGCCGGCGACGATGGTCTGACCGAGCATCAGCACCAGAAGAATGTAGCGGCGGATCGAACCGACGGTGCGCCAGCGAGCCGCCGGCAGCACATTCTCATCTTTCGGCGGGGCCGGCGGATTGGTGCGACCGGTCAGCCGACGCCAGCCACGCACCAGAATGTTGGTGCGCCACGGCTCGGGCACGACTTTGGTCCGACGGATCGGCGGGGTTGCCTTCAGGCAAACCCGACCACTGGCGTCGAGCACCAGCATTTCCGCCTCCGCCAGTTCTTCGGCGGTGTTCAGGGTCAGGCGCCGGCCGACAGAGGCTTGAGCAGCCTCCATCGGCGCGTCGAACGTCGAGGACGACAGACGTTCGTGCAGTTCACTGAAAGACTTGCAGCCCGCGAGTTCCGCGCGCTGTTCGTCGCTCATTGGCAAATGCGCCAAATACTCGGCAAGCGATTGTGGCTGTACGTGTGAATTACTCATCGGCGGGCAACTGATAGCTCCAGGTCTCGGTCAGGACTTGTTCAGTCGGTGCCGATTCCGTTGTGGCTGGGGCCGCTTCGGCAGCGACAGGCTGCTTGGCGTCTTTGTTGTCCTTGTCCTTGGTGTCCTTGACTTGCTGGGCTTGTACTTGGGCTTGTGCTTCAGCCTGCTTGGCTTCCTTGTCCTTCTTCTCCTGCTGTTTGGCGGCAATCTTGTCGGCCTTGGCAACGGAGGAACTGGACGCTGGCGCCGCGGTCTTGAGCGCCTCGGCAGGTGAGATATTCTTGACCAGCGCTGCGCGCATTTCGGTGGCCTTGCTCGGATCCTTGATCTTCATCCGCAAAGTCAGGCGCCAGCCCTTGGTTTCAGGGTTGTAACGCACGCTGTTCTCGACCAGTTCTGCGTTGTCGCCAACGCTCACCTGGCTGCGCACTTCAGCATTTTCCGGCAGGACTTGCAGGGACGGGCCTTCGAAATCCACCAGATAGGCCACGCTGCCGTCCGGCTGACGAATCAGGTTCGACTGCTTGACGTCACCCGTGGAACGCAGGGTCTGTTGAACCCAGGCGCTGTCCGGCGAATGCAGGGAGGCTTCGTCGATGGTCCAGTGCATGCGGTATGCAACGTCCAGGGACTGGCCAGGCTCAGGCAGTTTTTCCGGGCTCCAGAAAGCGACGATATTGTCGTTGGTTTCGTCGGCGGTAGGAATCTCTACCAGATCGACGGAGCCTTTGCCCCAATCGCCTTTCGGTTCGATCCAGGCACTTGGGCGCTTGTCGTAGCGGTCATCGAGGTCTTCGTAGTGACTGAAGTCACGGCCACGTTGCAGCAAGCCGAAACCGCGCGGGTTCTCGATCGAGAAGTTACTCACGGACAGGTGTTTCGGATTGTTCAACGGGCGCCAGATCCATTCGCCGTTGCCAGCATGAATCGACAAGCCGCTGGAGTCGTGCAGTTCGCGACGATAGTTCAGCACTTTCGACGGCTGGTTGGCGCCGAACAGGAACATGCTGGTCAGCGGCGCAACACCAAGCTTGGTGACCTTGTCACGCAGGAACATCCTGGCCTTGACGTCGACGACCGTGTCGCTGCCCGGACGCACGGTCAGGCGATAGGCACCGGTGGCACGCGGCGAATCCAGCAGGGCGAAGATCACCAGGTGCTTGTCGCCCGGCTTGGGCTGTTGAATCCAGAACTCGGTGAAGCGCGGGAACTCTTCGCCGGATGGCAACGCGGTATCGATGGCCATGCCGCGAGCGGAAAGACCGTACGTTTGCCCCTTGCCGATGACGCGGAAATAACTCGCGCCAAGCATGGTCATGATTTCGTCTTGCTTGTCGGCCTTGTTGATCGGGTACAACACACGGAAACCGGCATAACCCAGTTGTTCGGTGGCTTTAGGATCGAATTTCACGTCGCCGAAATCGAAACGACTTGGGTCGTATTTGATCTCTTCGACGGTGTTGGCCGTGATTTCGTTGATTTTCACCGGCGTATCGAAGTGCATACCCTGGTGATAGAACGACAGCTTGAATGGGGTTTTCTGGTTCGCCCATTCGGCTTTTTCAGTGAGGAACCGAATTTTTTGATAATCCGCGAATTTCATCTCGCGAAATTCATTCGGCAGGTTACTGCGCGGGGCTTCGTATTTTTGCCCGGCCAGCTCTTTTGCCTTGACCGATACGTCATCCAGATTGAATGCCCAAAGCTGGCCGGCGCTGAACAGGCAGAGCAGTGCAGAGCCTGCTACCAGAGCGCTTCGAAACCGTTTGGCAGACAATTTTGGTGCATTACAGGGACTAACAATCACGAGCAACCCTCGCCGAAAACAGATCAAAAAACCAACGGCCAGTTAAAGTGCCAGCACGGTGTGCGGTGGAAAAAAACCGACCCTGCGAACGACTCTTGCCAAGTTGGCGAGCATTGTTCCGACTCCTGTGGGGCAAAATGATTCCCCAACAGGTCTCGGACAAGTCTCTACCTAAGTCAAAACGGACCAACGAACGCCGATCCCCGTAGCGCGCGATTATCTAGCAGGCCGCGTTACAACGCATCAGGGCGAACCAAGTATTTATCGGGAAAAGCCCCCGTTTTCAGTCGAAAGGCCCTTAAAAAGATGTTTTAAGCGCTTTCACGTCTGTAACAGGAAGGTTACCGGGCCATCATTGACCAGATGCACCTGCATATCCGCGCCGAATCTACCTGATGCCACAGTGCCATGCACCTGTTTCGCTTTACCCAATAGATAGTCGAACAGCTCCACGCCCAAAGCCGGAGGGGCCGCAGTCGAAAAACCTGGGCGCAAGCCGTTTTTGGTGTCGGCGGCCAGGGTGAACTGTGAGACCAGCAGCAACCCGCCACCTACGTCCGCCAGGGACAGGTTCATCTTGCCCTCGGCGTCACTGAATACTCGATAGTTAAGCAGTTTATGCAGAAGTTTGTCGGCGCTGGCCCGAGTATCGTCGGGCTCGACCGCTACCAGCACCAGTAACCCCTGATCTATTGCGCCAACCACCTCTCCCGCCACCTCGACTCGCGCGCCATGCACGCGTTGCAGCAGGCCCTTCATGCTTCGTCAGGCGACAAGTTGAGCATACGACGGGCCATCTGATCAGCGGCGCGCACCAAGGCATCGGTGATACCCGATTCGGACGCCGCATGGCCGGCATCGCGAATCACCTGCAATTCGCTGTTCGGCCAGGCCTGATGCAGTTCCCAGGCGTTGTCCAACGGACAGATCACGTCGTAACGACCGTGGACGATAACGCCGGGCAGGTGGGCGATCTTGGCCATGTCGCGAATCAATTGATTCGGCTCCAGGAAAGCATTGTTGGTGAAGTAGTGGCACTCGATACGGGCGATGGACAACGCACGCTGAGGCTCGGAGAAACGGTCGACCACCAGCGGATTCGGTCGCAGTGTGGCGGTTCGGCCTTCCCACATGGACCAGGCCTTGGCCGCATGCATCTGAGCAATCTGATCGTTGCCAACCAGGCGTTTGTGGAACGCAGAGAGCAAGTCGTGGCGTTCGTCCTGCGGAATCGGCGCGATGTAGTCCTGCCAGTAATCGGGAAACAGACGGCTGGCGCCACACTGATAGAACCACTCGATTTCCTGGGGACGGCAGAGAAAAATCCCGCGCAGAATCAAACCGTGCACGCGCTCCGGGTGGGTTTGCGCGTAGGCCAGGGCCAGGGTCGAACCCCAGGAGCCGCCGAACAGTACCCATTTGTCGATGCCCAGGTGCTTGCGAATCCGCTCGAGGTCGGCGACCAGATCCCAGGTGGTGTTGTTTTCCAGGCTGGCGTGGGGCGTGGAGCGACCGCAACCACGCTGGTCGAAGGTGACAATGCGATACAGATTCGGATCGAAATACCGGCGGCTCTGGGCATCACACCCGGCGCCAGGACCGCCGTGGATGAACACTACCGGCAAGCCTTCTGGCGAACCGCTTTCATCGACATACAGGGTGTGGGTTTTATCGACGGCCAGATCGTGCCGGGCGTGGGGTTTGATCTGCGGGTACAAAGTCTGCATTGCGCGCTCCGTAAGGGGTCGAGGTCATCCCTGTAGGGACTTCTATTATTCTGCCGTCCGGCATCATAAACCCGAATTACTTCAATGAGCATGCCCCTGCAGCGTCAGAGTTTGTCAGCCCGTTTTTTCAGCCAGATAGCCGAACAGGATTTCATAGAGTCGGTCGACCTCGGCGACCTGCCCCCGCGCCCGCAAACAGCCGTGAACCAGCCCCTCTCCGTAATAAAGGATTGCGTCCACGTCTGCGGCGGTGAGTCGCTCAGCGTAAAGCATGCCGTCATCGCGCAACGGGTCGAACTGCGCCACGGCGATCAATGCCGGTGGCAGACCGCTGAAGTCGTCGGCGAGCAGGGGCATCGCATAAGCACCCGGTTGTCGGGCACCGCCTAAATACAACGCGTGATAACAAGCCAGATCGCTGCTGCTGAGCAATGGTGCGTCGGCGCATTCAAGGCGCGACGGCAATCGGTGATCGCCGCCCAGCCCCGGATAGATCAGAACTTGCGCGCATGGCATTGGCTCGCCGGTATCGCGCAAAGCGAGACACAACGCAGCGGCGAGGTTGCCGCCGGCGCTGTCGCCCGCCACCAGCGTCCGCGAAGGGTCGAGCTGAAACGGTCCTGTGTGCAGCGCGCGCCAGACACTCAGGCAGTCATCGAACGCCGCCGGAAACGGATGCTCCGGTGCCAGTCGATAATCGACGGCGATCACCAGCACCCCGAGCACCGACGCCAGTTCGGCGCAGATGAAGGCGTGGGAATCCAGATCGCCCACCACCCAACCACCGCCATGCAGATACACAATGCACGGCCAACCGTTGGTCGGTGGCGTGACCAGCGGTTGCCAGGAACGTACCGCGACGCCCGCCAATTCGAAATCGACCACCTCAAGTCCCGCAGGACGCGGCGGGGTGAACGCCCGGCACATCTCGCTGTAGGCCTGACGCAAACCGGTGAGGCTGCTGTCGGTGCTGTTGAAGCTGAGGGTTTTCTCGACGAACGCCGTCATGGGCTTGGAGAGTGGATAAGGAGCCATAAGTCTGCAGCCAGCCAAATAGAGGAATGGGGTCTGTCGCGAAGGGGCTTGCCGGGCAAGTTAAGGACGACGGAAATCCTGTGGGAGCGTGGCTTGCCCGCGAAGAATGCACCGCGGTTTTTCAGGTATTACGCGTCATCGTTCTTCGCGGGCAAGCCTCGCTCCCACAGGTTCTGCGTCCCCCTCGCCACAGTGATCTCGCTTGCCCTGTCAGTTTTTCAAACTGGCCTGAACGGTTGCCACACCCTCCTTCCCATCAAAACTGCTGACGCCCGCCAGCCAGCGCTGAAGATCTTCCGGATGATCACGCAGCCATTGCCTGGCGACATCCTGTGGCGTCTTGCGCGCCATGATCGGCACCATCAACTGGCTTTCCTGGGCGGCGGTAAAGGTCAGGTTTTCCAGTAGGCGGTTCACGTTCGGGCAGCGTTCGGCATAGTCCGGCGCGGTCACGGTGGAAACGGTCGCCGCACCTTCGTTCGGCCCGTAGACGTCTTCGCTGCCGGTCAGGTAGGCGATGTTCATGTTGATATTCATCGGATGCGGGGTCCAGCCGACGAACACCACGAACTCTTTGCGATTGACCGCCCGTTGCACGGCAGCGAGCATCCCGGCCTCACCGGACTCGATCAGTTTGAAATCCTTCAAGCCAAAGTGATTGGTCTCGATCATGGTTTTGATGGTGGTGTTGGCGCCGCTGCCAGGCTCGATGCCGTAGATCTTGCCGCCCAGCTGATCTTTGAATCTGGCGATGTCGGCGAAGGTTTTCAGGCCGGCGGCAGCCACGTAGTCAGGCACGGCGAGCGTCGCCTGAGCGTCGGCCAGACTCGGTTTGTCCATGACCTTCACCTGATTGGCCGCCACGAACGGCGCGATGTTTTTATCCATCGCCGGTTTCCAGTAACCGAGGAAGATATCGAGGCGTTTGTCGCGGATGCCAGCGAAGATGATTTGCTGCACGGCGCTGGTTTGCTTGCTTTCGTAGCCTAGGTCGTTGAGCAACACATCAGCCATGCCGCTGGTGGCGATGACGTCGGTCCAGTTGACCACGCCCATACGTACGGTCTTGCAGGACGCGGGGTCATTAGCGAGAACGCTGGTGCTCAGAAGAGCCGTGCCGCAGAGGATTGAGAGACAGCGGGTGAACAGTCTTTTCATCGGGAGAGTCTCGTGCGGCAGATTATTGTGAGGGCCGGTGTCTTCGTGCACCGTGCCCAGAACATTACGCAGCGTCGAGAGGGTAAAAGCGAACTGTAGCGACCGAGATTTGCACGGTGGCGACAGTTCCAGTGTCGATCGTTCCCACGCTCCGCGTGGGAATGCCTCAAGGGACGCTCCGCGTCCAGTGACGCGGAGCGTCACGGGCTGCATTCCCACGCGGAGCGTGGGAACGATCAGTCAGCGATCAGTCAGCTGTAGTGCTTTTCGCCCCACGCCAACAGCCCTTGCAGCAATTCCCTCAGCACCACTTGCGTCGGCGCCGCCAGGTCCGGGCGATAGCGGAACGGCTCGAACTCTTCCATGTACGTGCACTGACCCAACTCCAGTTGCACGGCATGGATGTTCTCGGCCGGGTTGCCGTAATGCCGGGTGATGTGCCCGCCCTTGAAGCGACCGTTCAGCACATGGCTGTAATCGCCATGCCGTGCGCAGATGGCTTCCAGTTGGCTGGCCAATTGTGGGTCGCAACTGGCGCCGTTGAAGGTGCCTAGGTTGAAGTCCGGCAGCTTGCCATCGAACAGGTGCGGGATGATCGAGCGGATCGAGTGCGCATCGAATAGCAGCGCGTAGCCGAATTCGGCTTTCAGGCGCGCCAGTTCTTCCTGCAAGGTGCGGTGATACGGCGTCCAGATGTGCTCCAGATAAGTCGCCCGTTCCGCGGCCGATGGTTCCAGCCCTTCGCGGAACAATGGAATACCGTCGAACAGTGTCGCCGGATACAGACCGGTGGTGGCGCCGACATATAAAGGCTTGTCGTCGGACGGTCGGTTCAAATCGATGACAAACCGCGAGTACTCGGCTGCCAGAGTGCTGGCGCCCAGCTCGGCGGCGAATTCGTAAAGCCTTGGGATGTGCCAATCGGTGTCCGGCAGGCTTTTCGCGTCGGGGATCAACCCGGCTTCGACCGCCGGAGTCAGGCGTAGACCGGCGTGGGGCATGCTGATCAGCAGCGGCACGCGGCCTTGTTTGAAGTTCAGAACCTTATCCACAACTGCTCTCCTAAACGCTTGTTTCGACGCCGTGACGCACGACGCGTTTTTCCAGGTCGCCGCCCAGCCAGTACGACAGGTCGGCCGGACGATCAATCTGCCAGGCGACGAAGTCGGCGATTTTGCCGGCTTCCAGCGAACCATGAGTCTCGGCCATGCCCAGCGCGGTGGCGGCGTGAATCGTTGCGCCAGCCAATGCTTCTTCCGGCGTCATGCGGAAGCAGGTGCAGGCCATGTTCAGCATCAAGCGCAACGACAGCGCCGGCGAAGTACCGGGATTGAGATCGCTGGCGATGGCGATTTTTACACCGTGTTTGCGCAGGGCTTCCATCGGCGGCAATTGGGTTTCCCGCAGGAAGTAAAACGCGCCGGGCAACAACACCGCGACGGTGCCGGACTTGGCCATGGCGATGGCGTCGTCTTCGGTCATGAATTCCAGATGATCGGCGGACAGTGCGTGATAACGCGCCGCCAGGCTCGAACCGTGCAGCGACGACAATTGCTCGGCATGCAGCTTCACCGGCAAGCCGAGGTTCTGCGCGGCGACGAAAACCCGTTCGACCTGTTCCGGCGAAAACGCCAGGTATTCGCAGAAAGCGTCCACCGCATCCACCAGCCCCTCGGCCGCCAGGGCCGGGAGCATTTCGCTGCAGATGTGATCGATGTAAGCGTCGGCGCGGTCCGCGTATTCCGGCGGCAGAGCGTGGGCGGCCAGGCAGGTGCTGCGCACGCTGACTGGCAATTCGGCGCCGAGACGGCGGATCACCCGCAGGATTTTGCGCTCGCTGGTCAGGTCCAGGCCATAGCCGGACTTCATCTCGACCGTGGTGACGCCGTCGCGCATCAGGCTCTTCAGGCGCTTGGCGGCGCTGGCGAACAACTCGTCTTCAGTCGCCGCGCGAGTAGCGCGCACGGTGCTGGCGATGCCACCACCGGCCGCTGCGATTTCCGCGTAGCTGACGCCTTGCAGACGTTGCTCGAACTCGCCGCTGCGGTTGCCGCCGAACACCGTGTGGGTGTGGCAGTCGATCAGGCCCGGGGTGACCCAGGCGCCTTTAAGATCGTTGACGGCCGGGTACTCACCCGCCGGCAACTCACCACGCGGACCAATCCACTCAATGTGCGCACCTGACGTCACGATGGCCGCGTCCTCGATGATCGAGTAGACGCCTTGCGCCATGGTTGCGACGTGGCAATGTTGCCAGAGCGTTTTCATCCTTGGTCTCCGTTAGGTTATCGATGAGAAAAAACAGGATCGCGCGCTACCAAGGCTGCCTGGCCTGCCGCCGGTTTTACCCATATCAGGTAGGCCAGCACCAGCAGCACGATCCAGACTATGCCGACGATCAGCGCCGCCTGGGTATTCGGGAAATAGCCCAGCACGCCGAAAATGAACAGCATGAAGGCAATCGCCGCCATCGGCGCGTAAGGCCAGAACGGCACCGGGAATTTCAGTTGGGCGACCTGTTCGGCGCTCATGGAGCGACGCATGGCCACCTGGGTGAATAGAATCATCAGCCAGACCCACACCGTGGCAAACGTCGCGACCGAGGCGATCAACAGAAAGACGTTTTCCGGAATCAGGTAGTTCAGCAGCACGCCCAGCAGCAGCGCGGCACTCATCACCACCACGGTCATCCATGGCACACCATTGACCGACAGGCGGGCGAAGCCTTTGGGTGCGTGCCCTTGCTGGGCCAGACCGTACATCATGCGGCCAGCGCCGAAGATGTCACTGTTGATGGCTGACACCGCCGCCGAGATCACCACGATATTGAGGATGGTCGCCGCCGAACTGATCCCGAGGTTGTCGAAAATCTGCACGAACGGACTGCCCTGGCTGCCGATCTGCTGCCATGGAAAAATCGACATCAGCACGAACATCGTCAACACGTAGAACAGCAGAATACGCAACGGTACAGCATTGATCGCCCGCGGCAGCACGCGCTGTGGGTCTTTGGCTTCACCAGCCGTTACGCCGATGATTTCAATGCCGCCAAATGCAAACATCACCACGGCAAACGAAGCGATCAGGCCGCCCACGCCGTTGGGCATGAAGCCGCCATGGCTCCAGAGGTTGCTGATGTCGGTTGCCTGGGCGCCGGGCGCGGTGCTGATACCGAACAGCATGATGCCGAATCCACCCAGGATCATCGCAACGATGGCCGCGACCTTGAGCAGCGACAGCCAGAACTCCATTTCACCGAAGACTTTGACGTTGCACAGGTTCAAGCCGCCGACCACCGACACGATGCCCAGCACCCAGATCCAGCGGTCGACTTCCGGAAACCAGAAGCCCATGTAAATACCGAACGCGGTGACGTCGGCCATGCCGACGATGACCATTTCAAATGCGTAGGTCCAACCGAGGATGAAGCCCGCCATCGGCCCCAGATAGGTGCTGGCGTACTGACCGAAAGAGCCGGCCACCGGGTTGTGCACCGCCATCTCGCCGAGGGCGCGCATGACCATGAACACCGCCGCGCCACCGATCAGGTAAGCGAGCAGTACCGCCGGCCCGGCCATTTGAATGGCCGAGGCAGAACCGTAAAACAGCCCGGTGCCGATCGCCGACCCCAGCGCCATGAAGCGAATATGTCGGGCAGAGAGCCCGCGTTTCAAACCTTTTGCTGGCTGTTGCATTGCTCGTCCTTAATTATTTTTATTGGCGACTGATCGCTCCCACGCTGCGTGGGAATGCAGCCCGTGACGCTCCGCGTCACTGGACGCAGAGCGTCCCTAGAGGCATTCCCACGCAGAGCGTGGGAACGATCATCAGAAGGAGCCGTTACAGGCTCGGCAGCAACTTCGCCGAAACCAGTTCGCTCAGGCAACGGCTCGCCAACAACTCGCTCGCTGCGTTGATATCAGGAGCAAAGAACCGGTCCTTCTCATAGAACGGCACTTCGGCACGCAGGATGGCACGAGCCTTTTCCAGTTTGGCCGAGGTTTTCAGACCTTCACGCAGGTCGAGGCCCTGAGCTGCCGCCAGCCATTCCACCGCCAGAACACCACGGGTATTTTCCGCCATTTCCCACAGACGCTTACCTGCCGCCGGGGCCATGGACACATGGTCCTCCTGGTTGGCCGACGTCGGCAAACTGTCCACCGAATGCGGATGAGACAGCGCCTTGTTCTCGCTGGCCAATGCCGCGGCAGTCACCTGAGCGATCATGAAGCCGGAGTTCACGCCGCCATTGGCCACCAGGAATGGCGGCAGTTGCGACATGTGCTTGTCCATCATCAGCGAGATGCGGCGTTCGCTCAGGGAACCGATTTCGGCGATGGCCAACGCCATGTTGTCGGCGGCCATGGCCACCGGTTCGGCGTGGAAGTTACCGCCGGAGATCACGTCGCCTTCAGCGGCGAATACCAGCGGGTTATCGGAAACGGCGTTGGCTTCGACAGCCAGCACTTCGGCGGCCTGACGGAACTGGGTCAGGCAGGCGCCCATGACTTGCGGTTGGCAGCGCAGGGAGTACGGATCCTGGACCTTTTCGCAGTTCTGATGCGAGTCGGACACTTCGCTGCGCTCGCCCAGCAGGTCGCGATAAGCAGCAGCGGCGTCGATCTGGCCTTTCTGGCCACGAGCGGCGTGAATGCGTGCATCAAACGGCGAGCGCGAGCCCAGTACCGCTTCGACGGTCAGGGCACCCAGCGCTACGGCACCGGCGAACAGATCTTCGCCTTCAAACAAGCCACGCAGTGCGTAAGCGGTGGACACCTGAGTACCGTTGAGCAGCGCCAGACCTTCTTTCGCGGCCAGGGTCAGCGGTGTCAGACCGGCAACTTTCAGCGCTTCGGTGGCTGGCAGCCACTCGCCTTTGTAGCGCGCCTTGCCTTCGCCCAGCAGCACCAGCGACATGTGCGCCAATGGCGCCAAATCGCCAGAGGCGCCGACCGAACCTTTCAATGGAATGTGCGGGTAAACCTCGGCATTGATCAGCGCGATCAGTGCGTCGATCACCTGGCGACGAATGCCGGAGAAACCACGGCTCAGGCTGTTGACCTTGAGCACCATGACCAGCCGCACCAAGGCGTCGCTAATCGGCTCGCCGACACCGGCGGCGTGGGACAAAACGAGCGAGCGCTGTAGGTTTTCCAGGTCTTCGCTGGCGATGCGGGTCGAGGCCAGCAGGCCGAAACCGGTGTTGATGCCATAAGCAGTGCGATTCTCGGCGAGGATCTGTTCCACGCAGGCGACGCTGGCTTCGATTTGCGCCGAAGCACTTTCGTCGAGGGTGATGCTGACCGGTTGCTGATAGACAGCACGCAGTTGGGCAAGGCTCAGTTGGCCGGGAATCAAGTTAAGCGCAGTCATTTTGTGCTCCTTTTGAGAGTTTTTATTCTTCATAAATGAAGAGGACTCACCAGACGCTCCGGAAATGTCCGTTGTCCGTCGCTTCCCGCCTTTTGGGGGGCCGCGCCTTGGCACGCTGGTGTTGTGGAAATCAGTTCAGGTTCGGTAAAGCCTTGTGCAGCAAAATCGGGTCTTTCAACACGCTGGCAGCGGCGGCGATGTCCGGCGCCAACCAGCGGTCCTGGTCGTAGGCCGGGACTCGCTCACGCAGCAGGCGCCATGCGGCATCGGTGCCAGTGCCAAAGCGTTGTTCTTTCAAGAATTCAAAAGCCTGGGATGCCAGCAAGTACTCAATCGCGAGAATCTGCGTGCAGTTTTCCAACGCGCGATGCAGCTTCAGCGCGGCGTTGGTGCCCATGCTCAGGTGGTCTTCCTGAAGCCCCGAGGTGACGTAGTTATCGAGCACCGCCGGTTGCGCCAACTGGCGGTTTTCCGCACACAGGGAAGCGGCAACGTATTGCACGATCATCATCCCGGAGTTCACTCCCGGATTGGCCACCAGAAACGCCGGCAGACCGCTGACATGCGGGTTGATCAAACGGTCCAGGCGACGCTCGGCGATGGAGCCGATTTCCGCCATGGCGATGGCGAGCAAATCAGCAGCCAGCGCAACGGATTGGCCGTGCGGGTTGGCCTGGGACACCACCCGGAAGTTGTCCGGCGTGCCCAGCAGCATCGGGTTGTCGGTGACAGAGTTGAGCTCGGTTTCGATCTGCTTTTTCGCGTGCTCAAGCTGATCGCGAGCGGCGCCGTGGACTTGCGGGATCGAACGGATGCTCAGCGCATCTTGAGTACGAATGCCCTTGCTGCTGGCAATCACTTCACTGCCATCGAGCAGCGCCCGCAGGTTGATGCCGACTTGCTGCATGCCTGGGTGAGGCTTGAGCGCGATGATCTCGGCATCGAACGCGGCGATCTGACCGCGCTGAGCTTCGAAGCTCATGGCACCGATCACATCGGCCCACTGCACCAGACGCGTCGCATCGGCGATTGCCAGGCAACTGAGACCGGTCATGCACGGCGTGCCGTTGACCAGGCACAAGCCATCTTTTGCGCCCAACTGAACCGGTTGCAGACCTTCTTCGGCCAAGGCTTGCTGTGCGGAAACGATCTGCCCGCGGTAGCTGACATTACCAACACCCAGCAGAGCGATGCTGATGTGGGCCATGTGAGTCAGGTAACCCACCGACCCCTGGGAAGGCACTTGCGGAGTGATTCCACGATTGAGCAGCGCCAGCAGGGCTTCGACCACCCGACGGTGAATGCCGGATTTGCCATGGCTATAGTTGCGAATAGCGGCGCAGATGATTGCGCGGGTCTGCTCGTCGGCCAGTGGTGTACCGACGCCACAGGCGTGACTGAGCAAGGTGTTGCGCGACAGTTGGCTGAGTTGATCGTCTTTGAGCGAGACGTTGCACAAGGCGCCAAGGCCGGTGTTGACGCCGTAGGCACGCTCGCCGCTGGCGACGATGCGCTGGACGATGGCCTGGGCATTCTCGATCCGCGCCCAGATCCGGGGCAACAGCTCGAGCTGTGCGCCGTCACGGGCTACGGCAACCACATCCTGCCAACGCAACGGGGCGTCGGCGATAACGATTTTTTCAGCCTGGGACATCATTAACCTCTTGAATTTGATCGTTCCCACGCTCTGCGTGGGAATGCCGCCTGGGACGCTCCGCGTCCCGTTGTCACCGCAAGGCTCAAGCCCTGCGCATGTGTGACGCGGAGCGTCACGGGATGCATTCCCACGCAGAGCGTGGGAACGATCGGCCTTTAAACCACCGCCGCCCGACGCTGAACGAACCGATCGACATACTCATCCGCCGGCGAATGCAGGATCTCTCGTGGCGTGCCGACCTGAATCAGCCGGCCATCCTTGAGGATCGCGATGCGGTTGCCGATGCGCACGGCCTCGTCGAGGTCGTGGGTGATGAAGACAATGGTCTTGTGCAGGGTCTTTTGCAGTTCCAGCAACTGGTCTTGCATTTCGGCGCGGATCAGCGGGTCGAGGGCGCTGAACGCTTCGTCCATCAAGATGATGTCGGTGTCCGCTGCCAGTGCGCGAGCCAGACCCACACGCTGGCGCATACCGCCGGAAAGCTGATGCGGGTATTTGTTTTCGTAGCCCTTTAGGCCCACGGTGTTGATCCAGTGCAGCGCACGCTCGGCGCACATTTGCTTGCTCTCGCCACGCACTTTCAGGCCGTAGGCGACGTTATCCAGCACGGTCTTGTGCGGCAGCAGGCCGAAGCTCTGGAACACCATGCTGATCTTGTGCCGGCGAAATTCGCGCAGGGCTTCCATGTCGTATTGCAGGATGTCCACGCCGTCCACCAGGATCGCGCCGCTGGTGGGGTCGATCAGGCGATTGAAGTGGCGCACCAGGGTCGACTTGCCGGAACCCGACAGGCCCATGATCACGAAGATCTCGCCGGTGCCGATGCTCAGCGACAGGTCGTTCACGCCGACCACGCAGCCGGTTTCGGCCAGCACCTGGTCTTTGGTCTTGCCCTGGCCAATCATGCCCAGCGCATCCTTGGAACGGCTGCCGAAAATCTTGAAGACGTTTTTGACTTCGATCTTGCTAATGGCTTCGCTGCTCATTTGCTCACCTCATGCCGTGGCCGACCATACGCCTGAGTAATGCGGTCGATGACCACTGCCAGAATCACGATCGCCAGACCGGCCTCAAGCCCACGTCCGACGTTGAGGGTCTGAATCCCCACCAACACATCTTCACCCAAGCCACGGGCACCGATCATCGAGGCGATCACCACCATCGACAGCGCCATCATGGTGGTCTGGTTGATCCCGGCCATGATGCTCGGCAGAGCCAGCGGCAGTTGCACGCCAAACAGTTGTTGCCAGCGATTGGCGCCGAAGGCGTTGATCGCTTCCATCACTTCACCGTCGACCTGACGAATACCCAGATCGGTCAGGCGGATCAGCGGCGGCGCGGCGTAGATCACCGTGGCGAAAATCGCCGGGACCTTGCCCAGGCCGAACAGCATCAGCACCGGGATCAGGTACACGAAACTCGGCATGGTCTGCATGATGTCCAGCAACGGCATCAGCACCGAACGCAGACGATTGCTGCGCGCCGAGAGAATGCCCAGCGGAATGCCAATCAGCACCGAGATGACCGTCGCCACCATCATCAGCGCCAGGGTCTGCATCAGCTTGTCCCAGAGGCCGACCGCACCCACCAGGAACAGCAGACCGACGATGACCGAGGTGGTCACGACTTTGCGCGTCGCGTGCCAGGCAACGCCCGCCACGATCGCCAGCATCAGCCACCAGGGCGCCGCACGCAGTAGCCCTTCGAGATTGACGATGGCCCACAGCAGGGTGTCGGAGATGCTGCGGAACACATCGCCGTAGTTGGTGACCAGCGAATCGACCCAACTGTTGACCCAGTCGGCGATGGAAAAGGTAAAGCTTTCGGGAAACATAAAAAGACTCTCAATCAAGGGGTTGCGATCAAGCATCCGACTGCCGTTGTCGACAGTCGGAGAAGCTCGACCTACAAGGCCGCGTCGATCTTTTTGGCTGCGTCTTCGCTCACCCATGCGTGCCAGACTTCAGGATGTTCCTTCAAGAAGATCTTGGCCAGTTTTGGCGATTCGATCCGCTCTTTGGCCATGCGCCCGAGGTTCTGATTCAGCAGGTCGATCGGCAGGTTGACCTTTTCCAGCACGGCCACCAGTTCCGGGGCTTGCTCGTGGAAGGTCTTGGACAGGCCGACCTTGATGGTCACTTCCTTGTTCACGCCTGGTTTCTCTTCGAGTTTAACCAGGTCAACCTGGCCCATCAGCGGGGTTGGCGACCAGTAGTAGAACAAGATCGGCTCGCCACGCTTGTAGCTCGACAACACCGCAGCATCCAGTGCCGGACCGGTGCCCGGACGGAAGTTGGTGTAGGTGCTTTCCAGGCCGTAGCTTTTCAGCATTTCGCTGTTGTCCAGCTCACAGGTCCAGCCGGCCGGGCAGTTATAGAAACGGCCCTTGGATGGCTCTTCCTGATCCTTGAACACTGCAGCGTATTTACCCAGATCGGCAATCGCTTTCAGGTCCGGAGCTTTAGGCTCCAGCTTGCGCTTGGCGTCGCCTTCGATCACGTAACGCGGCACGTACCAACCTTCGACAGCACCCACGACAGGCGCGCCGACACCGACAACTTTGCCGGCCTTCTCGGCCTTGTTCCAGACTTCGCTGCGACCGACCCACTCTTCGGCAAACACTTGAATGTCATTGCTGCTCAGGGCGTTCTCCATGGTGATGGAGTTGCCTGGCAGGCTGTCGGTCTTGCAGTCGTAACCTTTCTCCAACACGACTTGCATCACGTCGGTCAGCAGCATGGCGCTTTCCCAGTTCAGGCCAGCGAACTTCACCGGTTTGCCCGATTCGCACCAGCCGGCCGCCTGGGTGGCGCCGGCACTGGCCAGCAGGCCCATGGACAGTAATGTGGTCAGCAGGGTCTTGTTCGATTTCATTGTGTGACGCTCCTAATCATGAGTTGGCTTACGGCAGTCAAGAGGCATCCAGCCCTGTCCACGTCCAATCAGGCCTGCGCCGCAGCGCGACCGGCCCCGCTTGTTTCAGGTTGTACATCGCTGTCCTGCTCGACCGGCAGAATCAGGTGATCGGGTACTGCGCTGTGCCATTTTTTCGCGCACACGTAATACAGGCCTGCGGGAAGCACCAGACCGATGATCCAGGAAATATCCACACCCCCCAGAGCGTCCACCAGCGGACCGGTATAGAACTTGGTAGAGATGAACGGCAGTTGCACCAGCACACCGAAGACATAGACGCTGATACCGAGGGGGTTCCAACGGCCGTAGCGACCGTTCGGATCGGCCAGCGCCGGCACGTCATAGCGCTCGCGAGTGATGCAGTAGTAGTCCACCAGGTTGATCGCACTCCATGGCGTGAAAAAAGCCAGCAAAAACAGGATGAAGGACTTGAACGCACCGAGGAACGAGTGCTGACCGAGCAACGCCATCAGGGTCGCAGCACCGACGATGACCAGTACGAAAACCAAACGTTGCAAGCGCGTTACCTTCAGGTCACCCCGGAAACCGCTGATGATGGTCGCAATGCACATGAAGCTGCCGTAGGAGTTCAGCGTGGAGATGGTGACCTTGCCAAAGGCGATGCTGAAGTACAGCAGCGCAGCGGTGGCACCGGTACCGCCCAGACCAACGATGTAGGCCACTTCGTGGCCGGCGTATTGCCCGTTGGCCGAAGCGGCAGCGAACACGCCGAGGACCATCGCCACCTGTGCACCAATGACCGAACCTGCGCCGGCGGCGAAAAAAGTTTTCACCGAGGAAATCTTGCTCGGCAGGTAGCGAGAATAGTCAGCCACATAAGGGCCGAAGGCGATCTGCCAGGACGCCGCGAGCGACACCGCGAGCAGGAAACTGCTCCAGCTGAAATGGCGGATTTGCAACAGTGCGCCAACGTCAACCTGGCTCATCAGACGGCTGAACAGATAAACAAAGGCAATCACACCAATGATACTGGCAACACGGCCGATCCAATGAATCACCCGATAACCGAGCACCGTGACCAGCACGATGACACTGGCGAAAAGGAGGATACCGATGGTGTCGCTGACGCCAAACAACTGGCCCAGCGCCTGGCCGGAAAGTACGGTGCCCGTTGCGGTGAAGCCCAGGTACATCAGGCACACCAGCACGATCGGGATAGCCGCGCCATAGACGCCGAACTGTACCCGGCTGGAGATCATCTGCGGCAGACCAAGCTTTGGCCCTTGCGCCGCATGCAGCGCCATTACGCCACCGCCGAGCAGTTGACCGATCAACAGACCGATCAACGACCAGAACACGTCACCGCCCAGCACCACGGCCAGGGCCCCGGTGACAATCGCGGTGATTTGCAGGTTGGCACCCATCCACAGGGTGAACTGGCTCAACAGACGACCGTGTCTTTCCGCTTCCGGGATGTAGTCGATCGAACGTTTCTCGATCAACGGTTTACTGCCTGCACGATCGTCATTAACAGCCATTGTTCAACCTCTATGGATTGTTGGTCTGGGTTGGTTGCCCTGTAGGAGCGAGGCTTGCCCGCGAACAGCGGTGTGTCAGAAAAAACGCCTTCGCGGGCAAGCCTCGCTCCTACAGGTTTTGCGTTAAGCCAAGGTTTTATTTGCCGGTAATCATCGGCAGGTTCAGCCCTTGTTCCTTGGCGCAGTCGATGGCGATCTGGTAACCCGCATCGGCGTGACGCATGACACCGGTGGCCGGGTCGTTGTGCAGCACGCGAGCGATACGCTCGGCCGCTTCGTCAGTACCGTCGCAGACAATCACCATGCCCGAGTGCTGGGAGAAGCCCATGCCGACGCCGCCGCCGTGATGCAAAGAAACCCAGGTCGCGCCGCTCGCGGTGTTGAGCAGAGCGTTGAGCAGTGGCCAGTCGGACACGGCATCGGAACCGTCCTGCATGGATTCGGTTTCGCGGTTCGGGCTGGCTACCGAACCGGAGTCCAGGTGGTCGCGACCGATCACGATTGGCGCGGACAACTCACCGCTGCGAACCATCTCGTTGAAGGCCAGACCGAGCTTGGCACGCAGACCCAGGCCAACCCAGCAGATACGTGCCGGCAGGCCCTGGAAGCTGATGCGCTCGCGCGCCATGTCCAGCCAGTTGTGCAGGTGCGCGTCGTCCGGGATCAGTTCTTTTACTTTGGCGTCGGTTTTGTAGATGTCTTCGGCGTTGCCCGACAGTGCAGCCCAACGGAACGGACCGATGCCACGGCAGAACAGCGGACGGATGTAAGCCGGTACGAAGCCTGGGAAGTCGAATGCGTTCTCGACGCCTTCTTCTTGGGCCATCTGACGGATGTTGTTGCCGTAGTCGAAGGTCGGAATACCCATTTTCTGGAAGTCGAGCATCGCTTTAACGTGCACCGCCATGGACTGCTTGGCGGCTTTGACCACGGCAGCAGGCTCGGTCTTGGCGCGAGCGCGGTACTCTTCCCAGGTCCAGCCGGCCGGCAGGTAGCCGTTGAGCGGGTCGTGGGCGCTGGTCTGGTCGGTGACCATGTCCGGGCGCACGCCGCGCTTGACCAGTTCCGGCAGGATTTCAGCCGCGTTACCCAGCAGGGCGATGGAAATCGCTTTGCCTTCCTTGGTGTATTTGTCGATGCGAGCCAGCGCGTCGTCGAGGTCGGTGGCTTGCTCATCGACATAGCGGCTGTTCAGGCGGAAATCGATGCTGACCTGCTGGCATTCGATGTTCAGCGAGCAAGCGCCGGCCAGGGTCGCTGCCAGTGGTTGAGCGCCGCCCATGCCGCCGAGGCCTGCGGTCAGGACCCAACGACCTTTCAGGTCATCGTTATAGTGTTGGCGACCGGCTTCGACGAAGGTTTCGTAGGTGCCCTGGACGATGCCCTGGCTGCCGATGTAGATCCAGCTGCCGGCAGTCATCTGGCCGTACATGGCCAGGCCTTTGGCGTCGAGTTCGTTGAAGTGTTCCCAGCTCGCCCAGTGCGGCACCAGGTTGGAGTTGGCGATCAGCACGCGCGGGGCGTTGCTGTGGGTCTTGAACACGCCGACCGGCTTACCGGATTGCACCAGCAGGGTCTCGTCGTCATTCAGGTTGGTCAGGCTTTCGACGATCTTGTCGTAGCATTCCCAGTTACGTGCCGCACGACCGATACCACCGTAAACCACCAGTTCTTTAGGGTTCTCGGCGACTTCCGGGTCGAGGTTGTTCATCAGCATGCGCAGCGGCGCTTCAGTCAGCCAGCTTTTGGCGGTCAGCGTGTTACCGCGGGCAGCGCGGATTTCAACGTCACGGTATTTAGTGGGCTTATTGTCAGTCACGAAAAAGACTCCTCATCAATCAATCCAAACCAACCCTGGCGGTGGGTAAGCCAGCCTGTGCGCGTCAAAGCGACACAAGCGAATCAGTGGACGTTGCGAGGAGTCTTGGTCGACTCATACGCATACGTCTTTACTTGTACATACAAGCATATGCAATCAAGCGGCCAACTTGCTGGATGAGTGCTCAAGAAAAGTCTTGAAAGGGCTGGAAAGGCTGTAGATCAAGGGTTTTTAGGAAGATGAAATTTTTTGGGGGGGATTTTCGCGGGGAAGGACAGCTGTTACTTGAACGTGGTTTTGCGCCACGCTGGGGCGTTCGGTAACAAAGTGGTGCGCAGGGAAACGGGTTTCGAGTCAGTTAAGCCGCGAAACCCTGTAGGAGCGAGCTTGCTCACGAAGACGGCGGCACAGCAAACATTGATGTTGCCTGACCCACCGCTTTCGCGAGCAAGCTCGCTCCTACAGGAATTTCGCTTAACTGACTGGCATTGAGGCTTGCCCGCGAAAGGATTTGGAATCAGCGTGCGATCAGCTCGATCACACAGCACTGCCCCTTGATAGAGACATCCAGCAGGCCAACGTTACCACTCAGCTGCAGACAATCATGGCGCCCTAGCTGAGAGGCGTTGTTACCCACCGTCACTTCAAGCTGTTCAGCGACGCTGAACACCAACACGGTGCCGGCCGAACTGAAAAACCGCTGTTCGCCCTCCAGCCACTGCAACCGCGCGCTGTAACGGTCCGGCGCATAAATCAGGTTGAAATCGCGAATCGGTCCACCGAGCAATGTGCAGGACACATGACTCTCGCCACTGAAAGCAAACGGATCCAGCGGTAACAACGCCCGCGTGCCCTGACCGTCGACGCGTAAGGTCATGCCCTCGCCTTGCAGCACGGTGATCACCCGCTCATAGCCGGCAAAGGTGGAAAACCCGCCCGACTCGCCGATGTCGGCAATCGACAGACGCCAGCCGAAACCCTCAAGGCCAGCACCTCCATCACGGGTGATTTCTTCAGTGCTGCCGCCGCCGTTTTTCCACGGCATGCGCGGGTAATCGGCCGCGCGTAAAACTTTCAACTGGCTCATTAGGGCTCTTTATTTATGGCTCTTTATTTGTGGAACCGTCCTTCCAGACGATGACGGGAACCGGGGTGGATCAAACGGGCGGCGGTCACTGGCTGACGGCCGGACCAGGTGCGGCGACGAATCAGCAGGCACGGTTCGCCTTTTTCAATCTGCAGCAATTTGCATTCGGACGGTTCGGCGAGAATCGCTTCGACCACATGCTCGCCTTCGGTCAACGGCGCGACCTGGTTCAGATAGGCATAAGGCGTTTGCAGGGTGAAATCTTGCTTGAGGTAGTCCGGGGCCACCAGCGCGTTGACGAAACGGTCTTCGATTTGCACCGGAATATCGTTTTCGAAATGCACGATCAGCGAATGGAAAACCCTCTGGCCTTCGCGCATGTCCAGGGCCAGGGCCCGCTCGGAACCGGCGGCCTCTTCTTCGAGGGTGATCACCTTGCAGGTGTGGCGATGGCCACGGGAGGCGATCTCGTCGGCGATGTTATGCACTTCAAACAAGGCAGACTGACTTTTCGGCTCGGCGACGAATGTTCCGACGCCTTGCATACGCACCAGCAAGCCGTCGGCAGTCATCTCACGCAGGGCGCGGTTGATGGTCATGCGGCTGAAACCCAGCTGGCTGACCAACTCGCTTTCCGATGGAACGCGGTAGTGCGGCGGCCAGTTTCCACTGTCGATTTGCTGGGTAATCATCTGTTTCACACGGGCGTACAAGGGCGCCGGACTGTCGCCCATGTGTGCGGCCAACGGGGAGACTGCAGGCGGAGTCGGCACGGTTGATCCTTGTTCGTTGAATAGGAGTTGCTAGCTTGCCGGAGTTTACCGAGCAGGCAAACGTCTGTATATGTATATACAAATAACACACGATGGGGTGCTGAACCATGTCCGCCTTCTTTGCCGAACGCGCGCTGCTGCCTAGTGGATGGGCCAACAATGTACGTCTTGAGGTCAGCGCCGATGGCGTGCTGACCCATATCCAGGCCGATTCTCATGCAGATGACGCCGAACGGCTGAGCGGTCCGCTGCTGCCGGGGATGCCGAATTTGCACTCCCACGCCTTCCAGCGGGCCATGGCCGGTTTGGCGGAAGTGGCGGGTAATCCAAACGACAGTTTCTGGACCTGGCGTGATTTGATGTACCGGCTCGTCGGAAAAATCAGCCCGGATCAACTCGGCATCATCGCCCGTCAGCTGTACATCGAAATGCTCAAGGCCGGTTATACCTCGGTCGCGGAATTTCACTACGTACACCACGACACGAAGGGCCAACCATACGCAGACCCGGCCGAACTGGCGCTGCGCATCAGCCAGGCCGCCAGCTCCGCCGGTATTGGTTTGACTCTGCTGCCAGTGCTCTATAGCCACTCCGGTTTCGGTGGCCAGACTCCGAACGAAGGTCAGCGCCGCTTTATCAACAGCACCGAAAACTACCTGAAACTTCAGTCGCGCTTGCAGCCGATCCTGGCGCAGCAACCGGCCCAGGCCTTGGGTTTGTGTTTCCACTCGTTGCGCGCGGTCACACCGCAGCAGATCAGTGAAGTGCTGACGGCCAGCGACAAGCAGTGCCCGGTACACATTCACATTGCCGAGCAGCAGAAAGAAGTCGATGACTGCCTGACCTGGAGCGGTCGCCGTCCGCTGCAATGGCTGTACGAAAACACCGAAGTCGATCAGCGCTGGTGCCTGGTCCACGCGACCCACGCCAACCCGGAAGAAGTCACGCTCATGGCCAACAGCCGCGCCATCGCCGGCCTGTGCCTGACCACCGAAGCCAATCTCGGCGACGGGATTTTCCCGGCGGTGGACTTCCTGGCGCAGGGCGGGCGCATGGGCATTGGTTCCGACAGCCATGTGTCATTGAGCGTGGTGGAGGAACTGCGTTGGCTGGAATACGGCCAGCGTCTGCGCGATCAGCGGCGTAATCGTTTGTATGGTGCGGATCAGCCGATGGTTGGCCGCACACTGTACGACGCTGCACTGGATGGCGGTGCCCAAGCGCTGGGACAGCCGATTGGCGCCCTGGAGGTCGGCAAGCGTGCAGATTGGTTAGTGCTCGATGGCAACGATCCGTACCTGGCGACGGCCAGTGGCGACGGGATTCTCAATCGTTGGCTGTTTGCCGGTGGTGATCGCCAGGTACGGGATGTGCTGGTGAACGGCCAGTGGGTCGTGCGTGATGGGCGGCATGCCGGGGAGGAAGAAAGCAACCGCGCCTTCACCCAAGTCCTGCGCGATCTGTTGGGCTGACACAAAAAAATGTGGGAGCGGGCTTGCTCGCGAAGGGGCCGTCATCTTCAACACAATTGTTGACTGACAGACCGCTTTCGCGAGCAAGCCCGCTCCCACATTTAATCTTCGTTGGCAATCAGTTCGAAGTCTTGGCCATCTGCGTATCGGTCGTGCGCCAGATCAGCCGTGTCGTGTCATACCCCTGCTGACGCGCCTTGCTCAGCAGTTCTTCGCGCACTACACCATTGACCGTCGGGGTCCGTGACAGCAGCCAAAGGTGACGGCGGCTCGGGTCACCGACAATCGCGGTCTTGTAATCATCGCTGACGTACAACACCCAGTATTCTCCCTTCGCCACACCGGGTATCAGTCGCGAGAACCAGGTATCGAACTCGACCCAGAGCTTGTCAGCCTTGCCGGGCACCTGTGGATAAGCCGTGCCTTTGGCCTCTTCCCATTGCCAGTCCGACGTCAGGCAGCGATTCAGCACGGCCATGTCGCCATCAGGCTTGAGGGTGTAATGGGCCTCGGATTGCGCACAGTTGCGCTGGAAATACATCGGCAGACGCGCCAACTCGTACCAGGTTCCCTGGTAGCGCTTGAGGTTGACCGTGTTGACGGTCTTTGGCGCCAACGGATCTACGCCAGAAGTGGCACAGCCGGCCAATACCAGGCCGGCAAAAAGAACGATCAATAACCGCTTCATTATTTTTTTCTCCCGTGGGCGAATAGCCCCGGTTTACTTCAGGCCTTGGCCAGAAAACATCAGCACTTTGTCACCGGCGTACTGCACGCTGATAAAGCTGTTCTTGTCACCCCAGGTGCAACTGGACATGCCGAGCGCGCCCGAACAATCGGCAGGTTTGCCCAGCAAGGTTTCAACCTCGGCCTTGGGCATGCCGGTCGACAGCTTCGAGTAATTTTCCTGATTGATCTTGCCGCACGCGGCCAACAACACGCAGAACGAGAGCAAGGCGATAGAACGCAGCGACATGGTGTAACTCCTGGGGCGAAGGGAATGGCATGGCTGCCAAGCTGAAGCTTAGAAGAGAAAACCCCTGTCTGGTTCCCTGAGCATTCGGCTATTTGTTTGGCCGCCCGTCCGCCTTTTGACGAGTAATCAGCCACTTTTTCGCGCCGCTGAGTATTTCGTCGGTTTTCGCAGTAACCGCCTAATCTTTGGCGCCGGCCAGTCGACATAAGAAGTAGCGCAAAGCCTTCCACTGTGGAAAATTGACACCCCTTGTTGACCAGCCCTTCGCGGTAGCTCATTTAATGACCAGAAACATGAAGTTCAGCCACAAAATCCTGTTGGCGGCCGCCCTCGTGGTGGCCGTTGCATTCGCCTGTTTCATCCTGTTCAACGATTATCGCCAGCGGCAGACCCTGCGCAGCAGCACCGAATCCTCGATGCAGGAACTCGGCAGCCTGACCACCAGCAACATCCAGACCTGGCTGGAAAGCCGCATTCAATTGCTGCAATCGCTGTCCCAGCAGATCGCCGTGGACGGCAGCGCACAGGTCAATCTCAAGCGCGCCATCGACCTGCCGGCCTACACCAGCAACTTCCAGTTGAGCTACTTTGGCGGCACCGATGGCGTGATGTTCTCGGTCCCGGCCGGCAATCGCGCCGCCGACTACGACCCCCGCGCCCGTGGCTGGTATAAGGCGGCTAACAATGCGCAACAGACCATTGTCACCGAACCCTACATCGCGGCTTCATCGGGCAAACTGGTGATCACCGTTGCCACGCCGGTGAAGCATCAGAATCAAATGATCGGCGTCGCCGGCGCAGATATCGACCTGTCCAGCGTCAGCGCGATTATCAACTCGCTGAATTTCGGCGGTCATGGCCATGCGTTTATCGTCAGCGCCGACGGCAAGATCCTGATCCACCCGGACAGCAAACTGGTGCTCAAGAACCTGGTCGACGCCTACCCCAACGGTGCGCCGAAAATCAGTCAGGGCCTGAAGGAAGTCGAACTGGACGGCAAAACCCAGTTCATCTCCTTCACTCACATCAACGGTGTGCCAACGGCGGATTGGTACGTAGCGCTGGTGCTGGATCAGAGAACCGCATTCTCGATGCTCAGCGAATTCCGCACCTCGGCGATCATCGCCATGATCATTGCCGTGGTGATCATCATCGCGCTGCTGAGCATGTTGATCCGCGTGCTGATGCAACCGCTGCTGACCATGGGCCGCGCCATGCATGACATCGCCGAAGGCGAAGGTGACCTGACCAAGCGTGTGACCATTCACGGCCAGGACGAATTCGGTGCGCTGGGCACCTCGTTCAATCGTTTTGTGGAACGTATTCACACCTCGATCCGCGAAGTGTCCTCGGCCACCGGCCAGGTCAACGAAGTCGCCTTGCGGGTCGTCGCCGCGTCTAATTCGTCGATGTTCAATTCCGATCAACAAGCCTCACGCACCAGCAGCGTGGCTGCGGCGATCAACGAACTCGGCGCCGCCGCTCAGGAAATCGCCCAGAACGCCGCCCTCGCCTCGCAGCATTCGAGCGACGCCCGCGCCTTGGCTGAAGACGGTCAGCAAGTGGTGGATAAAACCATCGCCGCGATGCAGCAGCTGTCGGCGAGGATCAGCGATTCGTGCGGCAACATCGAAACCCTGAACAGCAACACGGTGAACATCGGCCAGATTCTGGAAGTGATCACCAGCATCTCGCAGCAAACCAACCTGCTGGCACTCAACGCGGCCATCGAAGCAGCCCGTGCCGGTGACGCCGGTCGTGGTTTTGCCGTGGTCGCGGATGAGGTCCGTAATCTCGCCCACCGCACTCAGGATTCGGCGCAGCAAGTGCAGAAGATGATCGAAGAACTGCAAGTCGGCGCCCGGGAAGCGGTCAGCACCATGACCGACAGCCAGCGCCAGAGCGAAAGCAGCGTCGGCATCGCCAACCAGGCCGGCGAACGCCTGGGCAGCGTGACGCAGCGCATCGGTGAAATCGACGGGATGAACCAGTCGGTGGCCGCCGCGACCGAAGAGCAGACGGCCGTGGTCGAGTCGATCAATGTCGACATCACCGAAATCAACACGCTGAACCAGGAAGGTGTGGAGAATTTGCAGTCGACCTTGCGTGCGTGTGCTGACCTTGAGCAGCAGGCGGCGCGGTTGAAGCAGTTGGTTGGCAGTTTCAGGATCTAACTACCGAGCGCTGATCGTTCCCACGCTCTGCGTGGGAACGCCTCAACGGACGCTCCGCGTTCGGCTCTGGAAGGTACGCGGAGCGTCCCGGGCTGCATTCCCACGCGGAGCGTGGGAACGATCAGTTAGAACCGGGACCCGGGCCCTGAAAGGAACTCAACTTCCTCAGCCGTAGATTCACGCCCCAGCACCGCATTGCGATGGGGAAACCGTCCAAATCGCGCAATGATTTTCTGATGCCGTTCGGCATAATCCAGGTTGTCGGCAAATACCGCCCGATCCGCCTCCGGTTGCTGTTCAACCAGATCAAGAAACCGCGAAACCGCTTCGTTCTGCACGGCCAGGTTTTCGCAGTGCTCGAACACCAGATAGATGAATACTCGCTGGATCGGTCGCAGTTGCCGATCGAAATCCGCGGCAATGCCTTGCGCTACCAGTGCTTGAGCCCTGAGGTCGCCTGAAAAGGATTTGGGGGTGTCGCGAAAGATCATTCGCGGCAGTTGATCGAGCAGCAGCACCAGGGCCAGCCAACCTTCAGGGCATTGCACCCATTCGGTCAATCCGCCGGCCAGTGCCTGCTCGACCAGATCCGCGAAACGCATCCGCGCTTCGAGGTCCTGGCTGTCGCGCTTGCCGAACCATAACTTGCCCTTGTCAGCCGCTATTTCGTTGGGTGATTCGAAAGATCCGAACCACCATTCGAGTAACGGCTGCCAGGGCGCGGTCATGGTTTATTCCTTGTGGTAAGCCGTGACGCGTTCGACTTCTTCTTTCGAGCCGAGGAACACCGCAACACGCTGGTGCAGGCCTTCCGGCTGGATGTCGAGGATGCGCTGGTGGCCGTCGGTAGACGCGCCGCCCGCCTGTTCCACCAGGAACGACATCGGGTTGGCTTCGTACATCAGGCGCAGTTTGCCCGGTTTCGACGGCTCGCGGCTGTCGCGTGGGTACATGAACAGGCCACCACGGTTCAGGATGCGGTGCACGTCGGCGACCATTGCGGCAACCCAACGCATGTTGTAGTTCTTTTTCAGCGGGCCTTCATCACCTGCCAGCAATTCGCCGACGTAGCGCTGTACCGGTGCTTCCCAGTGACGCTGGTTGGACGCGTTGATGGCAAATTCCTGGGTGGTTTCAGGAATGGTGATGTTTTCGTGGGTCAGGACGAAACTGCCCATTTCGCGGTCCAGGGTGAAGCCTTTCACGCCATCGCCCAGGGTCAGGATCAGCATGGTCTGCGGACCGTAGATCGCGTAGCCGGCGGCCACTTGCTGGGTACCTGGCTGCAGGAAGGCCTTTTCATTCAAGGGCTCGTTCTGGGTCAGGTATTCGTTCGGGCAACGCAGTACCGAGAAAATCGTGCCGACCGGCGCGTTGATGTCGATGTTCGACGAACCGTCCAGCGGGTCGAATACCAGCAGGTACGCGCCTTTCGGGTATTTGCCCGGGATCTGGTAGGCATTGTCCATTTCCTCGGACGCCATGCCGGCCAGGTGACCGCCCCATTCATTGGCTTCGAGCAGGATCTCGTTGGAGATCACATCGAGCTTCTTCTGCACTTCGCCCTGGACGTTTTCAGTGCCCATGCTGCCCAGAACGCCACCCAGGGCGCCTTTGGACACGGCGTGGTTGATCTCCTTGCAGGCACGCGCCACCACTTCGATCAGGAAACGCAGATCGGCAGGAGTGTTGTTGCTGCGGGTCTGCTCAATCAAATAGCGACTCAAGGTAACGCGGGACATGGAAGACTCCGGAATGGGGGGCTAAAAACCCGCGCAGTTTAACGCGAGTCGGGGCGCATTTCCTCCTATCAGACGTGATGCGTCCCATAGAGTTCATGCGCGGGGTTGAGCGTAGTTCGAAATGGGGCCGATGTGGCTTGTGGATCAGTGGCAGATTGAGTTTTTTTGTGGCGGATAGACCGCTTTCGCGAGCAAGCCCGCTCCCACAGTAGATCTTCAGCGTACACAACATTTGTGTACGACCGAGATCCAGTGTGGGAGCGGCGGTGCGGCGATCCGACTTGCTCGCGAATGGCGCGTAGCGCCAGCCATCCTCAGGACTTAACAACCGGGTTGCGCAGCAAGCTGAAGGCCATGGCCCCCAGAACCAGCACGCTGAGCAACAACACCGCCCACAATCCGATTTTCTTCCAGTTCGTGTCCGCCACCGTTGGCACGGTCGCCGCCGGTGTCACCACGACCCCACCCTCCACGGTCGCCTTGCCCAACGCCGCCAGCTTCGCAGCGCTGTATTCCGGAATCAGCGTCGACAATGGCAAGCTCGCCGCCTTCACCGTCGCACTCCCCAGCGCCAGCGTATAAGGCCCGGCCCCGCGCGCCAGAAACACCAGTTGCGTGGAGCGCACGGCAAACCGGACGGTCGGTGCTTCGGCGCCCAGGCCACCGCCGCGCTCATCCACCGTCAGCTTCAATTGCTGCACGGTCTGGCCCGGTAGCTGCAATTCGTTCTGCACCACGTCCTGGCCATTCTGGGTCAAGCGATAGAGCAAACCGCTGGTCAGCGTTTGCCACGGCAGACTGGTTTCCCGGCGACCCGACAACGTCACCGGTGCCAGGCTGTTGGGTTGATTCAGCTCGATCTGCAAGCGCTGGACATTCAATCCCATCGGCAATTGCCAGATGTACTCACCGGCCTTCACGCTGGTGCCAGCCAGCGGCTGCGACCAGACCAACGGCAGCGGCAAGGTGCGAGGGTTGGTGCTTTCCAGTTGCGCCGAGGTCAGCACCGGCGCCGACTGCGGTGAACTCCACAGCAAGCGCAAATAGCGCGCCGATTGCCCCGGCAGGCCGACTTCATGTTGTTCGACCCGTTCGTCGGCAAATGTCAGACGCGCCACCTGCCCTTCGCCCCAAGACTGCCAATGCTGTAAGTCGTCGCTGGCTTCAATGCTGAAACGCTGGAAACCGTCGCGATCGCTGGTCCAATCGAGGATCAATTGCTGTAACGGCGCCTTGATGCCGCTGGCGTCGAGCAACCAGCCGCGCAGCTCTTCTTCGCCCGCCTCCAACTGGCTGGACGGCTGCACTTCAATCAACGTGCCGTTGGTGTTCGATTGCACGCGCACACTCGGCGCGCGTTCGGTGGCATCCGCCGAGTTGTACAACGGGAACCATTTCACGTCATTCAGCGTGCGGTTTTCGCGGGTCTGCGCGGGTTCTCGGGCCAGAGCATAAGCCTGAGGCTCACCGGCGCCGTTGAACACGCGAAGATCGCTCAGATCGGTTTGCCGCGCTTTCAGTTGCACACCCAAGGGTAATTCCAGGCGATACCACGGGCCTTCGCCACTCACCGACAATGGCACCTGCGTGGCGAAGTCCGGCGGTTTTTCCTGTGCGCCGGCCGACAGCGTCACACCCAACACCACAGCCCCCCACCAGCCCAGGTTCAGCTTCTGACTCAAGACGACACTCCTTCGGTTTCAGGGGCCGGTTTTTCAACATCCGGCACAGCCTCGGCACGCTTGGGCGGCAATGGAGCGAAATAGCCCACCACCAACAACAACACGCCAACGCCGATAAACGACACGATCCGCGCCAGCCCGCCGCGGTTACTCAGTTCCACGAAGAACAGCTTAGCGACCACCAGCGCGATCAGCGCCGCGCCGATCAGCCAGACTTCGCGACGATGACGCAGATGCCCACCGATCATCAGACTCAGGGCCATCAGGGTCCAGACGATGGACAGGCCGGCCTGCACCAGCATCGACTCAAGCAGCAGATCCAGCGCGAACGGCACGCCGCCCCAATGATGGGCCGTGCGCATCACCAGCGCGGTGAAGAAGGCAAATAGCGAAACACCAGCGATCACTTGCGTGGCGTTATCGGTGTACTCCTTGCGAATCGCCAGTTGCGTGACCGCGCCGCGGGACCAGACATAAACGCCGAACAGGGCGAACAACAGGCCCAGCTCCAGCGGGTTGATCAGCGGCACATACGGCAACGGCTCGGCAGCGCCATCGCTGGCGATGTTCGCCAGCCAGAACCAGCCGAGCATCAACAAGGCCAATGGCGCAGCGGCATAGACCCGGTACTCGCGAGGATACTCCGACACCGGCCACGGCCACGCACGCGGTGCGGCCATCAGCACCAGATACAGGCTCGGCAGAATCGCCCAACCCAGCCAGCGCCAGGCGTTGTACTGCTCCGACAACAGCAGCAGACCATAACGCAGCTCCAGAGCCAGCACTCCGATCAACAGCCAGCAGCCGAGCACATGGGCGGTGCTCAGGGCGCTTGCGGGCAGCGTCGGCGCCAGACGCCGCAGCGAGATGAAATGCACGACGAACACCGCAGCCCAAACCAGCCAGCCGAAGTTGCCCGCCGGGTGATAACGCGAATGCCAGGCCGCGAGCAACACCAGACCGGAGGCGGGAATCAGCAAGGTGCAGAGCAAGCCCTGCGACGACCACTTCAGGCGCAGCGCCGACAACGTCCACAGCGCGATACTCACGGCCGCGACCGCCAGCAACAAAGTGGCTTGCAGATTCGACGGCGCAAAGCGCAGCACTTCGCTGACCCATGCCAGCGCCCACCAACCCGCGCCCCACACCAGCAACACTTCGGACAAGCGCTGCAGGCTCAACCCATCGAAGGCCGAAGCATGATTGCCGAGCTGCAAACGCCAGGCCCCGACAAACGCAGCCAGACCCAGCACCAGTGGCGTCCAGAAACCGCTATGCGCCAGCGGCCGCAGTCCTTCGCTGAGCAGCGGACCGAGCAGATCCGGCCCGGCGAACAGGAACGCAGCACCGCCGATCACCTGCAACAGCAGACCAAAGACAAAACTCACGCGCTGTTTCAAATACAGACTCAGCCAGATAATGAACAATCCACTGGCGGCCCACACCGCGCTCGCGGTTTGCCATGGCAACACGAATAGCACGGCGAGGTTGATCAGCACCAGACCGGCCAGCAACACCACTGACAAGCCGCGCAGCAAACGCACATCGCTGCGCACCATTTCGTCGCGGGCCGCCAGCAACATGCCGGCGATCAACGCCAGCCCGATCAAAGACGCGCTGAGCAAGCCGCTCCAACCGGCGTTGAATACCGCAGCCGACTCACCGTCCGCCCCTTGCAGCCGCAACAGAAACAACGCACCGCCGAGCAGTTGCACGGCGAACGCGGTGAACAGAAAGGTTCGCGATTGCAGGCGCAGGCCGACGAACAGCGTCGCCAACCCGGCCAGCGCCCAACTGATCGCCGTGCCATGAGTGAAGAAGAACAGCGGCGCCAGCAGATAAAGGAACGTCAGCCCCAGACAGGCCAATACCGGCAGCCCTTGGCGCTCCCACTTTGAGGCCTGTTCGGGCAATGCTTTGCGCAATTGGTAAAAGCTGAACAGCAGCGCCACGCCGAGCATCAACGCCCCCAACGGGGCGCCATCGAGCAGGCTGTTCTCGCCGATCCGCAGCTCGCTGAGGAAGGCCAGTGCCGAGCCCAGTTGCAGCAGCAAGGCAAAGGCTCGTGCCAACGGTCGTTGTTGGCGCAGGCCGAGCCAGAAAATCCCCGCGCCTTCCACCGCCCAAGCCGCCGCGGTCCAACGTGCATCGAGCCCCAAGGGGATCGCCAGGCTGGCAAAGATCACCCCCAGCGCCAGACAGGTTTCCGCCAACAACAGCGCTCGACCGCCCATCAGCAACCGGGCCAGCCCCATGTAAATCATGCCCAGCGCCAAGGCGCTGAAAGCAGCGGCAAACTCCAGGTGCTCCACCAACGCAAACTGCAAACCGAAGCCCACCAGCGGTGGTGCGAACAGCATGGTGCCGTCAACGTAATCGCCCTTGCGCGCCGACCAGTGCAGCAGTGCATTGCGGCTGTCATCCTCGGGTCCGTCGCTCATCTCCAGCAACTTGCGCCGAGCGAACAACAAGCCGATGGCCAGGTACATCAGGAAAAACAGAATCAGGAACGGCTCGGTGCTCCACAGCAACTCTGGTGTGTAGGAACGCAGGCCCCAAGCCAATCCGATGCCGAAGGTGCCGACAAAACCGATCAGGTTGAGTAGCCGCCAGGCCTTGAACCAGGCGATGGCGAGGATGCCGGCATTGAGCAAGGCAAAGTAGCTGAACAGCGCGACATGGTTGCCGGCGCCGGTAGAGGTCAGGATCGGCGCGGCGAAACCGCCCAGCGCGGCAGCGGCGGCCAGGCCCAGGGCGTTCTGGGTAATGGCAAGAATTGCCGAGAACACCGTCACTACCACCAGCAAGCCCAGCGCCGCCGTCGGGTCGAGCAACGGGTGCAGACGCATCGCGGCAAATACTGTCAGGTACAGCACCGCGATCCCGGTGCCTTGCAGCATCAGTGCATAATTGCTGTTGCGCAGTCGCAGCCACCAACCCAGCGCGAGCAAGCCCAAGGCCGCCCCCGCGACACCGGCGTAACGCAACTCGACTGGCACCACCATGCCTTCAGTGGCATAGCGCAACAGGAAGGCCAGACCGAGAAACAACAGCACCACGCCGACCCGCAGCACGGTATTGCCGCCGAACAGCCAGTTGCGCGCGCCGCTGATGGCGCGCTCGATGAAGTTCGGGCCGCGCGGCGCTGCCGGTTGCTGTGGTTCGCGGGTGACGGGCTCGGGTTTCCAGGCATCTTTCTGCGGACGACTGGTTTCGGTGGCGGCTGCTGTGATCGGTTCGAGTTCGGGCGGCAGTTCCCAGACCAATTCCGCGGTGGCGACAGGGGCTTGCTCGATAATGATTTCAGGAGATGGAACGGATTCGCTGGCCACAGTGTCACTGGCTTCAGGCGTTTTGACGCCCGACACTTCCAGCAACGCCAGTCGCTGCTCGACCGCATTCAGCGCAACCTGAGCCTGATCGAGCAAGCGTCGCTGCTCGGCGGTTTGAGTCGTCAAGCGGCCGATGCGAATGGCCTGGCCGATACCCAGTCCGAGCAAAGCGCCCAACAGTGCACCGCTGAACGACTCGTCAAGCATCCAGCCGAGCAGCAGCCCAATCAGCATGAACATCCATTGCATGGTCGATATCCCTAAGCGGCCCCGCGGTGGGGCAAATCCGGGCGATACAGCGTCAGACTCATTCTAGTGAGCAGACACCCGGAGTCCAGTGTGAGAGCAAATTGCATCTGCCACCACCAATCCAATGTGGGAGCGGGCTTGCTCGCGAAGAGGGCCTGACATTCAGCACTGATGTTGAATATCAGGCCCTCTTCGCGAGCAAGCCCGCTCCCACAAGGGTCAAGTTGGTGCTTAGTATATCGATCAGGCCCAACGGACGTTGGGCCTTGCTCACATTTGTCGCTAAAAGTTACTCCAACGCCTTCCAGATATCCGTGGCGTACTCGCGAATGGTCCGGTCGGACGAGAACCAACCCATCCGCGCGCTGCTCAATACCGCTGAGCGCCACCACTCTTTGGAGTCGTGCCAGTGCGCTTCAACCCGCATCTGCGCGTTCCAGTAAGCGTCGAAGTCGGCGCAGACCAGGAAGCGGTCGTGATCCACCAGCGAATCGATCAGCGTGGTGTAACGGGATGGATCGTCCGGTGAGAACACCCCGCCGCGAATCGCTTGCAGCACGTCGTTGAGGCGATGGGAGGCGGCAATGTCTGGTGCCGCGTTGAACTCATGGTTGAGCTTGCGCGCTTCCACTTGCTCGGCGCTGAGGCCGAAGATAAACATGTGTTCGGCGCCGATGAGTTCGCTCATTTCCACATTGGCCCCATCCAGGGTGCCGATGGTCAACGCGCCGTTGAGGCCGAACTTCATGTTGCTGGTGCCCGAGGCTTCGAAGCCGGCGGTGGAAATCTGCTCCGACAAATCCGCCGCCGGAATGATGCTTTCAGCCAGGCTGACGTTGTAGTTGGGCAAGAACACCACTTTGAGCAGACCGCGCACGGTCGGGTCATTGTTGACCACCCGGGCGATGTCGTTGGTCAGCTTGATGATCAGCTTGGCCTGGTGATAACTGGCCGCCGCCTTGCCGGCGAAGATTTTCACCCGCGGAACCCAGTCGATTTCCGGTTCGGCACGAATGGCCTGATACAGCGCAACGGTGTGCAGCAGGTTGAGCAACTGACGTTTGTATTCGTGGATTCGCTTGACCTGCACATCGAACATCGCCGCCGGATTGATCGCGATCCCCAACCGCTCGTGAATCAGGTACGCCAAGGCTTTCTTGCTGTGCAGCCGCTGTTCGGCGAACTGTTTGCGAAATTCAGCCTTCTCGGCAAACGGCTCCAGCCCTATCAGGCGCTCTTCGGGGTTATCCAGCAGATCCGGGCCGAGGGCATCGACCATCATCGAGGTCAGCTCGGGGTTGGCCTGATAGAGCCAACGGCGGAAGGTAATGCCATTGGTCTTGTTGTTGATCCGCTCCGGATAGAGTTTATGCAGCTCAGAGAACACCGTGCTGCGCATTAGTTGCGTGTGCAGGCCGGACACTCCGTTGACGCTGTGAGAGCCAAGGAATGCCAGGTTGCCCATGCGCACCCGACGACCGTTGTCCTCCTCGATCAGCGATACCGCACGCAATACGTCGAAATCGTGAACGCCCTTGGCCCGCAATGAGTCTATGTGATGGGCGTTGATCAAATAAATGATCTGCATGTGCCGCGGCAGCATCCGCTCCATCAAACCGACCGGCCAGGTCTCCAGCGCTTCCGGCAATAGCGTGTGGTTGGTGTACGACAGCGTGTCGACAGTGACCTGCCACGCCGCATCCCATGCCACGTCATAAACGTCGACCAACTGACGCATCAGCTCGGCCACGGCAATCGAAGGGTGCGTGTCGTTGAGTTGAATGGCCGCGTGATCGCCCAGGGTCAGCACCGAGGTGTGCATGTTGCGATGGCGGCGCAACAAATCCTGCAGGGACGCGGCGACGAAGAAGTATTCCTGCCGCAGGCGCAGTTCCTGGCCGGCATCGGTGCTGTCCGCCGGGTAAAGCACGCGGGAGATACTTTCGGCCCGGGCCACTTCGGCTACCGCGCCCAAGTGGTCGCCAGCGTTAAAGCGCTCCAGGTGCAAATCTTCCATGGCCCGGGCACGCCACAATCGCAGCGTATTGACACTCGCGCCGTGCCAACCGACCACCGGGGTGTCATAAGCGATGGCCCGCACGGTTTCCGCCGGGGACCAGACTTGCCTGGATTTGCCGTTTTCATCGGTCACGGTTTCGACACTGCCGCCGAAGCCGATCGGGTAGGCGACCTCTGGCCGTTCGAACTCCCACGGATTGCCGAAATCCAGCCAGTGTTCGGTCTGTTCCTGCTGCCAGCCGTCGACGATGGCCTGGCGGAACAAACCGTGTTCGTAACGAATGCCATAACCATGGCCGGCGATGCCGAGGGTCGACATGCTTTCCATGAAGCACGCCGCCAGACGCCCGAGGCCTCCGTTGCCCAGTGCCGCATCGGGCTCCAGCAGACGGATGCGCTCGATGTCGACACCAAGCTCGGTCATGGCCTCACGGGCCACATCGAGCAGGCCGAGGTTGCTCAGGCTGTCGTAGAGCAAGCGGCCGATCAGGAATTCAAGGGAGAGGTAATAGACCCGCTTCTGACCTTTACGGTAGATCTGCCGGGTGTGGTCCATCCAGTGCTCGACCATGTGATCGCGCGCCGCCAGGGCGATGGCTTCGAACCAGTCGTGGTCGAAGGCGTGATCCGGGTCTTTGCCCACCGCATAGGTAAGCTTGGTCAAGACGGCGTCGCGGAATGCGGCCACCTCTGCTTCGCGAACAAGTGGTTCTTGAGTCATCGATAGGACCTCGAGCGAGCGTGAAGTTGTCTGAGCCTAGTCGGTCTGACAGACCATTGAGACTCTGGTTCGGCAGTTTTCCCTATTAGTGCGAGATATCGGCATCAGGTTATCGCGTGCCTGAAACAATGCAGGGGTCGTGCCGGACACAAGGACTATTTTGCGCCAAGCAAAAAAATCTGGCGAAAGGTTGTTCAAAAATCCACCAGTCCCGGTATCATCGCGCGCCCTGATGCACACGCTGGTAACAACCGATGATGAAGCCCAACCTGATCGCCGCCGCGGAAATCGATCGCCTCGATACCTGGGCCAAGTACTCTGCCCCAATGTGCGGTTCCTGCGTGTCCAGCTGCTGCACCTTGCCGGTGGAGGTCAAGATCAAGGATCTGATCCGTATCGGCATTGTCGACGAATTCGAGCGTGGCGACCCGCCGAAGAACATCGCCAAGCGTTTGCAAAAGGAAGGGATCGTCGAGCGCTATAACCAGAAGTCCGAGATCTTCACCCTTCAGCGCATGAGCAACAACGATTGCCTGTACCTGGATCGTAAGAGCCGTCTGTGCACTATTTATGATAAGCGCCCGGACACCTGCCGCAACCACCCGAAAATCGGACCGCGGCCGGGGTATTGCGCGTACAAGCCTAAAGAAGTGGTGCGTGAGAGCAGCAATAGCCGTCGCACCCTCGAGAAGTTTTAACCCTACCATGATCGTTCCCACGCTCCCGCGTGGGAATGCAGCCCGGGACGCTCCGCGTCCCAAAGCGGACGCAGAGCGTCCATTGAGGCATTCCCACGCAGAGCGTGGGAACGATCATCAAACCCCAGACAAAAAAACGCCCCCGACCTTGCGGTCGGGGGCGTTTTTTTGGCCAGCTAACTAAATGACTTAGTTACCGGACTTCTTCGCAGCGCGGGTACGCTCGCTTTCGCCCAGGATCTTCTTGCGAAGACGGATGGACTTAGGAGTGACTTCACACAGCTCGTCTTCCTGTACGAACTCCAGAGCTTGCTCCAGAGTGAACTTGACAGGCGGAACCAGAGCGATGGTTTCGTCTTTACCCGAAGCACGCATGTTGTCGAGCTTCTTGCCTTTAGTCGGGTTAACACCCAGGTCGTTGTCGCGGCTGTTCAGACCAACGATTTGACCTTCATAGATGTCCTGGCCGTGTTCTACGAACAGCTTGCCACGCGCCTGCAGGGTTTCCAGCGAGTAAGTCAGTGCCTTACCGGTCGCTACCGACACCAGTACACCATTCTGACGGCCGGACATGTCGCCGGACTTCATCACGTCGTAACGGTCGAAGATCGAGGTCAGGATGCCGCCACCGGAAGTGAGGGTCAGGAACTCGTTACGGAAACCGATCAGGCCACGTGCCGGGATGTTGTACTCAAGGCGCACACGGCCCTTGCCATCCGGAACCATGTTGGTCAGGTCGCCTTTACGCAGACCCATTTGCTCCATGATCGCGCCCTGGGATTCTTCCGGCAGGTCGATGGTCACGTTTTCGTACGGTTCGTGCTTGACGCCATCAACCATACGGATGATCACTTCCGGACGACCAACACCCATTTCGAAGCCTTCGCGACGCATGGTTTCGATCAGTACCGAGAGGTGCAGCTCACCACGGCCGGAAACTTTGAACTTGTCAGCCGAGTCGCCTTCTTCAACGCGCAGAGCAACGTTGTAGAGCAGTTCCTTGTCCAGACGTTCCTTGATGTTACGGCTGGTCACGAACTTGCCTTCTTTACCGCAGAAAGGCGAGTCGTTTACCTGGAAGGTCATGGAAACGGTTGGCTCGTCGACGGTCAACGGCTTCATCGCTTCAACAGCGGTCGGGTCGCACAGGGTGTCGGAGATGAACAGTTGTTCGAAGCCGCTGATGCAGACGATGTCGCCGGCAGCTGCTTCTTCAACGTCGATACGGTGCAGACCGTGGTGACCCATCAGCTTCAGGATACGACCGTTGCGCTTCTTGCCGTCGGCGTCGATAGCGACAACCGGAGTGTTCGGCTTGATGCGACCACGAGCGATACGGCCAACGCCGATAACACCCAGGAAGCTGTTGTAGTCCAGAGCGGAGATTTGCATCTGGAACGGACCGTCACGGTCGACTTTCGGTGCGGGTACGTCGTCGATGATCGACTGGTACAGCGGAGTCATGTCTTCAGCCATGGCGGTGTGGTCAAGACCAGCAATACCGTTCAGGGCGGAGGCGTAGACGACTTTGAAGTCCAGCTGTTCTTCGGTGGCACCCAGGTTGTCGAACAGGTCGAAGATCTGGTCCAGAACCCAGTCCGGACGCGCGCCTGGACGGTCAACCTTGTTGATGACCACGATTGGACGCAGGCCGGCTTCGAAAGCCTTCTTGGTCACGAAACGGGTTTGCGGCATAGGGCCGTCTTGAGCGTCAACCAGCAGCAGAACGGAGTCAACCATCGACATTACGCGTTCAACTTCGCCGCCGAAGTCGGCGTGGCCCGGGGTATCCACGATGTTGATGTGGTAGCCGTTCCAGTTGATGGCGGTGTTTTTCGCCAGAATGGTAATACCGCGTTCTTTCTCCTGGTCGTTGGAGTCCATCACGCGCTCGTCGTTGAGCTCGTTGCGCTCCAGGGTGCCGGATTGACGCAAGAGTTTGTCTACCAGGGTGGTTTTACCATGGTCAACGTGAGCAATGATGGCGATGTTGCGTAGATTTTCGATCACTTGTGTATCTCGATCAGAGGATTCGGTGTGCTGACAAGTCTTGGCAGCGATTAACGTTGCGTCCGTAAAGCCGTTACAGCTTGACGGCGGCGTCGGGGGGCCGGTGACGCAGGCCACAGGCAAACAGCCCCGGGCACTTAGCTCGGTCGATAAACGCGCACATTGGCATGCCCCTCACTGAGCAAATGGTGGGCATGCAGGCGACTCATCACGCCTTTGTCGCAATAGAGCAGGTACTGGCGAGTAGGGTCCAGTTCCTTGAAACGAGCGTTCAGTGCATAAAACGGCATCGTTTGTACCTCGATGCCAGAAAGCGTAAGCGGGTCGTCTTCAGCGGCATCAGGATGACGGATGTCGATGACGATTTGCCCCGCCAGCGCTTCGCTGACTTCTTCAATCTGCAAGTCCTGGCCCAATTCGTCGATCACGCGATCGATCGGCACCAGTTTGGCGTTCTCGAGCGCACGCTCGAGTACCGCCATATCGAATTCTTTCTCTTCATGCTCCACGCGATGGCGCTTGGCGTGAGTCTTGGGGTTCACCGAGATGACCCCGCAGTACTCCGGCATGTGCTTGGCGAAGTCGGCAGTGCCGATTTCGTTGGCCAGGTCGATGATGTCCTGCTTGTGACTGGCGATCAGCGGACGCAAGACCAGCTTATCGGTCACGCAGTCGATCACGGACAGGTTCGGCAACGTCTGGCTCGACACCTGGGAAATCGCTTCGCCGGTGACCAGCGCTTCGATGTCCAGCCGATCGGCAATACGGGAAGCAGCGCGCAACATCATACGCTTCAAAACTACACCCATATGACTGTTATCGACTTTACCGAGAATTTCTCCCAGTACTTCCTCGAACGGCACACTGACAAATAACACGCGTTGGGAGCTGCCGTACTTCTTCCAGATGAAGTGCGCGACTTCCATGACGCCCAGTTCGTGGGCACGTCCGCCCAGATTGAAGAAGCAGAAATGGCTCATCAGCCCGCGGCGCATGATCTGGTAGGCGGCGACAGTGGAGTCGAAGCCGCCGGACATCAGTACAAGCGTCTGTTCCAGGGCACCCAGCGGATAACCGCCGATGCTGTTGTGCTGGCTATGGATCACGAACAACCGTTTGTCGCGAATTTCGATGCGAACTTCGATTTCCGGCTCTTTGAGCGAGATTCCGGCGGCGCCGCACTGACGACGCAGTTGGCTGCCGACGTATTTCTCGACATCCATGGAGCTGAATTCGTGCTTGCCGGCACGCTTGCAGCGCACCGAAAAAATCTTCCCGGCCAACGCATCACCGAAATGCTGTTTGCACTTGGCGACGATGTCGTCGAAGTCGCCCAACGGGTATTCATCGACCTGCAGGAAATGCGCAATGCCCGGCATGCAGCTCAGGCGCTCGGTCATCTCCGCCAGGGCTTTCGGATCGCTGACGCGGGTTTCCAGCTCGAGATTGTCCCACACACCGTTCACCACCACGGCCGGGTCCAGATCGCGGAGCACGGTACGGATGTTTTTGGCCAACTGGCGGATGAAACGCATCCGTACCGGGCGGCTCTTGATGGTGATCTCGGGGAAGACTTTTACGATTAGTTTCATGAAAACAGCGCGCGCTGGGCCAGCCGAAAAAGGGGGGCGCGGATTATAGCGGAAATTGCTCAAGGTTTAACCAGTTAATGTAGAGAAGGTTTTACACGCACCAAAACAGGTCATTTATAGATTTCGACGCTACATTACAGGGCAATGTTTTGCGCTTTTCGAGGCACTACAGCTTTATAAGCGTGATATTGGGGCAAAAAACCCATGGTGGGGCACTGGCATGCAATTTGCTCCCTTGTGAGGCAGGTTGCCTTGGCAGAGTATTCGCGCCGGCATCACCCACATTTAAGGGCATCCACCTACTAGCCCTAAGCCACCCGGAGAGGACACTATGTCGAAGTCGGTTCAACTCATCAAAGATCATGACGTCAAGTGGATTGATCTGCGCTTCACGGACACCAAAGGCACTCAGCACCACGTGACCATGCCGGCTCGCGATGGGCTGGATGAAGCTTTCTTCGAAGAAGGCAAAATGTTCGACGGTTCCTCCATCGCTGGCTGGAAAGGCATCGAAGCCTCCGACATGATCCTGATGCCGGACGACAGCACTGCCGTTCTCGACCCGTTCACCGAAGAGCCGACCCTGATCCTGGTTTGCGACGTGATCGAGCCTTCGACCATGCAAGGCTACGACCGTGACCCACGTGCGATCGCCAAGCGTGCCGAGGAATACCTGAAGTCGACCGGTATCGGCGACACCGTATTCGTGGGTCCAGAGCCTGAATTCTTCATCTTCGACGAAGTGAAGTTCAAGTCCGACATCTCCGGCTCCATGTTCAAAATCTTCTCCGAACAAGGTTCGTGGATGTCCGACCAGGACGTGGAAGGCGGCAACAAAGGCCACCGTCCAGGCGTCAAAGGCGGCTACTTCCCGGTTCCGCCGTTCGACCACGACCACGAAATCCGTACCTCCATGTGCAACGCCATGGAAGAAATGGGCCTGGTCATCGAAGTTCACCACCACGAAGTGGCGACTGCCGGCCAAAACGAAATCGGCGTGAAGTTCAACACCCTGGTTGCCAAGGCTGACGAAGTTCAAACCCTGAAGTACTGCGTACACAACGTTGCTGACGCCTACGGCCGCACCGCGACCTTCATGCCTAAGCCTCTGTACGGCGACAACGGTTCGGGCATGCACGTTCACCTGTCCATCGCCAAAGATGGCAAGAACACCTTCGCTGGCGAAGGCTATGCCGGCCTGTCCGATACCGCTCTGTACTTCATCGGCGGCATCATCAAGCACGGTAAGGCGCTGAACGGCTTCACCAACCCGTCGACCAACTCCTACAAGCGTCTGGTCCCAGGTTTCGAAGCACCCGTGATGCTGGCCTACTCGGCTCGTAACCGTTCGGCTTCGATCCGTATTCCTTACGTGTCCAGCCCTCGCGCTCGCCGTATCGAAGCTCGCTTCCCGGATCCGGCAGCTAACCCGTACCTGGGCTTCGCTGCACTGTTGATGGCTGGCCTGGACGGCATCCAGAACAAGATCCACCCAGGCGACGCTGCTGACAAAAACCTGTACGACCTGCCGCCTGAAGAGGCGAAAGAGATCCCACAAGTTTGCGGCAGCCTGAAAGAAGCCCTGGAAGAGCTGGACAAAGGTCGTGCGTTCCTGACCAAAGGCGGCGTTTTCAGCGACGACTTCATCGACGCTTACATCGCCCTGAAAAGCGAAGAAGAAATCAAGGTTCGTACCTTCGTACACCCACTGGAATATGAGCTGTACTACAGCTGCTGATCCGGTAGCGCTGCAACACGCGGCGTGACAAAAAAAGGCCTCCTTCGGGAGGCCTTTTTTATGGGCGACCGCCTGTCATCGGGTGCTCGGTTGCGTGCATCATGGCCTTCATCCGATAAAGACGAGATGCCCCATGCGCCTACGCCCATGCCTTGCCCTGCTCACCGCCCTGCTGACCAACAGCGCTTTTGCCAGCCCGGCACCTGCCGCCCTGGCCCCGCTGCTTGGCACCATCGAAGAACGCCTGGCAATTGCCGATCAGGTCGCGCTGAGCAAATGGGACAGCGGCAAACCGGTCGAAGACCGTCAGCGCGAGCGCGAAGTCATTGCCGGCGCCGTCGCCCTGGCACCTGCTTATAAATTGAGCAACGAAACCGTCGAACAGTTCTTCTCGGCGCAGATCGAGGCCAACAAACTGGTGCAATACGCGCACCTGTCTGACTGGCATGCGCAAGGCAAGGCGCCCAACGATCCTCGCCCCGATCTCGTCGGACAGATCCGCCCACAACTTGATCGGTTACAAAAACGCCTGCTGCAACAACTGGCCGATTTCAGCTCTTATCGCAACGACCCTCAGTGCCCGGCCTGGCTGGCCAAGGCCAATAAAACCGGCGCCCAAGCGCCATTGCGCGAGCTTGCCCAGGTACGTGCCACCGCTGAGTTGTGCAGCGCCAGCCGCTGAGCCGACCTGCCGATGTGCGCTGAAGTGCTCTATGCTCAGCGCTTAGTCGCCATGAACGGAATTGGGCCGGACACTTGCCCAACGGCCAATGGAAGCCTGCGATGCGCTCATTGTTGTTATGCCTGCTTGTGCTGATCGCCCTGCCCGCCGCCGCGCAGATCTACAAGTACACCGACGCCAACGGCAACACCGCGTACAGCAATCAACCGCCTTATGGCGTAAAAGCTCAACCCGTGGAGTTGCCACCGCTCAATAGCGTCGAGCTTCAACCACCGAGCGAGCCAGTAGCGCCTGCGCAATCCAGTCGCCGTGAACAGCCCAACAGCGCCTATCAGGTGCTGGAGTTGACCGGTCTGCCCACCGAAGAAGCCTTGCGCGCCAACAACGGCACGTTCACTGTTGGCGTATTGATCCAGCCGCGCCTGCAAGGCCCCCATCAATTGAGGCTGTTACTGGACGATCAACCCTACGGCCAACCGAGCAACGTACCGATTCTGCAACTGGTGAACATCGACCGTGGCGAACACCGCCTCGCGGTGCAGGTAATCGATGGGCAAAATGTCGTGCAGCAGAGCCCCACCGTGACTTTCACCGTACAACGGGTGCATAAGCCTTGAAGTTCTGGCTGTTGGTCGCTTGCCTGATCTGCCTGCCGGCAATGGCCGAGGTTTTTACCTATATCGACGCCCAAGGCAATCGGGTCTTTACCGATCAGCCGGGCACTCGTAACGCCAAGCGTGTGCCACTGGCGACCAGCAATCGAATGTCGGCCAACCCGAATGGCGCCGCGCCAGTCACGGACACAAAAGCCAAACCATTGTTTCATTACGACATGCTTCGTGTGCTGGTGCCGGACCCGGATGCCACGATCCGTAGCACTGCTGGTGAATTGATCGTCAGCGTTACCAGCGAACCCGGCCTGCAACAGGGCCATCGGTATCGTCTGCTGCTGGATGGCCAGCCCACCGCCGAGCCCGGTCCGAGCCCGGTGTTCGCCCTGAGTAATATCGATCGCGGCAGCCATCACTTATCGGTGGAAATCCTCGACGAACACGGCCGCACCGTTGAACGCACGGCCAATCAACCCTTCCACATGCAGCGCATTTCCCTCGCACAAAAACGCCAGGTCAAACCCTGCGCCCTCACCGACTACGGCCAACGGCCGGAATGCCCGCTCAAAGATAAACCTGAAGAAGAAAAAAGCTTCTGGCGCTAATGCCCGTCAGTCAAGCGCAACCCTGTAGGAGCGAGCTTGCTCGCGAAAGCGGTGTATCAGGCGACATCAATGTTGGCTGTCCTGCCGTCTTCGCGAGCAAGCTTCGCTCCTACAGTTCAGGTTTGCGCACCATATTGGTGCAACCGAGTGCACAATACTCATATCCCAACCCATTTTGGTTCGAAAGTACCCGTAAAAGCTGGCAGAACGCCACGCAAAAGAGCGTCAAACGCCTGTTTCACGCTCTAAACGCTTCTTTTCGGAGCCTTGGTTTGGTTTTTGCATTTTCCCCGTATCGGCGCGTTATTCACGCGCATGCCCTGCTCCAAAAGAGGTCCTGATGACCATTAGCGACGCACTGCACCGCTTGCTACTCGACAACCTGACCACCGCCACCATTCTGCTCGACGCCGAACTGCGCCTTGAGTACATGAACCCGGCGGCGGAGATGCTGCTGGCCATCAGCGGTCAGCGAAGCCATGGGCAGTTCATCAGCGAATTGTTCACCGAGTCCACCGAAGCGCTGAATTCCCTGCGTCAGGCGGTCGAGCAGGCGCATCCGTTCACCAAACGTGAAGCGATGCTCACCGCCCTCACCGGCCAGACCCTGACCGTCGACTACGCCGTGACACCGATCCTGAGCAATGGCGCTACGCTGCTGCTGCTGGAGGTTCACCCGCGTGACCGCTTGCTGCGGATCACCAAGGAAGAGGCGCAACTGTCGAAACAGGAAACCAGCAAGATGCTGGTACGCGGCCTCGCCCACGAGATCAAAAACCCGCTGGGCGGGATTCGTGGCGCGGCTCAGCTGCTCGCCCGTGAATTGCCGGAAGAAAGCCTGCGCGATTACACCAACGTCATCATTGAAGAAGCCGATCGCCTGCGCAATCTGGTGGATCGCATGCTCGGCTCCAACAAATTGCCGTCATTGGCCATGTGCAACGTCCATGAAGTGTTGGAACGCGTGGGTCAGTTGGTAGAGGCCGAAAGTCAGGGATGCATCACTTTGGTGCGCGACTACGATCCAAGCATTCCGGATGTCTTGATTGATCGCGAACAGATGATTCAAGCCGTGCTGAACATCGTACGCAACGCGATGCAGGCCATCAGCAGTCAGAACGAACTGCGCCTTGGCCGCATCAGCTTACGTACCCGCGCCATGCGCCAATTCACCATCGGCCACGTGCGCCATCGCCTGGTGACCAAGATCGAAATCATCGACAACGGCCCGGGCATTCCCGCCGAGTTGCAGGAAACCATCTTCTTCCCCATGGTCAGCGGCCGCCCGGACGGTACCGGGCTCGGCCTGGCCATTACCCAGAACATCATCAGCCAGCACCAGGGCCTGATCGAATGTGACAGCCATCCAGGCCACACCACCTTCTCGATCTTTCTGCCACTGGAACAAGGAGCCACATCGACATGAGCCGTAGTGAAACCGTGTGGATCGTCGATGACGACCGTTCTATCCGTTGGGTCCTGGAAAAAGCCTTGCAGCAGGAAGGCATGACCACGCAAAGCTTCGACAGCGCCGATGGCGTGATGAGCCGCCTGGCGCGCCAGCAGCCGGACGTGATCATCTCCGACATCCGCATGCCGGGCGCCAGCGGTCTGGACCTTCTGGCACGGATTCGCGAACAACACCCACGGCTGCCGGTGATCATCATGACCGCGCACTCCGACCTGGACAGCGCTGTCGCGTCCTATCAGGGCGGCGCATTCGAATACCTGCCCAAGCCGTTCGATGTCGACGAAGCGGTGTCGCTGGTCAAACGTGCCAACCAACACGCTCAGGAACAGCAAGGCCTGGAAGTCCCGGTCGCCCTGACCCGCACCCCGGAAATCATCGGCGAAGCGCCGGCGATGCAGGAAGTGTTTCGCGCTATCGGGCGCTTGAGCCACTCCAACATCACCGTGCTGATCAATGGCGAATCCGGTACCGGTAAAGAACTGGTTGCCCACGCCCTGCACCGTCACAGCCCACGGGCGGCCTCGCCGTTCATTGCGCTGAACATGGCGGCGATCCCCAAGGACCTGATGGAGTCCGAACTGTTCGGCCATGAAAAAGGCGCATTCACCGGCGCGGCCAACCTGCGTCGCGGGCGTTTTGAGCAGGCTGATGGCGGCACGCTGTTCCTCGATGAAATCGGTGACATGCCGGCGGACACTCAGACTCGTTTGCTGCGGGTATTGGCAGACGGCGAGTTCTACCGTGTCGGCGGCCATGTGCCGGTGAAGGTCGATGTGCGAATCATCGCCGCGACGCACCAGAATCTGGAAACCCTGGTGCATGCCGGAAAATTCCGTGAGGACTTGTTTCACCGCCTCAACGTGATTCGCATCCACATTCCACGGATGTCGGACCGTCGCGAAGACATCCCGACCCTGGCCAAGCACTTCCTGGGCCGCGCCGCGCAAGAACTGGCAGTGGAACCCAAGCTGCTGAAAAGCGAAACCGAGGAATACCTGAAGAACCTGCCGTGGCCAGGCAACGTGCGTCAGCTGGAGAACACTTGCCGCTGGATCACGGTGATGGCTTCGGGTCGCGAAGTGCATATCAGCGATCTGCCGCCGGAGCTGCTGAGCCTGCCGCAGGATTCGGCGCCGGTGACCAACTGGGAGCAAGCGCTGCGCCAGTGGGCTGATCAGGCGCTGGCTCGCGGCCAGTCAAGCCTGCTCGACAGCGCCGTGCCAAGTTTCGAGCGGATCATGATCGAAACCGCCCTCAAACACACCGCCGGCCGCCGCCGCGATGCCGCCGTGTTGCTGGGCTGGGGGCGTAATACCCTGACGCGTAAGATCAAGGAATTGGGGATGAAGGTTGATAGTGGGGATGATGATGAGGGGGATGAGGGTTAGTCCCTTCGCCTGATCGTTCCCATGCTCTGCGTGGGAATGCCTCAATGGACGCTCTGCGTCCGCTTCGGCAGGGACGCGGAGCGTCCCGGGCTGCGTTCCCACGCAGAGCGTGGGAACGATCATCGCCCCCGCGTGCACCGCCGCAATGCACCGTGAACTGCAATCGCGCACGGCAACAGATCCGAAATCCCGCCTGCGCTCGCAATCGAACCTCTATCGAAAAAACACAAAAGCCCCGGATTACGGGGCTTTCAGCGCTGCTCATCGGCTTTCTGTTGCAACATATTAAAAACTGGCACGCCCCCTGCATTAGTCCAATCAGTGATTCGATTCACTACCCAGTTTCGGGGACCTTGGTACAGGCAGGCCGGGGATTCCCCTCTTTACACCGGGCTCATACCGCAACTGCGACGAGCCCATCCAGTTTTGGGGTCCTTGGTACAGGCAGGCCGGGGATTCCTTCTTTACACCGGGCTCACGCCGCAATGCGCGAGCCCTCCCGTTTTGGGAACCTTGGTACAGGCAGGCCGGGGATTCCCTCTTTTATTGCTCTCGGAGATGGATCTCCAGCCGCCAGCGGTCATCGACCTCGCTACCGGCCCACTCGCCCTGCAGCGGCCGGGCAGCCACCAGCGTCAGTAACAATCCGCCATCACTCAACCGCGTTCGCCAGTTCACGTCCTTGCCGTTGAGCTTGAGCTGACCTTTCTGCGCTTTGCCTTGCGCCTCGAACAACAGCGCCACGCTGCCGTCGACCAGTTCGCCGTGGGTTTTGGGTTCGTTGTTGAACCACACCACCAGCCCATCGTTCGTCACCTCGACTTGCTGCAAAACGCTGGGGTCGGGCGTTGTCAGGCGACCGATCATCAGGCCCACCATCACCCCGACAATCGCCAGCGAAGCCATCACCCGCGGGAATAGTTTCGAACGAGGATCCTTTGGCGGCGTAGAATGCCCGTCATCTTTATCTTCGGAGCCGTGCATGTTTCACGTCATCCTTTTCCAACCAGAAATTCCGCCGAATACCGGCAACGTTATCAGGCTGTGCGCCAACAGTGGCTGCCACCTGCATTTGATCGAACCGCTGGGCTTCGAGATGGATGACAAGCGTCTGCGCCGGGCCGGTCTCGATTACCACGAGTATGCCACCCTGCAACGTCATGCAGATCTCGCCAGCTGTCTGGAAAGCCTCGGCCATCCTCGGCTGTTCGCCTTTACCACCAAGGGCTCGCGGCCATTTCACGAGGCCAGTTTCGCCGAGGGCGATGCCTTCCTGTTCGGGCCGGAAAGCCGCGGTTTGCCGGCCGAAGTGCTCGACGCCCTGCCCAGTGAACAACGCCTGCGCCTGCCCATGCGCGAAGGCTGTCGCAGCCTGAACCTGTCCAACACCGTGGCCGTCGCGGTGTATGAAGGCTGGCGCCAGCTCGGGTTCAAGTAGCCCCCCGACTGATCGTTCCCACGCTCTGCGTGGGAATGCCTCAAGGGACGCTCCGCGTTCCAGCAGCACCGCTGGCGTCGGGCCTGGCACCGATGTGACGCGGAGCGTCACGGACTGCATTCCCACGCAGAGCGTGGGAACGATCATCTCCCGCCCATGAAAAAAGCGCCTGTTACGGCGCTTTTTTCGTTACTGCATCGAATGTTTACTGAACGGTCGGAGCGTCGCCCGCCGCCTGCATGCGTTGCAGCTCTTGTGCGTACAGCGCGTCGAAGTTCACCGGGGCCAGCATCAGGGCCGGGAACGAACCGCGGGTCACCAGGCTGTCCAGGGTTTCGCGAGCGTACGGGAACAGGATGTTCGGGCAGAACGCGCCGAGCGTGTGGCTCATCGAAGCGTCATCCAGGTTCTTGATCAGGAAGATCCCGGCCTGTTGCACTTCAGCGATGAATGCCACTTCTTCACCGTTTTTCACGGTGACCGACAGGGTCAGCACGACTTCGTGGAAGTCGCCTTCCAGAGCCTTCTGACGGGTGTTCAGATCCAGACCGACGCTCGGCTCCCACTGCTGGCGAAAGATCGCCGGGCTTTTCGGGGCTTCGAAGGACAAATCGCGTACGTAGATGCGCTGCAAGGAGAATTGCGGTGCGGTTTCTTCTTCGCTAGCTGCAGTGTTCTGTTGGTCAGTCATCTCAGATCCTTTCTGATCTCGGGTCTTGTAGGGTTGGCTATTTCAAGTAAGGCAGTCAGGCCTTGAGCAGTTCGTCGAGCTTACCGGCGCGCTCAAGGGCAAACAAATCATCACAGCCGCCAATGTGGCGCTCACCGATCCAGATCTGCGGCACGGACGTACGCCCGGCCTTCTGAGCCATCGCGGCACGCACCTGCGGCTTGCCATCGACCTTGATCTCTTCGAAGGCTACGCCTTTGTTCTCGAGCAGGTACTTGGCTCGCGAGCAATAACCGCAGTAATCGCTGGAATAGACGACGACGTTGCTCATATCACTTCACCAACGGCAGATTGTCGGCTTTCCAGCTGGAAATACCGCCGGACAGCTTGGCGGCGGTGAAGCCGGACTTCATCAGTTCGCGGGCGTGGGTGCCAGCCGTCTGGCCCATGGCGTCGACCAGGATAATGGTCTTGGCCTTGTGCTTTTCCAGTTCGCCGACGCGAGCAGTCAGTTTGTCGTGAGGAATATTCAACGCACCAACAATGTGACCAGCGGTGAAATCCTTGGTCGAACGAATGTCGATTATCACGCCTGCGTCCTTGTTGACCAGCCCGGTCAGTTCACCGGTGCTCAGGCTGCGGCCGCCGCCTTGCATCTGATAAGCGATCAGCAACGCCAGCAGTACGACGAAGATACCGACGAGCAGATAGTGGTTAGTGGCAAATTCAATCAGGTGAGCAACCATCGAAGGAGGTTCCAGGGCGTTAAAATGTCGGCCAGTATACACAGCCACTATGGTGGGCCAAACCCCGTCCGGCGGTGACGCGGCTGGAACTTCGCTTTAAACTGCCACTCCCTTTTCCATCGCCTTCTTTAACTCAGCCACGAGCGGAATCCATGACTACCACGCCTAAACCTTTGGTCCTGATCATTCTCGACGGCTTCGGTCACAGTGAGAGCCCTGAATCCAACGCCATCTTTGCGGCCAAAAAGCCTGTCTTGGACCGTTTGTGGGCCACCGTGCCGAACGGCCTGATCTCGGGCAGCGGCATGGACGTCGGCTTGCCGGACGGCCAGATGGGCAACTCCGAAGTCGGCCACATGAACCTCGGCGCCGGTCGCGTGGTGTATCAGGATTTCACCCGCGTGACCAAAGCGATCCGCGACGGTGGGTTCTTCGAAAACCCGACCATATGCGCTGCGGTGGATAAAGCCGTTGCTGCCGGCAAAGCCGTGCATTTCATGGGCCTGCTGTCCGATGGCGGTGTTCACAGCCATCAGGATCATCTGATCGCCATGGCTGAACTGGCCTACAAGCGCGGCGCCGAAAAAATCTATCTGCACGCCTTCCTCGACGGCCGCGACACGCCGCCGAAAAGTGCCCAGTCGTCGATCGAACTGCTGGACACAACCTTCCAGGCCCTCGGCAAAGGCCGGATCGCCAGCATCATTGGCCGTTACTACGCCATGGACCGCGACAACCGTTGGGATCGTGTATCCCAGGCGTACAACCTGATTGTCGATGGCGCCAGCGAGTTCAACGCCGCCACCGCGCAGGAAGGTCTGCAAGCCGCTTACGAGCGTGGCGAGAGCGATGAATTTGTCAAAGCCACGTCCATCGGCGAACCCGTGAAAGTCGAAGACGGCGACGCCGTGATCTTCATGAACTTCCGCGCCGACCGTGCCCGGGAACTGACCCGCGTGTTCGTCGAAGACGATTTCAAGGAGTTCGAACGCGCTCGCCAGCCAAAACTGGCCGGTTTCGTCATGCTGACCCAATACGCCGCCAGCATCCCCGCGCCGTCGGCCTTCGCGGCGGGCAGCCTGGAAAATGTGCTGGGCGATTATCTGGCGAAAAATGGCAAGACGCAGTTGCGCATCGCCGAAACCGAGAAGTACGCCCACGTGACCTTCTTCTTCTCTGGCGGTCGCGAAGAACCGTTCCCGGGCGAAGAACGCATCCTGATCCCGTCGCCGAAAGTCGCCACCTATGACTTGCAGCCCGAGATGAGCGCCCCGGAAGTCACCGACCGCATCGTCGATGCCATTGAAAACCAGCGCTACGACGTGATCGTGGTCAACTACGCCAACGGCGACATGGTCGGTCACAGCGGTGTATTCGAGGCGGCAGTCAAAGCGGTCGAGTGCCTGGACCTGTGCGTCGGCCGTATCGTCGATGCCCTGGAAAAAGTCGGCGGCGAAGCCCTGATTACCGCCGACCACGGCAATGTCGAGCAAATGTCCGACGAAACCACCGGTCAGGCACATACTGCCCACACCACTGAGCCGGTGCCGTTCATCTATGTCGGCAAGCGCGACTTCAAGGTTCGCGACGGCGGCGTGCTGGCGGATGTGGCGCCGACCATGCTGATGTTGCTGGGGCTTGAGAAACCTGTGGAAATGACCGGGACTTCGATTCTGGTGTAATCCGGTCGCTCAAACTCCGTAAAACCCTGTGGGAGCGGGCTTGCTCGCGAAAGCGGAGTGTCAGTCGACATCAAAGTTGCCTGACACTCCGCTTTCGCGAGCAAGCCCGCTCCCACATTGGTTTCCCGGTGATTTCAATACCGATTCAGCTCCAGTTATCACACAACCCCAATTGGGCATTTTTTTTGCTGCGCATGGCGGGCATACTAGGCCGTCCCTTTCCCTGGTGTCACCCGCCTCTATGCTTCGCGTCCTGATAGCCCTTGCCCTGACTTGCCTGCTCCAACCGGCCTTTGCCGACGAGCGCACGCAAACCCAACAACAGTTGGACGCCACGCGTCAGGACATTGCCGAGCTGAAAAAATTGCTGGGTAAACTCCAGGAAGAAAAGTCCGGGGTGCAGAAAGACCTCAAGGGCACCGAAACCGAGATGGGCAAGCTCGAGAAGCAGGTCGAAGCCCTGCAAAAAGAGCTGAAGAAAAGCGAATCCGAGCTACAGCGACTCGATGCCGAGAAAAAAAAACTCCAGAGCGCGCGCATTGAACAGCAACGACTGATCGCCATCCAGGCCCGCGCGGCCTATCAGAATGGCCGTCAGGAGTACCTGAAGCTGCTGCTCAACCAGCAGAACCCGGAAAAATTCGCCCGCACCCTCACCTATTACGACTACCTGAGCCAGGCCCGCCTGGAGCAGCTGAAGAATTTCAATGAAACCCTGCGCCAACTGGCCAATGTCGAAAAAGACATCGCCATGCAGCAGGCGCAATTGCTGGTGCAAAAAAGCAGCCTCGACAGTCAGCGCGACGAACTCGACAAGGTCCGCAAGGAGCGCCAGCAAGCCCTGGCCAAGCTTAACGATGACGTGAAGGCTCGCGATCAGAAACTGGCGGCGCGCGAGCAGGATCAGGCGGACCTGTCTAAAGTCCTTAAAACCATTGAAGAAACCTTGGCCCGTCAGGCCCGAGAGGCAGAAGAAGCGCGGCAAAAAGCGCTGATCGCCCAGCAGGAAGCCGAAAAAAAGCGTTTACGTGAGGCCCAGGCTGAAGCAGATGCCACCGATGCCCCACGCAAAACCGTTAAATCGACACCCGGCGTACTGGTTTCAAGTTCAGGCGAAACCTTTGGCGGCGCCTTTGCTTCCACCCGCGGCAAACTTCCATGGCCGGTTGATGGTCGATTGCTGGCGCGCTTCGGTGAAAGCCGTGGTGACGATGTCCGCACCAAATGGGACGGCGTAATGATCAGCGCCTCCGCCGGCAGCCAGGTGCATGCCGTACACGGTGGCCGCGTGGTGTTTGCCGATTGGTTGCGAGGCGCCGGGTTGCTGGTGATCCTCGACCACGGCAACGGTTTTTTGAGTCTTTACGGTCACAACCAGACGCTGCTCAAGTCTGCGGGTGACGTGGTAAAAGCCGGTGAGTCCATCTCCACTGTCGGTAACAGTGGCGGACAGGACACACCAGCACTGTATTTCGCTATTCGTCAGCAGGGTCACCCGAGTGATCCGGCGCAATGGTGTCGTGCGCAAGGATAAGCACGTTACCTAATTCAGGAGTTCGTTCGACATGCTGTATTTGTCCCGCCTTACCTCGCTGGCCCTGACGATTGCCCTGGTGATCGGCGCACCATTGGCATTCGCCGCTGAGCCTGCCCCGGCGGTCGCACCTGCAGGCACTGCCGCGACCACCAAGGCGCCATTGCCGCTGGACGAGTTGCGCACCTTTGCCGAAGTCATGGACCGGATCAAGGCAGCCTATGTCGAACCGGTGGACGATAAGACCCTGCTGGAAAACGCCATCAAAGGCATGCTCAGCAACCTCGACCCGCACTCCGCGTACCTTGGCCCGGAAGACTTCGCTGAATTGCAGGAAAGCACCAGCGGCGAATTCGGCGGCCTGGGCATCGAAGTCGGCGCCGAAGACGGTTTCATCAAAGTGGTTTCACCCATCGATGACACCCCGGCCTCCAAGGCTGGCATTCAGGCTGGCGACTTCATCGTCAAGATCAACGGCCAGCCGACTCGCGGCCAGAGCATGACCGAAGCCATCGACAAGATGCGCGGCAAGATCGGCCAGAAGATCACCCTGACCCTGGTACGCGACGGCGGTGCGCCGTTCGACGTAACCCTGGTCCGCGCCATCATTCAAGTGAAGAGCGTGAAGAGCCAGTTGCTGGAGTCCGGCTACGGCTACATCCGCATCACCCAGTTCCAGGTCAAGACCGGCGAAGAGGTCTCCAAGGCCCTGGCCAAGCTGCGCAAGGACAACGGCAAGAAGCTCAGCGGCATCGTCCTCGACCTGCGCAACAACCCGGGTGGCGTGCTGCAATCGGCGGTGGAAGTGGTCGACCACTTCATCACCAAGGGCCTGATCGTCTACACCAAGGGCCGCATCGCCAACTCCGAACTGCGCTTCTCCGCTACCGGCAAGGATGAAAGCGAAGCCGTGCCAATGGTCGTGCTGATCAACGGTGGCAGCGCCTCGGCCTCGGAAATTGTCGCCGGCGCCCTGCAGGATCAGAAACGCGCGGTGGTCATGGGCACCAACAGTTTTGGCAAAGGCTCGGTCCAGACCGTGTTGCCGCTGAACAACGAACGTGCACTGAAAATCACCACGGCGCTGTACTACACGCCGAACGGCCGCTCGATTCAGGCCCAGGGCATCGTCCCGGACATTGAAGTGCGCAGGGCCAAGATCACCAACGAGCAGGACGGCGAATACTTCAAGGAAGCCGATCTGCAAGGCCACTTGGGCAATGGCAACGGCGGCGCCGACAAACCGACCGGTTCCGCTGGCAAAGCCAAGGCCATGCCACAAGATGACGATTACCAGTTGGCCCAGGCCCTGAGCCTGCTCAAAGGGCTGAGCATCACCCGCGGCCACTGAGATGCGCGTGCGGTTGCTCCTCGGCCTGCTGTGCTGTCTGGCGGGTGTCGCTCACGCGGCGCCTACCATAACAGCGGCCACACCCCCGAAGGCTTATCTGAGCCTGATCATCGATGACCTGGGACAGAATCAGCCCCAGGATCGCCGCGTACTGGCGCTGCCCGGCCCGGTCACCACGGCCATCATGCCCGACACACCCCACGCCACCGAGTTCGCCCGCGAAGCCCATCGCGCCGGCAAAATCGTCATCCTGCACATGCCCATGGCCCCGGCCACCGGGCCGTTTGCCTGGCATCCCGAGCAGCCCATCGAAGAACTCGAGAAGCGCTTGAGCGCGGCGTTCAAGGCGGTGCCGTATACCGCTGGCATCAACAACCACATGGGCAGCCGCATGACCGCGCAGCAACCGGCCATGGCCTGGCTGATGGCGGACTTGCAGCGTCGGCACAAGTTCTTCGTCGATAGCCGCACCAGTGCACAAACCGTGGCAGCCGCCGAGGCGCAGAAGATTGGTTTGGCGAGCGTGTCGCGGGATGTTTTCCTCGATGACGAGCCCACTGAAGCCGCGATCTTCACTCAGCTACAGACGGCTATCAGCCTGGCGCGCAAACAGGGTTCTGCGGTGATGATCGGGCATCCGTATCCGCAGACATTAGCGGTGCTTGAACGCGAATTGCCCAAGCTCAAGGCTCAGGGTATTGACTGGATCGATATCAAACAGATGATCAGCGTGCGCGGCAATCGTGCAACGGCAGCGCACGGCAAGGATGGCCAGTACCGCCTCCCGACCGCCCGGTAAGTACTCGCAGCCCCACTCCATTAACGCGATAACTATTTATACCTGTCGGTCCACAGAGCCGTGCCACGATAGCGCTCACCCTGAATTTCATCACCAAGGAATGGACATGAAATATCTCAGCTTCTTTTGCTTCTCAGGCCTGATTGGCCTGCTGGCTATTTCCGCAGTGCAGGCTCGCGATCTGGGCGAAGGCGCCATCAACGATTCCCCTTCAAGAACCCTGCAAAACAGTGAGCATCTTTATGAAATCTGGAGCGGCGTGGGACGGCTCAGCCTCCAATCGGGCGAGACCTGTAGCGCCGTTCTACTGGATACGCGAAACAGACACGGCCAAGCCACCGGCCCTGCTTACCTGCTCACCAGCGGTCATTGCGTGTTCTTTGAGTACGGTTCGGCAAGGACCAATCTGCTTTTGCAAGCCAGCGTCACCTTCCACTACTTTCATGACGTGCCACAACGTAAGCGCCAATACGCCATCCGGACTGCCCGATGGAGCAGTCTGGTCGGGACCGATCTTGCAGTACTCGAGGTCGATGCGACATTGGCGGCGCTGATACAGGCCGGGGTCAACCCGCTCAAGCTGGCGTCCCATCAAACCTATGAGAGTCAGGATGCGCTTAACATTGGCGCGCCGGGCGGCTTTACCGAACAGGGGCTTCGATTGAGCGCCTGTGCTGAACAAACCGCCGGAACGTTCATCGATCACCCCGGGGTGTTCCCTTTGGCCATGAAAAACAGTTGCGACCTTTACGCTGGCAGCTCCGGTAGCCCGATGCTGAACCGCCGCACCAATGAAATCACCGGCATCGTCAGTAAGATCGGCGCCTATCGCAGCATGTCAGCTCCCCCCGGCTGCGAACATTCCTCGTCCTGCCAGGCAACGCGTTTCAACTACAGCTATTCCGCCAACTTCCTGTACTACTGCTTTATCGACGGCATCTTTACCCGTAATGGGCGGGACTGTTCCCTGGAACCGGTCGAACTGACTGTCTCGGAGCCTTGGAAGCTCAGGTCATACGTTCATAAAACACAAAACGCGAAAGGGCAGATCGTATTGCCTACGTGGGACTTCAGGTTTTCCCTCGAGACGCCCTGGTATCGTTACAAAACCGTCAGTAACGCCAGGGACTGCAAGGCTCCCGACAATTACAGCGCCGCCATCGGCGCTGAAGATGCTTACATCGATTCTGAAATCGGGCCACAAAGCGGCGCACATGCACTGTGCATTATCGGTGTTGCCTCAGGAGAACAGCAGCTTACAAGGGCAATGTTGAATAACGTGTTTACAAGTGCCGTGTACCTGAGCGCGATGCCGGACGTTGCGCTTCAGACCACATCGAGATAATTGCTACAGATAGCGCCCCATGATGTCGTCAACGACGCCTTCCTTGCGCAGCTGATCCAGCGCGGCTTGCAGCTTGGCGACGGTTTCGTCCGGCACGTCTTTATTCAGCGCCAGGTACAACTCGGCGCTGTTGAAACGCAGCACGGTCTTGAGCCCGTTCACACCTTCCTGGCGCGCCAGATAGCGGCCTGCCGGGTCACCGGTGGCCCACAGGTCGATCTGGCCGTTGACCAGTTTTTTGGCATTGTCCTGATCGCGCAGCACAACGATCGGTTTCAATCCTTGCTTGGCCAGCGTCTCGGCAATCGCATCGCCCTTGTAGGCGCCAATCTTGTATTTGCGCGCCTGCTCCAGCGACTCGAGGGTGATCTTGCTATCGGCCTTGGCCAGCATGATCCAGTCATCCGGGCCGATAGGGCCGACCCACTTGAAGAGTTTCTCGCGATCCGGCAAGCGCGCCATCACGAACACGCCATAACCAGGTTTTTCCAGGGCGAGTTTATAGATTCGCTCCCAAGGGAAACGCAGCGTCAGGCTGTAAGTGATGTCGGCGCGTTTGAACATCTCGCGGACGATGTCCACGGCAATGCCGTTGATGTTCTCGTCCTGAGCGAAATTTTTGCCATTCTTCGCCATGTTGTACGGCGGGAAGTTTTCCGTCAGCAACACCAGACCGGTGCCGGGATTTTCTTCGGCGTGAGCTCCGTTGATGAACAACAGAGAAGCGCTGGCGAGGACAAGAAGAAGACGTTTAAGCATGTCGGGCTACCGGAATCCATGGCGTGCCCAAGAGTGCCTTGAGCTCGCCACACTGTCCACTGGCCTGACTGTTTAACGCATCACTATGCCGCGATGAGCCATGTAAGCCTTGGCTTCCTGCACGGTGTATTCGCCAAAGTGGAAAATACTCGCCGCCAGCACTGCGCTGGCGTGGCCTTCGAGAATGCCATCGGCCAAGTGCTGCAAGTTGCCGACACCGCCGGACGCGATCACCGGAATCCCCAGCGCATCACTGATGGCACGGGTAACGCCCAGGTCGAAGCCGTTTTTCATGCCGTCCTGGTCCATGCTGGTCAGCAGGATTTCACCGGCGCCGAGGCCTTCCATCTTCTTCGCCCACTCAACGGCGTCGAGGCCGGTTGGCTTGCGACCACCATGGGTGAAGATTTCCCAGCGCGGGGTTTCGCCCGGACCGGAAACTTTCTTCGCATCGATGGCGACGACAATGCATTGCGAGCCGAAATGCTGAGCCGCTTCGCCGACGAATTCCGGGTTGAACACCGCAGCGGTGTTGATCGAGACCTTGTCCGCACCGGCATTGAGCAAGTTGCGAATGTCCTGCACGGTACGCACGCCACCGCCCACGGTCAGCGGGATGAACACCTGGCTGGCCATGCGTTCGACGGTATGCAGCGTGGTGTCGCGACCGTCGACGCTGGCGGTGATGTCGAGAAAGGTAATCTCGTCGGCACCTTGCTCGTCATAACGACGGGCGATTTCCACCGGGTCGCCGGCATCGCGAATGTTCTCGAACTTGACGCCCTTGACCACCCGGCCGTTATCCACGTCCAGGCAAGGGATGATGCGTTTGGCCAGCGCCATGGTGAGTCCTCAGCCTTTGTACGAATCGCAGAAAGCTTGCGCTTCAGCGACATCGAGGGTGCCTTCGTAAATCGCCCGGCCGGTGATGGCGCCGATGATGCCTGGCGCCTTGGCGTCGAGCAGCGACTTGATGTCACCCAGATTGTGGATACCGCCGGAAGCGATCACCGGAATCTTCGTCGCCGCGGCCAAAGCGGCGGTGTACGAAACGTTGCAGCCCTGCATCATGCCGTCTTTGGCGATGTCGGTATAAACGATCGCGGACACGCCGTCGGCTTCGAATTGCCTGGCCAGGTCAATCACCTGAACGGTGCTGATTTCAGCCCAGCCGTCGGTGGCGACAAAACCGTCTTTGGCATCCAGACCGACGATCACTTTGCCCGGGAACGCGCGGCAGGCTTCAGCCACGAAAGCCGGATCTTTCACGGCTTTGGTGCCGATGATCACGTAGCTCACGCCTGCTTTGACGTAGTGTTCAATGGTTTCCAGCGAGCGGATACCGCCGCCGATCTGAATCGGCAGGTTCGGGTAGCGCTTGGCGATGGCAGTGACCACTTCGCCGTTGACTGGCTGGCCTTCGAAGGCACCGTTCAGGTCGACCAGATGCAGACGACGGCAACCGCCTTCCACCCACTTGGCAGCCATGCTCACCGGGTCATCGGAGAACACCGTGGAATCTTCCATGCGGCCCTGGCGCAGACGAACACAGGCACCGTCTTTGAGATCGATAGCGGGAATAATCAGCATCTGGCAAACCTTCAAATTCGAGTATTCAGCTTCGCTCGGAAATCAGTTTTTCTCGAGCGCCCACAGGTCGCTTTCAATGCTTTCGAACCTCTCTTTGAGGTGCGTCTGCACATCGAAAATCGCCCTGTTGTAATAGTGCGGAGCAATTTCACGGGTAAACAGCTCAAGGATTTCAGCCGCTTCGAACGAACCCAGGTCCAGCTCGAAGCGATCCTCCATGAAGCGTTTGATCTTGTGATTGGCCTCGCTCTCCTGTTCGGGAGTGAGGGTCAGGATCGGCGGCTTCTTTTTGGCAGCCATTTACCAGCGACCATCCCACGCAGCGAAGTTCTGCAGCAATTGCAGGCCATGGGTATGGCTCTTCTCCGGGTGGAATTGCACGGCGAAACGCGAGCCGTCGGCCAGCGCAGCGGCGAAATCGACACCGTAGTGACCGCTACCCACCACCTGCCGCGCATTGCCGGCAGCGATGTAGTAGCTGTGCACGAAGTAGAAACGCGCCAGGTCCGGAATGTCGTGCCACAGCGGGTGACTCACCGTCTGCTTCACTTCGTTCCAACCCATGTGCGGGACTTTCAGGTGTTCGCCGTCTTCGTGCAAATCCTTGCCGAAGAATTTCACCTGGCCTGGGAACAGACCGATGCAGTCCACGCCGTCGTTCTCTTCGCTACGGTCGAGCAAGGCTTGCATGCCCACGCAAATGCCGAGGAACGGACGGTCCTGACTGACTTCACGCACCAGCGAATCGAAGCCCAGGCGACGGATCTCCGCCATGCAATCGCGAATCGCGCCGACGCCGGGGAAAACCACCCGGTCGGCTTCGCGAATCACATCGGCATCGCTGGTGATCAAGACCTTGCCGGCACCGACGTGCTCGAGGGCCTTGGCCACCGAGTGCAGGTTGCCCATGCCGTAATCGATAACCGCGACCGTCTGCATTACAGAACGCCTTTGGTCGATGGCATCTGACCGGCCATGCGGTCATCCAGCTCTACGGCCATACGCAGGGCGCGGCCGAAAGCCTTGAACACGGTTTCGATCTGGTGGTGGGTGTTGTGCCCACGCAGATTGTCGATGTGCAGGGTGACGTTGGCGTGGTTGACGAAGCCCTGGAAAAATTCCTGGAACAGGTCAACGTCGAAACCGCCGACGGTCGCGCGGGTATAAGGAACATGCATCTGCAGGCCAGGACGGCCGGAGAAGTCGATCACCACACGCGACAGCGCTTCATCGAGCGGCACGTAGGCGTGGCCGTAGCGACGGATGCCTTTCTTGTCGCCGATGGCTTTGGTGAACGCCTGACCCAACGTGATACCGACGTCTTCCACCGTGTGGTGGTCGTCGATATGCAGGTCGCCCTTGCTGACAATATCCAGGTCGATCAGCCCGTGACGGGCGATCTGGTCCAGCATGTGCTCAAGAAAAGGTACACCGATATCAAATCGGGCCTTTCCGGTGCCATCCAGGTTGATCGAGGCTTTGATCTGGGTTTCCAGAGTGTCGCGCTCGACAGACGCCATACGTTCGGCCATCACCAGCTCCGCAAAAATCATTGGGGCGAAAAAGGCAGCCATTATAGGGTCGCGGGCGCTAAACAGAAACACGAGAGGTGATATCACTGACGGAGTGAATCCCCTGCTGTCGGGGATAGACATGTCAGTACAAGCCGGCAAACACAAAACCTGTGCCCACGGAGAGCAAATGTGGGAGCGGGCTTGCTCGCGAAAGCGGTGTGCCAGGCAACATCGATGTCGACTGACACTCCCTCTTCGCGAGCAAGCCCGCTCCCACAGGGGTTTTGCGTTAGTGGAAGAGAACCGCAGTCTTCTGCATCGTCACCCAAACACCCCACGCCAATGGAATCCCCACCACCAGCCACGCAGCTACCGCCAACGGCTTGGTGCCCGCATCCGCTTTCCATTGCAGTACGGTGCTGGCGTCAGCACCCTTGTCGTGGCCCAGCGCCTGTTCGGCGGCCAGTTCGGCGTCGGTCATGAAGTACTTCTCGGCCACCGGGCGAACCATCAGGTTGCACAAGAAACCCAACACCAACAGGCCCGCAAGGATGTACAGGGTGATGTCGTAAGCCGCAGCACGTTCAACGCCAATGCTCAGCTGATATTCACGCAGGTAGTTCACCAATACCGGCCCCAACACACCCGCCGCCGCCCACGCCGTTAGCAGACGACCATGGATCGCGCCGACCATTTGCGTACCGAACAGGTCCGCCAGGTAAGCCGGAACAGTCGCAAAACCGCCGCCGTACATCGACAGAATGATGCAGAACGCCGCCACGAACAGCGCAACATTGCCCAAGTGACCGAGGTTCGGGATCAGCGCGTACAGCGCGAAACCGAGGGCGAAGAATACGAAATAAGTGTTTTTGCGACCCAGATAATCCGAGAACGAAGCCCAGAAAAACCGGCCACCAATGTTGAACAGGCTCAACAACCCGGTGAAGCCGGCAGCAATCGCTGCGATCGAGGCCAGTTGCCCGGCATCCAGCTGACCAAATGTCTGGTCGGTGCCCAGCAATTTACCGGCAAAGACTTCCTGCAACAGTGGCGAAGCCATGCCGAGGATGCCGATACCCGCCGAAACGTTCAGGCACAGCACCAGCCACACCAGACGGAATTGCGGAGTTTTCCACGCCACATTCACATGGACGTGACGGTGAGTGATCATCGAGTTCGACGCTTTTTTCGCCGGAGCAGTCCAGCCTTCAGGCTTCCAGCCGGTTGGCGGAACGCGGTAGGACAGCGCGCCACCGATCATGAACACGAAGTAGATCGCGGCCATCACCAGGAAGCTCTGCCATACGCCCACGCTTGTTGGCGAAGCGAAATGGCCCATCAACGCTGCAGCCAGTGGAGCACCGACCATCGCACCACCGCCGAAGCCCATGATCGCCATGCCGGTAGCCATGCCGCGTTTGTCCGGGAACCACTTGATCAGGGTCGAGACCGGCGAGATGTAACCCAGCCCCAGGCCGATACCGCCGATGACCCCGGAGCCGATCCACATCAGCCAGATCTGGTGGGTATAGACCCCCAGCGCCGAAATCAGCAGACCGCCACACCAGCACAGCGCCGACACCACACCCGCCTTGCGCGGACCTGCGTGTTCCAGCCAGCCGCCCCAGATGGCTGCCGAGCAGCCAAGGAAGATGAAGAACAGGGTGTAGATCCAACCGAGCATCGAGATCGGCCAGTCGCATTGAGACGAAAAGACCTGAGCGATGAAGCTCATGTCCGGCGCGCAAGTCACGGCCTTGGTGACGCCCAGGGCTTTGGACAACGGCAACCAGAACACCGAAAAACCGTAGGCCATGCCGATGCACAAGTGGATGGCCAGAGCGGCCGGTGGTACCAGCCAACGGTTGAAACCGGGCTTGGCGATGATACGTTCCTTGGACAGGAACGCGGGCTGATCGGCAAAGCCGTCCGCCGTGATGCTCGTAGTCATGGTGTTTCCCCCAATTATTAGTATTGTTCGCCAGCCGTACTTCACCCCCAGCCTTAATGCACGCAGGGCATGACTGTTTTTTAGATGAAACTCCATTTTGGTACGACATCAGGTCGCAGAAGGGACGGACGAACGGGCAGAGGTTACCATTTGCACGTGACAGAAAAACCAAAGTGACATCACGCATTGCATGTCATCTGATCTCATTCACGCTGTGAACAACACCGAATTCGTAGGAGCCGGCTTGCCGGCGAAGGCGTTTTCAAGAACGCTGCATGCTGTGAGGCCGCCTTCGCTGGCAAGCCAGCTCCTACGCTGTGAACAACACCGAATCCGTAGGAGCCGGCTTGCCGGCGAAGGCGTTTTCAAGAGCGCTGCATGCTGTGAGGCCGCCTTCGCTGGCAAGCCAGCACCTACAACCGGGAACACGTCAAGACGGTATCTACGGGACCGGATCAGCTTTCAAGGGAGACACCATGCCGATCATTGTCGAGCTGCTGAACCACACCACTTATCAGGACCAGCAAGATCTTCAAAAAATCTATCGCGACGCCCCGGACTGGCTGTTTGCGCCATTTACAAGTGACCTGCAGCTGATTGAAGACTGCCTGCAGAACGGTTCGCTGATCGCCGGACGCTTCAACGATCGGCTATTGGGGGCGGCACGTTTGCAACGGCACCCCGATGTCTGGCACTTGTCCCATTTATGCGTACGAAAAATCACTCGTCGTCGTGGCGTTGCTGAGCGTCTAGTGAACGAAGCGCAAAAAATGGCGTCGCAATCGGGCGCGACATTGCGTCTGCTGGCGCCTGCCGGGCACCTCGAAGCTCAAGCGCTAGCGGCTAAGCTGAAGGTGCCGCTGGATGTACTCCCGACGTGATCACTGACCGGCCGGCCACTTCGGAGCGCTATACTCCCCGGCTAAATTTGAATTCGACTAATACAAGGACTCGCCCATGAAAGCGTTCGGCAAAATCCTGGGTCTGGTACTTCTCGGGCTGTTGCTGATCATTGTGGCGCTGGGCTTTGCCCTGACGCACCTCTTCGATCCCAACGACTATAAAGACGAGATTCGCCAGATTGCCCGCGACAAGGCCCACATCGAGCTGACGCTCAATGGCGATATCGGCTGGAGCCTGTTTCCCTGGCTAGGCCTGGAGTTGCATGAAGCCAGTGTGGCGACCCTGGCCAAGCCTGCCGAACCGTTCGCAGACTTGCAGATGCTCGGCCTGTCGGTCCGCGTGATTCCGCTGCTGCGCCGCGAAGTGCAGATGAGCGATGTGCGCGTCGAAGGCCTGAACCTGCGCCTGAATCGCGACAAGAACGGCCACGGCAATTGGGAAGACATCGGCAAGGCCCCGGCACCTGCCACCCCGAGCGGCACGACCACGCCGCCCGCCACCGCTGGCGAACCGGCACCAACGACCACCACCCAGGCAGAAAAACCGGCCCAGCCGATCCGCCTGGACATCGACAGCCTGACCGTCAACAACGCCCGCGTTGAATACAGCGACGAGAGAACCGGCAGGCAGTTCAGCGCCGAAAGCATCCAGCTGAGCACTGGCCCGGTGCATGATTCGACCAATATCCCGGTCAAACTCACCGCGTTCCTCGGTACCAACCAACCTGTTCTGCGGGTGCGGACCGAGCTGGCCGGCGAGTTGCGTTTCGAGCGCGCGCTGCAGCGTTACAAATTCGAAGACATGAAACTCTCCGGTGAAGTCGCCGGCGATCCGCTGCAAGGCAAGACCATGACCTTCGCCGCTCAAGGCCAATTGCTGCTGGACAGGGCTGCCAACGTCGCCGAATGGACCGGCATCAAAATCTCCGCCAACCAACTGCGCGCCTTGGGTGAATTGAAGGCCAACGACCTCGACAAGACCCCGCAAATTAGCGGCGGCCTGTCGATTGCCCAATTCGATCTGGTGAAATTCGTCGACAGCATCGGCCAGAAATTCCCTGCAATGGCCGAAGGCAGTTTGAGCAAAGTCGAACTGGTGAGCCAGGTTGCCGCCACGCCAACCAGTTTGTCCCTCGACGGCCTCAACCTGAAACTCGACGACAGCACTTTCAGCGGCCGCATCGCTGTCGAGGACTTCGCCAAGCAATCGCTGCGACTGAACCTCAAGGCTGACACCTTCAACGTCGATCGTTACCTGCCACCAAAATCCGCCGAAGCCAATAGTGCGAAGCAAGTGCGTCAGGCCGAAGTGGCCAACACCGAGAGCGAGGCCATGGCGGGTGCAGGTGGTTCACCGCTGCCGCCATCACCGACCAAAGGGCCATGGAGTACCGACCGTCTTTTCCCGGTGGAGCGCCTGAACAAACTCGACGTGGATGCCGACCTGACCTTTGGCCAACTGACCCTCGACAAACTGCCGATTCAGAATGCTGCACTCAAGGCCTCTGGCCAAGGCGGCCTGCTGACGCTGGAAAACCTGCGCGGCGACCTGTACGACGGCAACTTCGAAGCCAAAGGTACCCTGGACGCGCGCCAGCAAGTACCGGCGCTGAACATGCAGACGCGCATCAGCAAAGTGCCCGTGGAAAAAATCCTCGAAAGCCAGGGGAAAACCCCACCCGTCCAAGGCCTGGTTACGCTCACCAGCGCGCTGACCAGCAGCGGCAATAGCCAGAACGTGCTGATCGATAACCTCAACGGCAACGCCAGTTTCGTCATCAATAACGGCGTGCTGCTCAATGCCAACCTGGAGCAGCAACTGTGCAAAGGCATCGCCACCCTGAACCGCAAAACCCTCACCGGCGAGCCACGGGGCAAGGACACACCGTTCGAAGAGCTCAAGGGCAACCTGACCTTGCGCAACGGCGTGGCCAGTAACCCCGACCTGAAAGTGCGTATCCCGGGCATGACCGTTAACGGTAACGGCGACATCGACCTGCGGGTGCTGGGCATGGATTACCGCGTCGGCGTGATCGTCGAAGGCGACAAGAGCGACATGCCGGACCCGGCCTGCCAGGTCAGCGAGCGCTTCGTCGGCATCGAGTGGCCACTGCGCTGCCGCGGCCCGCTGGAACTGGGCGCCAAGGCTTGCCGCATCGACAACGAACGCATGGGACAAGTCGCCAGCAAACTGGCCGGCGAACGGATCAGCGAAAAAATCGACGAGAAGCTTGGCGATAAAGTCAGCCCGGAACTGAAAAACGCGCTCAAGGGGCTGTTCAAGCGATGAGAGCCGAGCAGTTTTCAACAGCAGTGCTGGACTGGTACGACCGACATGGCCGGCACGATTTGCCTTGGCAACAGGGCATCACCCCATACCGGGTGTGGGTCTCGGAAATCATGTTGCAGCAGACCCAGGTCAGCACCGTACTGAATTACTTCGACCGTTTCATGGCCTCGCTGCCGACAGTTGAAGCTCTGGCCGCCGCGCCGGAAGACGAAGTGCTGCACCTGTGGACCGGCCTCGGTTACTACACCCGCGCGCGCAATCTGCAAAAGACCGCGAAGATTGTCGTCGCCGAATATGGCGGCGAGTTTCCCCGTGATGTGGAAAAACTCATCGACCTTCCGGGTATTGGACTTTCCACTGCTGGCGCAATTGCCAGCATCAGCATGGGCCTGCGGGCGCCGATCCTCGACGGCAACGTCAAACGGGTGCTGGCGCGCTTTACCGCGCAAGAGGGTTATCCGGGCGAGCCCAAAGTTGCCAAACAGCTGTGGGCCAACGCTGAGCGCTTTACGCCGCAGACCCGTGTCAATGCCTACACCCAGGCGATGATGGACCTGGGCGCCACGCTCTGCACCCGCAGCAAACCGAGCTGCCTGCTGTGTCCGCTGGAAAAGGGCTGCGAGGCGCACCTGCTTGGCCTGGAAACCCGCTACCCGATCCCCAAGCCGCGCAAAGCCGTGCCACAGAAGCGCACATTGATGCCAATGCTCGCCAATGGCGAAGGTGCGATTCTGCTTTACCGTCGCCCTTCCACGGGCCTGTGGGGCGGTCTCTGGAGCCTGCCGGAACTCGATGACCTCGACGACCTGCAACATCTGGCTTCGCAGCATTCGCTGGAACTGCGCAGCCAACAGGCACTGCCGAGCCTGGTGCACACCTTCAGCCACTTTCAGTTATCCATTGAACCCTGGCTGGTTCAGGTCCAGGAAGCCGGCCATCACGTGGCCGAGGCCGACTGGCTCTGGTATAACCTCGCCACCCCGCCGCGCCTGGGCCTTGCCGCCCCGGTCAAAACCTTGCTCGAACGCGCGGCCGCCGTATTGAACGCAGGAGAGTCGTCATGACCCGTACCATCATGTGCCGCAAGTACAAAGAAGAATTACCCGCCCTGGAGCGCGCGCCATTTCCGGGTGCAAAAGGTCAGGACATTTTTGACCACGTCTCGGCCAAGGCCTGGGCGGACTGGCAGAAACACCAGACCCTGCTGATCAACGAAAAACGCCTGAACATGATGAACGCCGAAGACCGCAAATACCTTCAGGGCGAAATGGACAAGTTCTTTTCCGGCGAGGAATACGCCAAGGCCGAAGGCTACGTTCCGCCATCGGAGTAACCCTGCAAAATCGGGGTCCGGATCGTAAGCGACGGAATAAATTAAAATTTTTTTGAAAACTTTCTTGACGACCCCCTGAAAAACCAGTTTAATGCGCCCCGTTGCCCAGATAGCTCAGTCGGTAGAGCAGGGGATTGAAAATCCCCGTGTCGGCGGTTCGATTCCGTCTCTGGGCACCAAATACCGAAAACCCTGAATCGCAAGATTCAGGGTTTTTTTATGCCCGCGATTTGATCAGGCATCGTGCAAGCGTTTCTCTTGGGCTAGTTTTCAGTATTCCAGTGGAAGACAAGATTGCGAGCGGCACCACTTCCTACATCCGCCGTATCACGCCGTTCCTCACCATTGCGCGTCGCGACGACGGTGTACTTGCCAGGTGGCAGCTGTACGTAAACCAGCGGGCCAGCCTCACTCAGCGTCAGCACGGGTTGCCCCGGGTCTTTCTGAATGACCAGATTTACATCCGGAACATATTTGCCCTCCGCCCCGATGGAGAAGGTCATGTGCAGGTTGTAGCCCTGGGTTTGTTGAATGGCTCGAGCCTCATCCTCTCCGATCCCCCCGGACAGGTACGTAATCCCGTTTTGCTGTTGCTGCTGGACTTGCACGCCTGTGCTGTCGATCGGTTCAAGACTGGCGGCGCTCAGTACGACTGGAAACATCAGTACGCCGACAGCGGCGATGGGCAGCATGAATGAATGGACGTTCTTCATGATGGCGACTCCCGGGTTGCGCAGAACCCAATCGTTACTCTTTTTAGATTTGTTACCGAATGTTCAAGTTTTAGATCGATTAGCACTTGGGCTCACTGCGAATCGGACTACACGGTGTACTCCTCAAATACGGACCGCAGTCGGCCCGGTCCTGCAAAACAAATCCGCCTTTCCTTCCGACTTACCAGCAACGCCCGGCATCGCGGACTATCACTCTCTTGCCATCCTCTTGCGTCTGTTTCCTTCAGCCGCGGAAAATGTCATGACCTCCCTCAAACCCGGTAACACTCAAGATCCACAGATCACTTCACTGCTCGGCAATCTTGGCGAACTGATCCGCGAAGCGCGTCAGAAGGTGTTGCGAGCGGTTGATACCGTTCAGGTGCAAACCTGTTGGCAGATTGGCCGGCATATTGTGGAGTTCGAGCAGGAAGGCGCTCGGCGGGCGGTGTATGGCAAGCAGCTGCTATCGACGCTGGCGAAAGTGCTGACGTCGGAGTTTGGGAAAGGCTTCGACGTTTCCAACCTTCGCTATATGCGCCTGTTCTATCAAGCATTCCCAATTCGTGACGCACTGCGTCACGAATTGAGCTGGACCCATTACCGCAGACTGTTACGAGTCGACAATGACCACGCTCGCCAGTGGTACATGAACGAATCTGCTCTGCAGAATTGGTCAAGTCGCGCCCTCGAGCGTCAGATCAACACCCTCTACTACGAGCGCTTGCTGGCAAGCCGCGACCGGACTGCCGTCAAACAGGAAGCCGCTACCAATATCCAGCAAATGAACGCCAAGCCCCGGGATTTCATCCGGGACCCGGTGCTACTGGAGTTTCTCGGCCTGCCCAATGCGGGCTTGATCCAGGAAAGCGAACTTGAACAAGCATTGATCAATCAACTCCAGGGCTTCCTGCTCGAATTGGGCAAAGGCTTCGCCTTCATCGCTCGCCAGCAACGCATCAGTACCGAGAGCAAAGACTTCTACATCGATCTGGTGTTCTACAACTACCTGCTCAAATGCTTCGTCATCTTCGACCTCAAGCGCGGCGTACTGACCCATCAGGATGTCGGCCAGATGGACATGTACGTGCGCATGTACGACGACCTCAAGCGCGGACCGGAGGATGGCCCTACCGTCGGCCTCATTCTCTGCGCGCAAAAAGATGAATCGGTGGTGCGCTATTCAGTGCTGCAAGGCAATGAGCAATTGTTCGCCAGTACCTACAGACTGGTGCTGCCGAGCGAGGAGGAACTTCGCACAGAACTGGATCGGGAATGGGCGGTGCTTGAGGAGCGGTTACTCAGGCAGCGGTCCTGATAAACAGGGAAGGACTGTTCATGAACGGCGTGACCAGGATGGCTGGTTAGCCGCAAAAGACATCAACGAAGAAGAAGTCGGACATTTCGCCTTTTTTCGCAGCGCATACCAAGCCACACTATGGCCCATTGCATTGTCCTGGCTGCAGACCGGCGAGCTGGCCCCCGATACACCCGGGTGGCGAGTGCCATGCAGTTGATTAATGCGCTCCCTCAATGAATTACGGAACGACACTATGGCCTCCGCCAACAAGCAGAACAAACGCGCCTCCCGCGCCAAGGCCAAGGCCAAGCAGAACCGCACCCAGCGGGCCGCCGCGCCAGTCGAGCTGGACCCGAACGACGATCGCATCGACTTCGAATCGGTGGACCTGACCGAACTGTTCAAAGAGATGATCGATGCGGCAAAGATCAGTCAACAGGCGATGTGCGTGGCCTTTCTTGAACACCCACTGCTCGCGCTGGTGCTGGAACAGGAAGGCGAAGAAACCGCGACAGACTTCATCATTGCTGCACTGATCGAATATCGCCAATGGTCCACCGAAGCCGACGAAGCCAGCGCCTTGGCGTGGATCGAATCCCCGGCCTTCCAGGCTGACTACGTGGCAGCGTCCGAAGTCATCGCAGCCCAAAACCAACAGAAACCGAACTGAGTTCCCATGGCCTCCCTGAACAAGCAACAGAAACGCGCCAAACGCGCCAAGATCAAAGCCAAACAAATCAATATCCATGGCAGAAAACCCGCCGCGCTGGACGATGACCTGGGCGAACCCGGCGAGCCGATCCCGGAATACACCCTGGCGATGTTCAGCAAAATGCGCGACGCCGAAGCCACCAGCCGCAACGACATGCTGCAGACCCTGCTGTCGAACCTCGCCGGGATCATCAGCGACCATCCAGAACTGCTGGACATGGAAAACGCCGACAACGAAGCCATGGCCGCCACACATCTGGCCGCCGACATGCTGATCGATTACCGCATGTGGGCCGACGGCATGGACCGCGATGCCGCCCAGGCCTGGCTAACCGATCCGCAATTCATCAGCGACTTTGGCGATGCGCTGGACAATTATCGTCAGTCGCTGGACTTGCCGGTGGAAAAGGCTGAGTAAGGTCATCCCGGGAAGTAAAAACGGCCGCTTGTCATCTCTGACCGCGGCCGTTTTTTGTAACAATGAAACTATCGCGACTATCACAACCCTTCGTCAGTCGCCACGTATATCCCATTGACATATCCCGCCTGAGTTCTATCCTCCTGACTTCAAGCGTCAGCAAAAGCACAGGAGGCCACCATGGAACAAACCACCCTTTTTATGAGTAATCGAAGCCAGGCCGTCCGCCTGCCCAAAGCCGTCGCAATGCCTAGTGATGTGAAGCGAGTCGATGTTATCGCTATCGGCAGGGCGCGCCTCATCACCCCGGCAGGAGAAGCCTGGGATAGCTGGTTCGACGGTGAAGGCGTGAGCGCAGATTTTATGGCCGACCGTGAGCAGCCAACCGATCAGGAGCGTGAGTCGTTCTAATGATCAAATTCATGCTCGATACCAACATCTGCATCTTCACCATCAAGAACAAGCCACAGGTTGTGCGCGAAGCCTTCAATCGTCATCACGGTCAGTTGTGCATCAGCGCCGTCACCTTGATGGAGTTGATATACGGTGCCGAGAAATCTGCCGCACCGGAAAAAAACCTCGCTGTCATTGAAAGCTTTGTTGCCCGTCTTGAGATATTGCCTTTTGACTATGAAGCAGCAGCACACACCGGAATGATTCGCTCGGAACTGGCTAAAGCAGGAACACCAATAGGCCCTTATGACCACATGATTGCCGGCCACGCACGCTCTCGAGGATTCACCATCGTGACGAATAACCTTCGGGAATTTGAACGTGTATCCGGTTTACGGGTTGAAGATTGGGTTCACCCCGATTGAATCGAGCACAACGGACAAAAAAACGGCCCTACCGCTCCATAACTATAAAAGTGCAGATCAGGAACGTTTGTCCGGTTAGCGCTTCCAACACCTCACCAAAGCTGGCAACATCGCGCCTTTTTTTACGCGGCAGCCATGCCGAAGCCATGCCGAAACTGGTTCAAACGGCTGTTCGGTTGTTGATGGGGCGACAGTCTGCTGTGCCGATGCGACAACCTGCCACATGCCACCCGTTTACTGTCCGTAGCGCTGTTGGCTGCCATTCGAACGCTATGCTAGCTTGGCCGCCTCGCCAGGAAGGCCGCCAATAGCAGGAGCACAAAACACTATGAGGAACGCACATGGCTGAGGCCACGCCCGCGCTTGAAATCCGCAACTTGCATAAACGCTACGGACAGCTTGAGGTGCTCAAAGGCATCTCGCTGACCGCCCGCGACGGCGACGTGATCTCGATCCTGGGTTCCTCCGGTTCCGGCAAGTCCACGTTCCTGCGTTGCATCAACCTGCTGGAAAACCCGCACCAGGGCCAAATCCTGGTAGCCGGCGAAGAACTCAAGCTCAAAGCCGCCAAGAACGGCGAACTGGTTGCTGCCGATGGCAAGCAGATCAATCGCTTGCGCAGCGAGATCGGTTTTGTATTTCAAAACTTTAATCTCTGGCCGCACATGAGCGTGCTCGACAACATCATCGAAGCCCCGCGCCGCGTGCTCGGCCAAAGCAAAGCCGAGGCCATCGAAGTCGCCGAAGCCTTGCTGGCCAAGGTCGGCATCGCTGACAAGCGTCACGCCTACCCGGCGCAACTCTCTGGCGGACAGCAACAACGCGCAGCCATCGCACGTACCCTGGCAATGCAGCCCAAGGTGATTCTGTTCGACGAGCCCACCTCCGCCCTTGACCCGGAAATGGTCCAGGAAGTACTTAATGTCATCCGCGCATTGGCCGAAGAAGGCCGCACCATGCTGCTGGTGACCCATGAAATGGGCTTCGCCCGTCAGGTTTCCAGCGAAGTGGTGTTCCTCCACCAGGGTCTGGTAGAAGAACAAGGATCGCCGCAGCAGGTGTTCGAAAACCCGCTTTCGGCGCGCTGCAAACAATTCATGTCCAGCAACCGCTAACGGAGCTACCCGCATGCAGAACTACAAAAAAATCTTCCTGGCCGCTGCTGTCACCCTGGCCTTCAGCGCCGGTGCCGCCGCCGAGACCTTGAAGATGGGCATCGAGGCGGCCTACCCGCCGTTCAACAACAAAGATGCCAGTGGCAATGTCGTCGGCTTCGACAAAGAAATCGGCGACGCCCTGTGCGCCAAGATGAAAGTCGAGTGCACCGTGGTTACCTCCGACTGGGACGGCATCATCCCGGCCCTGAATGCCAAGAAGTTCGACTTCCTGATCTCCTCGATGTCGATCACTGATGAGCGCAAGCAAGCGGTTGACTTCACCGAACCGTACTATTCCAACAAGCTGCAGTTCATCGCAGCAAAAAACGTCGATTTCAAAACCGATAAGGAATCCTTGCAGGGCAAGGTGATCGGCGCCCAACGCGCGACGCTGGCCGGCACCTGGCTGGAAGACAACATGGAGGGCGTTGAAGTCAAACTCTACGACACCCAGGAAAACGCTTACCTGGATCTGACGTCGGGTCGTCTGGACGCCATCCTCGCCGACAAATACGTCAACTACGAGTGGCTGAAAAGCGACGCCGGCCGTGCTTACGAATTCAAGGGCGATCCGGTGGAAGAAAGCGACAAGATCGGCATCGCTGTTCGCAAGAACGACCCGATCCGCGAAAAACTGAACATCGCGCTGAAAGAAATCGTCGCTGACGGCACCTACAAGAAGATCAACGACAAGTACTTCCCGTTCAGCATCTATTGATTCTGACCTGCCCGACCGGCGCCGTTCGCTGACGGCGCCAGTCCTTGGCATTGCCTGCCGCGATTTGAAAAGATATCCATGATTATCGACCTCTACGGATTCGGCCCGGCGCTCGCCGCCGGTGCGCTGATGACTGTGAAACTGGCACTCTCGGCCTTGTGCCTGGGGCTGGTGCTCGGTCTGCTCGGCGCCTTGGCCAAGACTTCCCCGTACAAGCCGCTGCAATGGCTTGGCGGTACTTATTCGACGCTGGTTCGCGGCATCCCGGAATTGCTCTGGGTGCTGCTGATCTACTTTGGCACGGTCAACCTGATGCGCGCCCTGGGCGAGTTCTTCGGTAACCCCGACCTCGAACTCAATGCCTTCGCCGCCGGCGTGATTGCGCTGGGGCTATGCTTCGGCGCCTACGCGACGGAAGTGTTTCGCGGTGCGATTCTGGCGATCCCCAAAGGTCACCGTGAAGCCGGCGTGGCCTTGGGTCTGTCGAAGTTCCGCATCTTCACCCGGCTGATCATGCCGCAGATGTGGCGCATCGCCCTGCCGGGCCTGGGCAATCTGTTCATGATCCTGATGAAAGACACCGCATTGGTGTCCGTCATCGGCCTGGAAGAAATCATGCGTCATGCACAAATCGGCGTGACCGTGTCCAAGCAACCGTTCACCTTCTATATGGTGGCCGCCTTCATGTACCTGGGCCTGACCATTCTGGCCATGACCGGCATGCATTTTATGGAACGACGCGCCGCTCGCGGCTTCGCGAGGAGCACCCAATGAACTGGGAAGTCATCATCAAGTGGCTGCCAAAACTGGCTCAGGGCGCAACGTTGACCCTGGAATTGGTGGCCATCGCCGTGATCGCCGGGTTGCTGCTGGCGATTCCGCTGGGCATCGCTCGTTCGTCACGACTCTGGTACGTGCGGGCATTCCCCTACGGCTACATCTTCTTTTTCCGTGGTACGCCGTTGCTGGTTCAGCTGTTCCTGGTCTATTACGGCCTGGCACAGTTCGACGCGGTGCGTAACAGCTCGATGTGGCCGTACCTGCGCAGTCCGTTCTGGTGCGCCACCGTGACCATGACCCTGCACACCGCAGCCTACATCGCCGAGATCCTGCGCGGTGCGATCCAGGCGATTCCACCGGGCGAGATTGAAGCGGCACGGGCGCTGGGTATGTCCCGGACCAAAGCGCTGTTCTACATCATGCTGCCGCGTGCTGCGCGCATCGGCCTGCCGGCCTACAGCAACGAAGTGATCCTGATGCTCAAGGCTAGCGCCCTGGCCAGCACTGTGACCTTGCTGGAATTGACCGGCATGGCCCGCACCATCATTGCTCGCACCTACCTGCCAGTGGAGATCTTCTTCGCCGCAGGCATGTTCTACCTGCTGATGGCTTACGTGCTGGTGCGCGGCTTCAAGCTGCTGGAGCGCTGGTTGCGCGTCGATGCCTGCCAAGGGCGTTGATCCCTGCGTGCTGACGGGCGAGGCCCTGCTCGCCCGTTTCACCGCGCTGGATGCTTTTCTGATCGAGCATCAGGCGCTGTGGAAGCCTCGGCCGTTTACCCACCTGCAATTGCCTTGGGAAGCGTCCTACCCGGAGTTGGCTTTTTGGCTACGCGGGCGGTCGCTGGAGGATGCGGAAAAGAGTCATAACCAACCTTGTTTGCTTGATGCGCCGGAGCCGTTTGCTTCATTGGCGGCGATGTCTGCTGAACTGAGCACGGTGGGTGAATTGCCGCCTCATGCGCTTGAAACGGCGGGCCATCGGTTGAATGTCGATGTGCCGGGTCGCAAATGGCAGCAGATTGAAGCGTTCACCAGTTGTTTGCAGTTTACTCAAGCACCGACGCATTGGCTGGATTGGTGCTCGGGCAAGGGCCATTTGGGGCGACGTCTGCTGCAAACCGGTCAACGACTGACTTGTCTGGAATACGACCCGGCACTGGTCGCCAGCGGCCAGGCACTCAGCCAGCGTCATCAGTTACAGGCGCTGCATGTCGAGCAGGATGTACTCGCGCCTGGCGCAGCGTCTTTGTTGAATGCCGATCACACGCCTGTCGCGCTGCACGCCTGCGGTGATCTGCATGTACGGCTGATCCAGCTCGCCAGCGCCGCCGGTTGCAAACAACTGGCCATTGCACCGTGCTGCTACAACCGGATCAATCTGAACAGCTATCAGCCGCTTTCCTGTGCGGCTGAGCGCTCCGTCCTACACCTTTCCCTCGATGATCTTGCGCTGCCGATGAGCGAAACCGTCACCGCCGGTGCTCGCGTCCGACGTCAGCGCGACACCTCCATGGCCCGGCGCCTGGCGTTCGACCTGCTGCAACGGCAACTGCGCGGCGTCGACGAATACCTGCCAACCCCTTCTCTGCCCAGCGCCTGGCTGGACAAACCTTTCGCCGATTACTGCCGCGATCTGGCCGCGCTCAAAGACTTATCCACAGTCGGCACGCCAGATTGGGCCGCGCTGGAAGACGCCGGTTGGCAGCGATTGGCCGAAGTGCGCAACCTGGAGCTGCTGCGAGGCCTTTTCCGACGGCCTCTGGAGCTGTGGCTGGTACTTGATCGGGTACTTTTCCTCATTCAGCAGGGTTACACCGTTCGCCTCGGCACTTTCTGTGAAACCTTACTGACGCCGCGTAATTTCCTGCTCATGGCGGAACGCCCTTAAACAGTCTTCGCCTGTGGATAACTCTGTTGATGGAATTATCATGGATCCAATACACAAGCTGTTTTACGTCCGGAAGATGACTGATCATTTTTTAGTCAACCCAATAAAAAACCTGTAAAACAGACATTTGCGGACAAATGAGAACCCGTCCACAAAATCGTCATGAGCAGATAGTCGTCTCTGCCACATTGTGCATAAGCATTTCATCACAACGACATAAACGCCGAATACCGGACAACCATCGCGGAAAATTGCGCCCGGTAACGCCCCTTGCTATACCAGCATGCAGGGGGCCGACAGTGAGGCCATGAACGAGAAAGAATCTGACCGACAGGATGCGACCGTGACGTTCATTTCTTACGCACAGAATTTCGAAGACATCCGCCTGTGGCGTGCCCTCAAAAACGTTGAAAACGGCTTTTACATCGATATCGGGGCTAACGACCCCACCCAGGACTCCGTTACCAAGGCCTTCTATGACCGTTGCTGGACCGGCATCAATGTCGAACCCATGCCGAATTACTACGCTGCCCTGTGCGAGCAACGCCCTAACGACATCAATCTGCAGTGCGTGGCCGGCGAAAGCGCCGACGACCTGACCTTCTACGGCATCGCCGGCACCGGCCTGTCGACCCTTGATCCGGCTCTGGCCCAGCAACACAAAGATGCCGGCATGGATGTGCGCAGCCAAACCGTCAAATCCCGCACCCTGGCCTCCATCTGCGAACAACACGCACGGAATCGCCCCATCCACTTCCTGAAAATAGACGTCGAAGGCCACGAAGAAACCGTCCTGCGCGGTATGGACTTCACCCAATGGCGACCGTGGATCATCCTCATCGAAACCCCATGGGAACGCGACCAGACCTGGGAAACCCTCGTCACCGGCGCTGGCTACCAGTCCATCCTGTTCGACGGCATCAACACCTACTACCTCGCCGAAGAACACCTGGCCCTCAAACCCGCCTTCGACATCCCGCCGTGCAACCTGGACGACTTCCAGTTCTGCAAAGGCCACAACTTCAGCCACCCCACCGAAAACCACCTCGCCGCCGCCCTGCAACGCGCCGAACACGCCGAAGCGCAACTGCGAGCCATGCAAAACAGCCGAACCTGGAAAGCCATTCAGAAACTCAAGAAAGTGCTGGTTCGTGCCTGACCGAAAGCCTATGTAAAAATAGTCTGAATTCAGGGGTTTACAGAACCAGCCCAATCGCTATAATCGTCGCCCAACACGCCGGTATAGCTCAGTTGGTAGAGCAACTGACTTGTAATCAGTAGGTCCCGGGTTCGACTCCTGGTGCCGGCACCATACAAGGTTCCAGAGAAGGCTTTCAAAATCTCTGGAACCCCCGAAAAACCCGCCTTATGGCGGGTTTTTTCGTTTTGGCGTTCCGTCGGATTCCGCCAAAATCTTATGGATACCAGCCGTTTTAAGGATAAAGATAGGGGTAAGGTCATTCGATAAAGGGAGGAGTACCCTTATGTCGCGCACCACTGCTCCACTCTCCGATTCGGCTTGCCGCTCAGCCAAGCCCACCGACCGCGCCTACAAGCTTTTCGACGGCGACGGCCTCTACCTTCTAGTCCAACCCAATGGCCGTAAAGGCTGGCGTTTCAGGTATGTAAAACCTGATGGCCGTGAAGGACTGACCTCGTTCGGCAACTACCCCGTGGTCGGCCTCGCCGATGCGCGCAAGAAGCGCGTGGAGGTCAAGCGGATGCTGGCGGAAGGCATCGACCCCATAGAGAACAAACACCAAGCCAAGACGCAAGCCACAATCCGAGGCCGAACCTTTGAGAGCGCAGCCTTGGACTGGCACAAAGCGATGTCTGCCAAATGGGCTCCGGGCCATGCCAAGACGGTCCTGAGCCGTCTCAAAACCCATGTTTTTCCACTAATCGGTGATCGCGCTATTGTCGACCTAGACACCCACGACTTGATGCAACCTCTGGAAGCAATCCAGAAGCGTGGCACGATTGACGTCGCGTTAAGGGTACAAAACTACCTGCAAAGCATCATGCGCGAGGCGAAACGTGCTCGACAGATCGCGGCAAACCCTGCCTCCGACCTTGAAGGTTTGATCAAAGCCCCGAGGGTAGTTCACCGCCCAGCTTTACCCTTATCGCGTCTGCCTGAATTGCAGGAGCGCATCGACACCTACAAAGGACGAACGCTGACTCGGCTGACAGTCATGCTCTCGTTACATGTGTTTGTCCGCTCCAGCGAACTGCGCTTCGCCCGCTGGAGCGAGTTCGACCTCAAGCGCGGCACCTGGGAGATACCGGACACTCGACCCGCGCTGGATGGAGTACCCTTTTCAACAAGAGGTACGAAGATGGCCGGGGACATCCACCTTGTACCCTTATCGCCGCAAGCCGTGACCCTTCTTGAACAGATCCGCACCCTCACCAGCGAATTCGACCTGGTATTTGCAGGCGATGCCAACCCGTCGAAACCGATGTCTGAAAACACGGTGAACAGCGCGCTTCGGAATATGGGTTACGACACCAAAACCGAAATCTGTGGCCATGGCTTCCGCTCGATGGCCTGCAGCGCACTGATTGAGTCAGGACTGTGGTCCGAGACCGCCATTGAAAGGCAGATGAGCCACAAAGAACGCAACAACGTCCGCGCCGCTTACATCCACAAGGCCGAATTCATTGAAGAGCGCAGATTGATCATGAACTGGTGGAGCCGGTACCTTGAGACGAATCGACAGGAGCATGTCACCCCCCACGAATTCGCGAACCAGACTGGACCGAACGTCACCCGCTTAAAAGCAAAACGTGGCGCAACCGAGTAAGCGCTCGGTCTTCATATCTCAGTGATCCGCTTGTCCACGCGGGTCCATCCAAACAGGGCTGCAAAGCCGCCCTGCTTGGATGGACCTCACTTAAAAAATCTAAAGCCCGCGCAACTGTCTGTGGAAAACCACTGATTTCCACCGGTGGATAATTTCATCCACAGGTGCAGAACTCCCGAAAATTGGAGTCTTGACCCGAATTATCCACAGGCGTAGAAAAGATCGGGCAAAGCGCTGTCGTCGACAGCAACCCAGGTAGCCAGAACCTTTAAGGCTACGCCACACGGTGGTGGTTCACCCAAAGTGCGATTAGCGTCCGGCGGCTCGCACGCTCACAGCAATGTGATGGATGCCTACTTCTACCAGAGTGCCCACTGCGGCAACTCATCCCCTTTTATAGCTGCCCTGCAGCAACCTCTCCGCTTGGCCATTTCATTGCGCCAACCTGCGCCCGTCTCTTTCTTCCGGAAAGAGACGGGCGCTCCTACCGCTGCTGCAGCCCAACTCGTACAAGGGTTTGCGGCATTCCCCCTCGTGACAATCGGCGTGACAAACACCGAAGTCACCAGCAACAGCGATTAGATGATGGTGCCGCAGCCCAAGGAATGGACTGCACCTGACTGACAGTCAGGCATGCCCCGGTCATCGCATCACTGCCTTCACCCGACTCAGGATCTCGCGGCACTGGTCTCGTCAGCCAGTGCAGCCTCCACCCGCCCACTTCTTCGGAAGTGCTCAGGAGGTCAGATCATGAGATGCCCAAGCTCCCGGTCGTAAAGAGCCGCCAGTCCCGCGTTAGTGGACAACCCTCACAGGTCGCAGGGGCCTTGATCCCTGATAACACTCAACATTCTTGGCGGGATGACGTGGGAAAAGTTTCAAAGATTTGGCTTCGAGAGGAATTTGGTCATGGGATTGGTAGGTAGACGGGATGGGCGCAATTTTGGCTATGGCCGGCAGCTGAGTTATGCCGGGCCGCAGGCATTGCGAGATCTATTTGGCGGAGGGCATTACGGCACAGTCAAGGCACACAGTGATCGCTGGCAGGCATTTGTACGCTGGTGTCACTCGGAAGATGGGCCGGGGTTTAACGATGCGCGGCAGATTGATCGGCAGACCTTGCTGGACTACGCCGCACATCTGCGTCAGCAAGTGGAACAGGGGGCTATCTGCACCGCCACCGCGCAAAACCGATTGTCCAGCGTCAACCGAACCATGGCCGCGCTTCGCGGTGATCAATATGTGAAGGTCGTGAGTCCGAGCAAGGCGCTGGGAATGCGGCGCACCAGTGTCCGCACTGTGACACCGCAAGGCCAGAATCGTGAACAGGTGAAACGGATCGTAGAGGTGCTTTGCGAACACCAGCAGCTGCGCCCCGCGGCCATCGTTCAGTTAACACGAGCCACTGGCATGCGCTTGCGCGAGGCCATTTTGGCCGACCTCCCTCGCCTGCAACGTGAGGCTGCACGATACGGCAAGATCAACATCCAAGATGGCACCAAAGGTGGGCGCTCAGGCGCGTCGGTACTTCGTTGGGTTACGGTAGATGAGCATATTCGTGACGCGCTGAGGTTTGCCGAACAGGTCTCGCCCGACGGTAGCCGCAACCTGCTTGCGCCGAACGAAAGCTACCTCAATTTCCAACGGGAAATCGTCCGCCCCGCGCGGGACCTCCTCCATAAGCACAACCTCAAAGGCTTCCATGAATTACGGGCGGCCTTTGCATGCGAACGCTATGAGCAAATCACCCACTATCCAGCGCCCATCAATAATGGTCGTTGCTACCAACTTGACCGACACCTTGATCATGCGGCCAGAGCACAAATCAGCTATGAGCTTGGGCACGGTCGTATCGACGTGGTATCTGCTTACATTGGGGGCCGAGCATGAGCAAGCCATTCGATATGGAGGTTTTTCTGGCAGGGATGCTGAGCGGGTCGCATACCACACGCAAGCGTCACCTTCGCCAGGCAAAGACCATTCAAGAGGCGATTTTTGATCGCTGGAACCGAGATAATCCATGGAACTGGCAGAGAAAGCACCTCGACTGGTTTCTAAATCAGCACCTGAATCAGCACGCCGAGTCAACGCGCTATTACTATCTGCTGACCATGAATTTACTCACTCTCCGCCTAGCCAAACCTTGGCAGTTCACAGCGAGAGGCGAGGTCGGCATCAATGGTAAACATCGCGTTGACGATTCCATACAAAGAGAAACCGTCAGGAAATGCCCCAGGTGAGACCGTCAAAACAGTCCACGCCAACACAGGCTCATTAGATTACTCGCCCCTTCACTACCTGACGCCAACCGGCCAATCACGTTGTCGAGGAAGCCAGGGGCAACTCACGCATCGCGAAGCGATGTCTCCTACTGGCTCAAGCGACCGCCGATGATCTCGGAAAAATCCGAATGATTGCCTCTATTGTGATATCACGCGGTGCTAGGATTGCCTCCACATATGTGGCACCGTAGGGTTAAAGATGGCGACGCTCAGGATGAAAGCCCTTGGCATTGAGACGTCCAAATCAGACGTCACGGGTGGTCCCAATAAACCCGCACATTCAATGCCCAGACGGACGTAAAAAACTGGGTGACTATGATAGAGCGCGTAATGGATGAGAGCGTGTACGTCGGTGGCAATGAAGCTCAAGGCTACTTCTTCAGCAAGCTGGAGTTGTATGATAAGAATGAATTTGTAAAGAAGCGCTGCATCGCCTCAGAACTATCATATGCCCAGACCATGCCACGCCACCGGTTGGCATTTCACGTTTCTGCCAGCATTAAGTGCTTAGTCGTGACCGCTTTCCACGATAAGCATCTGTACAAAAGCCTGGCGTATTTTAATGTGCGACGAGAGCTGGCTTTAAACTCTCACGCCTTCACCAGTGCCTGCAACCAATGCCCGCCAGAGCGCTTGAGTAACCAAATCGGACCAATCCGCAACTCAAACGTCGATGCCTCCTACAAGAGAAAAATGTTCAAAGAAGATTTCTGCACGCATAAATGCGGGAAGTGGGCATATAAACATCCCCATGGACTAGAAATAATACATAGGCTTGCCGCTCAGCCTAACTTCCTAAGATGGCAAACTTCGCAAAATAGACCGCAATGTTTTGCAGTATGATGATCAAACTGGTCTCCGCAAAAGTGGATACAGCCAAGCATATTGCTCCCCCACCCGAAACAAGGATCGACTGTGTAGATGATGTCCTCCTGTTCAGAAACGAGGGGAAACTCAGTAGTATTGCCGAGGTGAAGTATGGCAGCGGAATTAGTACTTGGCCTTCTCTAGCTTCCTTTGCATTCGTAGACTCCCTTAGTAAAGCTCGAAGTTTTCATAAGGAAGCTCTAGCGCAATATCTTGATCAGAATCCGCCTGAAAGGCTGATTGAAAAATTATTTTCAAATAGCCCACTCCAGATAAGCATACTTATTCATGGGGCCAAATTGCATGAACTTAAAAAAGAACTAAACACCAATACAGCACGATACAAATACAATATTTTCTGTCAAGGCGACACGCATAACCTTGACAAAATAAATATCCAAATAGCGGTTTATACTTAGTTATGGAGTCGACTATGTTGAACGAATTAGCAGCACTACTACATGATTTTTTCGCCACAGATCAAGCTTCCCACGCACAGCATCAGCCGGATGGGAAGTACAGGAGAAAACCTGGCGCAGTTACGAAAAAGCTTTTGGAGAAGACTTTAAGGACTTCCGGATCACTTGCAATTTACCAAAAAAATAACGACCTAACAATCAAATGGATCTGTTTTGATTTCGACATTTCAAAACCAAATTTAGAGAATGAATTAAGGCCGATTGCACAAGCTGAGCTTGAGCGCGCGGTCAATAGCTTCTGTACATCACTTAGCAAGCTACATGTCCCTTATCTACTTGAATTCTCTGGAAACAGAGGCTTTCACGTTTGGATAACGTTCAAGGAGAAGACCAGCTATCGTACAGGCTACGAAATCCAACAGGCTTTAATCGAGAGCACACAACTTTTCTATAATAAAGACCTGATAGGAGTAGATCTTTTTCCGAGTTCAGGTACTCCAACAGACGGCACTGGACTAGGTGTAAAGGTTCCACTTTCAAAACACACCAAATCAAAGCGTTATGCTGTGCTATTAAAAGCGCAATCGGAACTTGGCACATTCAAACAAACCACCGAACTTGATAGCGAAACTATAAAGTCCAACCTTGACATTCTAAAACAACATAAAAGCACAAGCAAATCTGAATTAGAAACTGCCTTAGGGGTTATCTTCAACTTCACTCACGATGAAACATTTCGCCCTGCAAGAATAAAATCTATAGGAATACAGAACAACGGTTTCACATTAGATATGTTGCAGGCACACTGGAAAGATCACCCGCCACTCCATACTCTAGGCAATAAAATAATAGACGGCGGAAACCTCAGCCATGAGGAAAGAAAACTTCTTGTTGGCATGCTTTACAACATCAAAGCAAAAAACATAGAAGATGCAGGACAAAAAATCCTGATAGATATATTTAGCAAGAGCGAAAACTACAATCCTGAGATAACGATTCGATCCATAAAGAAACTGTCTTCATTTAACTTTCCATCACAAGAACAGATAGAAAACACTACGAATGTAAAATTTAGTAATTCGCTAGCAGTCGAAGATCTGATAAAGGCTTGTATTCCGACATACACGCACTTTACAGACGCCACATTTGAGATATCAAAATCCGACATTGAGATAACTAAGACAGCTGAACTTAACTACTTATTTCTAAACGACGAAGCTCAGTCAAAAGTAGTAATCAACGAACTGTCTTCCACCGATAGCTACCGATTGCTAACCTTAGTAAATAAAGTAATACAGAACCCTAAATCAGCAGAATTTTATAAGCACCTACGCAACGAACAAAATAAAGTTCGGACGCTCATCACGCTAAAAGCGCCCGAAAGACTTGCAACCTCTTGCATATTGAAGCAACTGATTTATTTTTTAAATATCCCCCCAAGCAGCAACTCTCATGGATATAAACCAAACAAAGGCTTTAGTGACGGCTACATATTTCAGCCATGGTTGTATCTATGGATCAAATTCGTATCTAACATAAGCAGCGGAATCGAAGATCCAGACAACCAAAACTATTACATCCTTAAAACAGACATAAAAAGTTTCTACGATACTATCCCTCATGACAATCTCAAAAGGATGTTACTAGGAGGAGTTAACCCAAGGATCGACGCGAAACTAATTGAGTTATCAGCAGAATCAAAAAGCTCATACCAATCGCACATTGACACACTCTTTGAAATAACGGAAAAAGCTGTTAACTCAAAAGTTGGCTTGCCTCAAGGCCCAGCTTATGCAAGATACTTAGCAGAGCTATACCTTGATAATCTTGATCTAAAACTCGACTCAAAATTGCAACTAGAAGAAATTCAGCTCTACCAACGTTATGTCGATGACATTTTCATTATTGCCCCCTCCGAAGATTCTGCCAAATCAGCACTCGCATTGCTTCGTGCAGAACTCGAATTGCTAGGGCTAGATATAAATAATGAAAAAACCAGCATTACTAAAATAAGACATTTCTCGAAGGACTTTAACACTTATCGCTCTCAATCAAAGTATGCTGTTGACAGAGTCTCAAGAAACTTTGCCGACTCGACGACTACACAAAAAAATCTAGCGATAAATGAGTTCATTAAACTCGTTCAGTCCGACAGCTGCAATGACGACTTGGCCTTTATATTTTCCCATCTAGCAGGCGTAGCAACTCTCGACCCATTAAAAAGAGAAAAGGTCGAACCAACACTGAACGCCAGAATCGGGAGAGGAAGCCTATATAAACACTTATTTAATTTTGTTTTAGATTCACCTGAAAACTGGGACGCGCTTGAGTCAGTAGATAATCTTGACGAGCTTCAATCAGAAGTATTCACTGCGAGCCTTATAACCGCACTTGAATCTAGCAAGTCGGCTTCAGACGACCTTAAAAAACTGATAACTCGGCTTGAGAAAAAATTATCAAAATCTGAGTTAACGAATGAAAACCTTACCTACCTAGCATTAGTTTTTGGTGTAGAAATCAACTTAAAGGAAATCCCTTCACCACATATAATAAACTGCTTAATAAGCCTCCCTGAGAATGAAAACTTAGAGATAAATACAAGGTTAGTCGAACAGCTAAACACCGCCCTAAACGATATAAAAGAACTGCCAAGATTCATTGAGGCTATGTACCCCCTTTGTGCAAGCTCAAGAACTGAACGCAAAGATCTCAATGATCTAGCCGCTACATTCTATGCAAAACTTTCGACGGATGAAAGAAATGGAAAGCTATCGATAGATTCCCCCCCAGAGATATGTGCTCCTTCAACGGCGTCCAAATACTACTATCTGTTATGTCTGTTCTCTATATCCAGCAAAAACAAGTCCACCGAACTATTGAGAAGTTCCTGGAAATACTGCGCACATATATTCAATACCTATGAAACAGAAATAGCTCACCGGGCACCTGACTGGTTCAAAAAAATAAGCGACATAGAATACAGCCAAGATAACGCACTACTTTTAATATCTACAATTGTTGATGGGAATATATTTCGCGGACTTGTTGACAAAAGAAAAATCTTTGAGAAATTTCATAGCCTCCTACTAATATACATAACGCTCCAAGACAACGATCTTAAAAGCGCAAGCATTGAGAGAGCGCTTGACGAACTCAAAGATAAAGCCGATTTCTACAAGTGGCTTATAGACAAAGACCAGACGTCAATATTTCCGACAACGAATAAGTCTTGGTTTGAGAAAAACATTATCGAAAATAGTTCGATCGTATTAAAAAGAGAAAAATCTATTCTTTTTAGGAAGCCAACTACCAATTTTCATTCAACAAGCAGTCCTCTAAATGAGCACAACGGTTATAGTGAAATAGTTGTCGATTATACACCGGAAAATCTAAAAACCCTGACTGAAACTATTTCAGAACAGACCACAGGGCAAAAGCTTAAAAAGCTCCTTAACATAATAAATGTGTGTAAGAGTTCTGGGTCGTATCCAAATATATTCTGTAAAGACCGGCTGCTTACTGACAATACATTATTGCCCTTCAGTCAAGAGTTTATAAATTCAAGGACAATAATACTTGAAGATAGGGACGGCAATATTGAGACACTAGTCAATAACCAGAAAAACTTTATTAAAGGTTACTTTCGGTCTACTTCAAGCCACGACGCCAACATACTTATAATTAAGGATAAGTATATTGACAACTTGGGCGAAGCTATTGACGCTGTCGAATTTATAAAACACTTGCTACTACAGATTGAGGAAATAAATGGATCTGAAGATCCGTTTTACTTTGACTTAGCTGCAGCAGCTGCTCTATATCTATCGATCGACGAAACTGAGCCGGCAAGAAGAATCGACAAATTTGTTGATCAATACCATCGTTTTAATCAAAAGGACAGCGATCGCCATATATACGCCATCGATCAAAGTACGACCCCCATTGACAGCACACCAATACATTTATTAAACACTATAGAAACAGCTCTAAAATTAATTCCTACAACAGTGACTCCTTCTTTAGCCTTATATCTTCATATCGATATTGAGCAATATAGAAAGAGCTTTTGTGAACTCGTAGAGCAGCACAGCTCCAAAACATCAACCTTAGACACAGTTCAATTCAAGCGCATCAGACCTATAGTATCTCCAATCAACGAGTCACTACATTTTGATGGCAAAGATTATCCATTTAATATGATACAGCTAGTAAATATAACAACGAATGAAGTCCATCAATTTGAGACGAAACACTCCATAGCTATAAGTTCGTCTGAGCACGTTTACTTCTACGAGGACTCGTCCGGAATTTATATTGCAGCCATGCACAGTTTTATAAGCAAGATATATAAATCTATAACAAGCAGACTGGATCTTTACTCATCCAAAGGCAATCACTTTAAAAGCTACCCAACTACTATTTTTGACGAGAAGAATATATTGTCATTAAATGGTTTCAGCTCTGCCGTGGATGTAGTTTCAACACACAGAGATATATCTAAATCCGATGCGCACTCGAATTTGGTACAGTGGCTCAGCTCCCTGCCAAAAAAATTCCACCAAGCGCTAGTAACATTAATATCTGCTCACACCGTGATGCATAAAGAGGACATCTCTAAGTTCACAAAAAAAGTCGAATTCTTACTAAGTGAAGAAGGTAGCAACCCTTTTCTTATAAAGCACATCGGCGACTACAATGGCACGCACCGAGTATTATTTAAGGACAATGATATTGGCCGGAGTATCGAGAGTCTCTCTCCGGCAAGTATCGGAATTGATTCAGAAAGAGCGACCATTATAACCGATACAATCATCACAGGATCGCAAATAATTTCCTCAATGAATTTTTATTTGACGGGCATAGAAACCAAATCTAACTCAAATAACTTCTTAATCCCAGTCGAACACAGGGAAGTCTTGATATCAACTTTGAAAAAAATAAAATCCATTGATATCTGTACAATTTTATACACAACAAATGCAATTAAAAACATTGAAGTATTTCTAAAAAGTGCGATGAATGAGGCCGTAAAGGTAAATGTCATCTGTGGAAAAGATATCGGTGAGGATGCGCTCTTCGGCACTACGAGCCGAATAGGAGAACAGGATAAGGATTTAATTCGCACCATCCTCAGGGACCAAGAGTCGATGCAGAATCTTCTCGACCATCTTGATGTGATACCCACCTTCAAAAAGTCGAAGTCAAATATAGACGAGGAAATAAATAAAACTAATTTGGTTGCCCGATATCAATCGTTACCAAAGAAATGTTTTGCATTCCTAAAAACAGGTTTGAGGCATGAGCCTACATGTCATCCACTTACTCGGATACGCGAGCTAAACGAGTAGCCTGGGAGTTAGGCCCATCTAATAAAGTTTAAGATGGCAAGGGGATATTTGTTGTCTGTCCCCTTACCTCTCCAAGGAAGAGTCCGTAGAGCTGCTGTAACATTGATCGCAGACAGGCGGCTTCAATACTCTCAATGTTCGACAGCGAAGAATCAGAACAACTCTAAGCCAGATCACATTAACCTACTCGGTCGAATTCAAACTGAGTGAGCCATCGTCCAATCTGTTTCGCGGCTCTCCTACTTCGGAGAGGTCCGTGCTCATACGATTTTGAAAATGGGTGCCTCCGACTGTTTGTACGCATCTAACTAACCTTGGAACGCAAAAAGCGGATGCGAGGCATGGATCACCCCAATATCGAAATTTACCTTCACTTGAGTCTGGAACAGGTCAATAGCCCAGCAGCTTGTGAATTATTGGTTCTGCTTCCCTGGAGAATCACCTGAATCAGATCCATCCGCAAAAAACGTCTACGACTCCATTCCGAGCGAGCCCCCCTCTCTAACGATCGACGCAGGGGCGCAGGGGCGCGGCCTAACGATAAGGATAGGTTTAGGGATAGAAAGCTAAAGAACTAGATAAGAAGTCATTTATTTACACAAAGTTATGGATATTTTCGACTCCTGGTGCCGCACCATACAAAACAAAGCCCTCGTAGAAATACGAGGGCTTTGTTGTTTCTGGCATACGTGAAATCCGAGTCCCGTTCACGCGTCGCAAGCCCTAAGCACTTAGCTGCTTAATCCAGTCAAGGCTCGCAACGGTCGAACCGGAAGGATGGTATTCACAACCGATCCATCCTGGGTAGCCACGCTGCTCCAGCGTCGCGAACAAGGCAGCAAAGTCGATGCTCCCCGTTCCCGGTTCGTGACGACCCGGGCAGTCGGCAATTTGCACATGGACGGTTCTGTCAAAAAACCGAGCCAGAACATCTGCTGCATCTGCAGCCAGAAGCTGGGCATGGTAAAGATCGAGAATCAGCCCAACACTCGGGAAGGTCTCCAGCACCTGTTGCGCCTTGCTGAAGTCAGACATGTAGTAGCCCGGCATCGCCTGCGAACTGATCACTTCGATAAGCGGCCGCAAACCCTGGTCTTCGAAGTACTTGACTGCATATTCCAGGTTGCCCCCGAAGATACGCTCGGCATCATCCTGCGTCGTAACGCCCGACATGATGTGGACATTCGGACACGCCAGCGCCTTTGCATAGCTGGCGGCCTGGAGCAACCCGTTGCGAAACTCTTGTTCCTTGCCCTGCAAGGCGGCGATGCCTTTGGTAACGCCAGCCGGCGCAGCGAACTGAATCAACGGCAAACTGTATTGGGCTAGATGGTCGGCCAGGAGACTTGCGTCGAATTCATAGGGCGACGGGAACTCCACCGCCTGAAAACCGGCTGCGGCGGCGGCTTCGATGCGTTGCAGAAAAGGCAATTCATTGAATTGGAAACCGAGATGAGCATTGAACTTGAGCATCGATAAACATCCATGTAGTGATTTTGGCGTTCATATACATTGTAACTGCTTCATGAACCCCACATTCAAAGCGCTTATCTGATCCCGAATGTTGTGTTCCCGATTCTATCGGGAGCCATCGATGGTGCCCGCACATACAAAACAAAGCCCTCGTAGAAATGCGAGGGCTTTGTTTCTGGGCTTTGGAAAATCAGGTCTCAGTGCCCCGCACTCTGCCCACCATCGACATGCAAGATCTCGCCGGTGACAAAGTTGGCACTGTCCAGATAAACAACAGCCTGAGCAATATCGCTGATTTCCCCCATGTGTCCTACCGGGTGCAAATTCCCCAGCGCTTCGTGAGTTTCCTCACCATGCATTGGCGTTTTGATGATGCCCGGGGAAACCGCATTCACCCGAATCCCGCGCTTGGCATACTCGATGGCCAGGGACTTGGTTGCAGCGTTCAAGCCACCCTTGGTCAATGAGGCCAGTACCGACGGCACGCCGTCGATGGCATGGTCCACCAGGCTGGTGGTGATATTGACGACGTGGCCGCTGCCCTGTTTTTCCATCTCGGTGACTGCGAGTTGGGTGATGTAGAAGAAACCATTCAGATTGACCGACAGCACCGCGGCGTAATCTTCGTGGGTGTAGTCGGTGAACGGCTTGGCGACGAAGATTCCGGCGTTGTTGACCAGGGTGTCGATACGGCCAAAACGTTCGATCGCTTCACGGATGACTCGCTGGGCACTCGCCGGGTCGCCGATGTCGCCGGCCACGGTGAGAATGTCTGGGTCGGAGGATGGCTGAATCGAACGCGAAGTGGCGACAACCTTGTAATCGAGATTACGGAACGCCTTGACCATGCCTGCGCCGAGACCTTGGGAGGCGCCTGTAATAACGATGACTTTTTTCGAATTGCTCATGATGAACCTCTACTAATAAATGATGGTTTTGAAGAGTGATCAATCAGGCGATGGCCTCACCGGTTCAGCTCGAAGGGCTTGTACGTCAGCTCGACCGAGACTTAACCGGTTACGTTCTCGATCCGCCTGCTCCAGCGCTGTCACGCCCAAGACACACCACGGACACACCACATCGGAGACAAAATCGATGGTGATGGACGGTGTCATGATTGCCCCTGCACCTCAGCCAGTTGCTTTCGGTACTGGGTGGTGGTGATGCCGGCATAGCCCCAGTTATCGGTGTCGACTTCTTCGATCACGATGTGGGTCAGGTCCGGACGCTTGTTGAGGACGCGTTCCAGGGTTTCAGTGATTTCGGCGATCACCTGAGCTTTCTGCTCTGAGGTAACACCGTCGCGGGTGATGCGTACGCTGACGAAAGGCATGATGAATCTCCAAGTGACCTTCTCATCGGAATGATGGGGGAGGCGTTGGAGATCAATGTATGAGGTTGGTCTGGGGGGATAAAGGTGGGGAGGGGAACATCATTAGTGACGTGGTGTAATGAGTTCAAAGTAGGACGTCATACTTGACGAGCGTTGATTGGCCGGTTAGCGCTGGAAAGAAATCATCCAAATAAAGGACACCCATTAGTCTTGGCTTGAAACCAGCTAATGGGTACCCGTCTGATCCTAAACCGCCTGTAGATCGCGCAATGCCTCAGGATGCTGGCTCGCAACACGTAGTAGCGTCTGCGCGGCTCCCGTTGGTTGCCGCCGCCCTTGCTCCCAGTCCTGCAGCGTACGCAAACTGACTCCAATCAGCTTGGCGAACGCGCTCTGAGAAACGCCCACTTTGGCTCGCGCTTCGGCAGCCGCTGACAGCGGCACCTCTGTCACGCGAGCAGCTTTGCCGGCTTTCATTTGACGCACAGAGTCCAGCAAGTCCTGCTGGAACTGTTCCAGTTCATTGACCATTGCTGATTTCCTCCTTCAGTTGCTTGAGGAAGGCTGTAGGTAAATTGTCGAATTTCGTCTTGGTGTAGGCGATCAGCAACCAGATAGAGCCTTCGGAAAGCGTGTTGTAGTAAATGACACGTGTACCACCTCGTTTCCCCCATTCCGCTACGGGACCAACGAACCTTGCGCAAGCCTCCGCTACCAGAAACCACATCGTCGGCCAACGGATTAGCCGCCAGCCAGGTAATGAATTCATTACGTTCGCCATCGTCCCAGATGGACTCAGCATAGCGCTTGAAAATTTCGGTTTCGATAATCGTGAACATGAGCCGAACTATACGGCTTTGCCGTATAGATCAGCAACGCACGTTTGTCTGATCGAACCTGACGCTTGGGCACTTACACCGCTCGAACAACACTGAATCAAGCTATAGGCCCTGCTCTAGAGCCTTTGGTATTCGATAGTCGAAATTATGAATAATTATGGCTGGCCAATAATTATTGCCCACCCATAAAAATCCCTAAAATTCACACCCACGCCGCATGCGGCTCACGCTGACTTCAAATACCGCCCAAACAGACGCCGACACACGGTCAAATACACCCGTTGACACCCGCCTCACACGGGCAGAAAATTTAATCGAGAGCGCGAAACCGACTGCCTTCAGGTGGCGATAGTCGACGCTAGGAACCCCGTTGATGACCTGAAAATCAGCGCTCGGGTAACCTCTCCTCCCCTGCTTGAGGGAGCACAATATCAAGCACCTTTTCACGAAAGCAGCCTGATCAGGCTGCTTTTTTTTGCCCCTGGAAAAGGTTTCGTCGATCAACGTACTTTTCCCATCCAGGCATTTTTCTGAACCGATTACTCGCCCCCAAACCAAAATCCCCGATCCTGTGCAAGCCTCCAACCATCGGGCACGGACTCATTTCGCTACTAAACTCGGGACAAGCATGCTCAGGTGCAGGATCATAGCCAGCACGCGACCGACGCCTACCCGGCGGCAAGGTACACAACAATAGCCAGCCCACTTTAGAGGGCATTACCCAAATGGATAGCAGAACCTTACGTAACCTCATGCGCATTGTGCAGACCGGCTCATTGTCGGCGGCGGCAGAGCGCTCCTGTTTGACCGTGCAGGCCTTGGCCGCGCAGTTGAACAAGGTCGAAGAGCAGTTCGGTTTTCGGTTGTTTCGTCGCTCCAACAAGGGGCTGACGCTGACAACCCAGGGCACGGAGCTCACGCCCTACATGGACAAGGTGTTGGTCGCTACGCGGCAACTGGAAGAAAAAGTCGCCGCGCTCAAGGTGCCCGGGCAGCGCACGCTCAAGGTTGCACTTAACACTACGCTCTCGGCCGACTTCAACCGGCGAATGATCGGACGCCTCTTTGAGGTTTTTCCTGATTATCAGCTGGAATTCAGCTACGCGGAGTCGATGGAAAACCTCAGTAAGTTGAAGAATGAGGACTTCGACCTGGCCGTGCTGATTGGCCCGCAGCAACCGGGTTTACCCAGCATTGCCCTGCCCGATGTACAGGTGCAGGTGGTCGGTGCTCATTGCGGTCAGGAGAACGATCCGCTGATGCTGCTCGGCAATAAGGTTCAGGTTCGTCCGGCCGACGATTGTCCGTATTCCCACAGCTTCTTGCGCTTTCTCGACGCCGGTCTTGGCAATTACGAGTCAGGCAAGCGGATGATCTACTCCTGCAGCGAGACCCTGACCCTGTCGTTGATCACGCAAATGGACGGCCTCGGCATGGTTTCCCGTGAGGCGGCCCTGCGTAATGGTTTGACCATTTTCCCGGGTTTCGAGGATTCCCTCGAAGTGCGGCTGGCAGTCAATAATCCCGATTTGTCGGGCCAGGCCCTGAACGACGTGGTCGCGCTGTCGCTACATGAACGATCCGAGCGCGATGTACGCAGCCGTTCCCACCGCTACGCTGAGAAAGAGGTTTTTGCTGAAATACGCACATAACAACGTCGGAATCGCTGCATAGAATTCCGGGCGATCGAGCTGCACCTGTTGATCCTTGATCAACAGCGGCGTAAGGCTGATGGCAGCGACGATCGCCACCGGCAGGTATTCCAGCGCGCGCGCGACCAGGGGTGGCCAATGGTCAGTGCTCACCTGCAGCGGCAACGCGCGTGGCAGGAACGTCACGGCCATCATCAGCACGACGACCAGGATCAGGAACGTTTGGTCAGGCATACACCCACCCCGCAGCCCACAAATGTGGCGATGAATACGTTGAAGGGTGAATTGCCGACCAGGCTCAAGACACCCATGCAGGCGACCGCGGCCAGTGCGGCGATCAGTTTGTTGCGGGTGTTGCACAGCGATACCAGCACGTAGAGCATCATCGCGGTCAGCGCATAGTCGAGCTGGTATTTGATCAGGTGCGCCGCGTACTGTGCGCAAATTGCGCCCAGCAAACCACCCAGCACCCATGACGTGTGGCAGTACAGATTGAAGCCGATCAGGTAACGCACATTGACCGGCGTGCCCTTGTCCAGTTTGACGCTGTGGAAGGCGAACGATTCATCGGTCAGCCCGCCTGCATAACACCAGCGCTCGAGACGACTGAGCCCCATTGCCTGCAAGGCCTTGGCCATGTAGACCGACATCAGCATGTGCCGTGCATTGATCAGAAACGTGGTGAGGATGATGGTGGTCAGCGACGCACCACTGGAGATCAGCGCCAGGGCGGCGAACTGCGAGGCACCGGCGTAGACGAACAGGCACATCGCGACCGGCAGCCACACGGGCAATCCGGCATTGACCGCCATCAAGCCGAACACAAACGATACCGTGAAGTAGCCCGCAACAACCGGGCTGGCTTCAGCGAACGTGCGCGAGGGCTGGGACTCGACCATTAGCGGCTGGCTGTTGGACGTCTCATTCATAGGTCCCTCTCAAAAGTCGTTTCGCCGCGTGGCTCGCAAAAGCCCTGGGCACTCCAGAAACGTTTGCCGGCAAGATTAGCATCGTCGACAAACAGGAACATCCGCAGCACGCCCACCCGTTTCATGTCCGCCGAGGCCGCTTCCACCAGGCGCTGACCGACGCCTTGGGCGCGATACTGCGGGCTCACCGCCAAGTGATTGATGGTGCCACGGCTGCCGAGCATGCCGCCCAATACCGCGCCGACCACTTCGCCACAGAGATCGAGCGCGAGGAACGCAGTGGTGGTTTTCTGCACCAATACACCGCGCAGGCATTTGGCGTCCTGCCATTCACAGAACGACACTTCTTCGAATTGCCGAAAGAAGTGCTCCAGGCGTTGGGCATCCTTCGCCATCGCGCGTTGCAGCATCACCGGTGCCGGGCACTCGGCGATGTGCATCATGGGGTCTAGCTGTTCAGCGAACAATGTCGAAAGCGGTCCCGGGCCGCGAGAAGGAAATGGCCAGAATCTGCCGATAGGCCATTTCGTGAGCGTGGGTGTTGCGTGCCGGTGTCACGTAGTGACGCATGTCGCGATCGAGGAAGTAAGTGGTGTCGAGAATTTCCAGATAGGTCGTCACCGCCAATTGTTCCTCCTGGGCCGAATACAAACGGCTCTCCGCCCCATCCACGTTGTTGCGGCCCCAGAAATGCACACCGCTGAACGGATAACCGTCGCAGTGAATACCTTCCGGGGTGATTTCCAGTTGCTTGCCCGGCTTGATCTCGATGCGGATCTGATGAATCTGGCATTGCCAGATTTCGTCGTGCAACTCCGGCGGCAATACGTTTTTGTACACCTCGAAATCCGCATCGATGAGGCTGCGCATCACCGGCGAATTGATGACTTCATTAGAGAAATCCTGGAAGTGCCGCTCAAGCCCCCCGACATAGCTGTTGTTGGCCTTCGATTGCACGTAGGCGCGGTGCTCCAGCTGCTTCAAATCACGGGTGACCGGGTTGTATTCGAAATCGCTGTAACGACGAAAACGCATGCCAGCATCGGCCTGGCCGTAATAACTGTCCGGCTCCATGCTTTCCCAACTTTTGGTCAATCTGACGAAGTCGGAAAAATGACCGAAGAGATTGAAGTCGGCTCCCTTGACGTTGACATACTTGTCGCGCCGTAGCGATTCGCCAACTTCTCTGTTCAACACGATCATTACCAAGTCTCCGCTCCATTAAGCGGCCTAATCTAGTAGGTGCGGGTTTTGCGGCCCATGAGAAAGAATTTCAGGCATATCAAGCGTTGATTGAAATGCGGTATGAAGTTGCTTTAATTCGATTTTTTATGATCGAAAACAGCGTTTTTGATGCTTTACCAGGGTTATGAGGCAAAAAACCAAACCAGTCAGGCGTTTTTAAATTTAATGGGCACAGCCGTCGAGACCACAGATCTGAAGCGTGGATGAATGCTCTTTTGCCGTAAGTGACTGGCTCAACCATTGGGCGAAGGCTTGTGGCTTGCCAAGCCATGGGCCTATGTCGACCAGGGTGAACTGGCCATCCTGTTCCAGCGCAAAAGTCGGGAAACCCTGGCCACCGACCTTGGCCAAAAGTGCGCGACTGTCCTTGATATGGCGCTCGGTGTCGGCTTCATTAAATGCCTGTTGGAACGCCTCAAGTTCAAGACCTGTCTGTATGGCGAGTTCCAGCAGAACAGCTTCGTCAGCGATGCGTCGACCCTCCACATAATGAGCCGTCTGCAAACGCCCCAGCAACGCTAGACCGCGTCCAGCGATCTGCTCGGCTGCCAGCACGGCGGCAATCGGCGGCGCGGAATCGAACACCGCCGTCTCATCGCGCAGCAAACCCTCAAAATACGCCTCGCCAAACGGCTGGCCGGTGTACTCGGCGATGCGTCGGTCATGGGGCATGACGTAATTGCGCAGTTGTGGCGAAACGGTCTGGCGGTTGGCGCCGGTCATCATGCCGCCACCGTGGGCGATCACTGGCAATACGGCTTGGGCAGCCTGGACCAATGGTTTGGCGCCGTAACACCAGCCGCACAAAGGGTCGTAAATGTAGTGAAGGATCATGGGGAAAACTCCGGCAACAAAGTAAGAAAACTCGATGCCGGCAGATTAATCCCCAGACAGTTTCGGAAAAACGCTGGAATGGCTTTCAGTCTGTTTCATGAACGGTCGAATACGCCCTCAATACTTTTGTACCAATCACGACACAACTCGAAACAATCAAACGAAGATCCCCTTCAAGAATAATTAACGAAAGTAAATAACAAGCATTACCATTCGCGCCCTCGAAATTCTCTCCCCTTCCGGATGCGCTTTAGATGCCTGCCCCCTTCCGCCTTACGCCCGTCACCCTTGGGCTCTCCGCCTTTCTGTCTGCCGGTTTTACCTGCGCCGCCACAACTGTTTTACCCGAGACCTCGATCAGCGCCGAAGCGCAAGCTGACGATCCACGCGTAAAGGAAACCAGCACCGCCACTCGCACGGCTACACCGGTGCGTTACGTTCCGCAGGCCATCGACTCGGTGAGAACCGCGAACGTGGTGGATTACGGCACTAACGATCTGGGCACGGCACTGAGCGGCATCCCCAATGTCAGCAGTGGCGCCGATACCCGCTTCGATAGCCTGCGCATCCGTGGTTTCGACGCCAGCAACGACTTCTATCTCGATGGCATCCGTGACGACAGCCAGTACGTGCGCGACTTGCACAACATCGAACGCATCGAAGTCCTCAAAGGCCCGGCAGCGGTGTTGTATGGACGTGGCAGCCAAGGCGGGATCGTCAACCGGGTCAGCAAGCTGCCGGAGTTCGGCCGCCGCTCGACCCTTGAAGCCCAGGGCGGCAGCGACGATCTGCGTAGTCTTTACGCCGACCTCAGCACCGATCCGAGCGAGAACATCAGCCTGCGCCTGAACATGGGCAACATGGACCAGAACAGCTTTCGCGATGGCGTCAGTGGCAATCGCCAACTGTTCGCGCCGTCCATGAGCTGGCAACTGACGCCCGACCTGAACTGGTTGGTGCAATACGAATACAGCCGCTACAACCGTACACCGGATCGCGGTATCCCAGGAGTCAACGGGCGCCCGGCGGACGTAGGACGGGACACGACCTACGGCAGCGAGCATGATTTCATCGACGACAAGTCGCAATCCCTGCGCTCGAAACTCAGCTATGAACTCAGCGACAACTGGCAGCTGCGTCATACCTTGGGTGTGTTCAAGCTCAACAGCGATTTCGACAACACTTACCTGACCGGTTACACCCCGGCGACCAACAAGGTCACGCGCCAGCACTGGCAGCAGGACCTGACCACCCGCAACGTCTATAACAACATCGAGCTGGAAGGCGGCTTCGACGCATTCGGCCTGGAGCATCGCCTGCTGACCGGTATCGAGATCGGCAGCCAGCGTCGCGATCCGACGTTGTATAACGCAGCAACCTCCGGACTCGGTAGTTCCCCAGTACCGGCGCTGGACTTGTACAACCCCAATCGCGACTTGCGCCACACCGGGCGCATGCAGGTGTCGAGCAGCACCCATACCGAAGTCGAAAGCCGTGCGGTGTACGTGCAAGATCAACTGCGTCTGAACGATCAATGGCAACTGCTCGCCGGTTTGCGTTACGACACCTTTGATATCGAGTCGACCAACAAGCTGCGGGGCATTTCCGAAGATCGTGACAGCCACAGCACCAGCCCGCGTGTAGGCGTGGTCTGGACGCCGCTGCAGAATCACTCCTTCTACGCATCCTGGACCAAGACCTTTTCCCCGGTCGGCGGCGGCTTGATCGGCATCACCCCAGGCGCGGCCGGCAACAGCAACGACCTGAGCCCCGAGCTGACCAAGCAGAAGGAAATCGGCGTGAAGAGCGACTGGCTCGACGATCGCCTGAGCACTACGCTGGCGATCTATGAACTGGAACTCTCCAACCGTCGCACCAGCGACCCGAACGATCCGACCGTGACATTGCTCACCGGCCTGCAACGCTCCCGCGGGATCGAGCTGACCGGCACTGGCAAGATCGCTGGCAACTGGTACGTGCGCGGTGGCGTGGGCGTGCAGGACGCAACGGTCGAGAAGGACAACAACGGCTTCGAAGGCAAACGCATCAGCAACGTGGCCAAGCGCAACGGTAGTCTGTTCCTGACTTGGAAACCGGAAATGGGCTGGTACGCCGAAACCGGTTTGACCTTGGTGGGCCAGCGTTACGCCGACAACCTCAACACTACCGTGCTGCCAGGTTACGGCCGTTGGGATGCGTTGGCCGGGTTCCGACACAAGGATTGGGATTTGCGGGCGGCACTGAACAACATCACCGATCGCGAGTATTACTCGTCGGCCACCAGTGCAGCTCAGATTCAACCGGGCGCACCACGGAGCCTGGTCGTGACCGGTACTTACAGCTTTTAATCACTGTTGATACGGTTTGGGTTGATCGTTCCCACGCTCTGCGTGGGAACGCAGCCAGGGACGCTCTGCGTCCCCAATGGACGCGGAGCGTCCGGTGAGGCATTCCCACGCAGAGCGTGGGAACGATCATTCATAAAACCTTCGCCCATAAAAAAGCGCCGCCTTCCCGGCAGCGCTTTTATCAATCCATTGTTTTCCTTCTTATCCTTCCACCACATCCCACAGTGCTTCCAGTTCCGCCTCGCTGAACAAACCAGCGGGGTAGCGCTCGATCATCATCCGGCGCGGATCAGCTTCCCTGATCTGACGCGTTCCATTGGACTTCAACCATTGCGCCAAGACCTGGAGCGATTCGCTGTTAACTGCCAGGGGATGCAGTGCCCGCTCGCTCACGACGTTCATTTCGGCGTTCATCTCAGCGCTCTCTCCTGGTTTGTGAGCGGCTAACTTATCCAAGGTTTATGACAGAACATCGAAGTTCTCTCCCTCCCTAGTTGCGCCATCGAAGATACAAGAGCTGTGCCAATGTTTTCGAAGTCTCGATAAGTGGATACAAAAAAGCCCGCGGTCCTGATGGGCTGCGGGCTTTCTGTGAAACAACGAGGCTGAATCGTTGCTCAATCGATTCTTCAATCAACTCAAGCTGTTACGACCTCACTCACTCCTTGTGCGGTGCGGGCTGTTGTTGGGTAAGGCAATGGATGTTACCGCCGCCCAGTAACAGTTCACGACCCGGCACCATGACCACTTCGTGTTGCGGGAACAACCTCTGCAAAATCTCTTTGGCCGGCCCATCCAACGGGTCGTCGAAGCTCGGCGCGATGATACCGCCGTTGACGATCAGGAAGTTCACGTAAGAGCCGGCCAGACGAACAGTCGGATTGCGTTCCTGAGTGCCGTCTACCGGATCCACGCCAGCGCACTCTTCTTCGGTCGCATACAGCGGCCCCGGAATCGGCATCTTGTGCACTGTGAACGGGCGACCCTTGGCATCGGTGCTGTTTTGCAGCACGTTCATTGCCGCCTGGCAGCGCGGGTAGTTCGGGTCCTGCGGGTCGTCGGTCCAGGCCAGCAGTACTTCGCCCGGACGCACGTAGCAGCAGAAGTTATCCACATGGCCGTCGGTTTCATCGTTGAACAAACCGTCTGGCAACCAGATGATTTTATCCACAGCCAGATTGGCGCTGAGCACCGCTTCGATCTGCGCACGGTCCATGTGCGGGTTGCGATTGCGGTTGAGCAAGCATTCTTCGGTGGTGATCAGGGTGCCTTCGCCATCGACATGAATCGAGCCCCCTTCGAGCACGAAACCTTCGGTGCGGTAGCGCGCGCTGCGCTCGATTTCGAGGATCTTGCCCGCCACCTGCGAGTCACGGTTCCACGGCGAATACAGGCCACCGTCGAAACCGCCCCAGGCATTGAAATCCCAATCCACACCACGAACTTCGCCACGATTGTTGATGACGAACGTCGGGCCCGTATCCCGAACCCAGGCGTCATCGCTGGACAACTCCACCAAACGAATATTCGGCACGTCGAGACGGGCACGAGCATTTTCGTACTGGCCGGCGGAGACCGCCACGGTCACCGGTTCGAATCGGGCGATGGCCTTGGCCACTGCCACGTGCGCGGCTTGCGCCGGTTTGCCGCCCAGGCGCCAGTTATCCGGGCGCTCGGGCCAGACCATCCAGGTCTGGGTCTGTGGCGCCCATTCGGCTGGCATGTAAAAGCCGTCGGTGCGAGGGGTGCTGTTCAACGTGGTCATGGTTCAGGACTCCAGGGAACCGTCGAGGGTTTTGATCGCGCCGTACAGGTTCGGGCGACGGTCACGGAACGAGCCCCATGCGCTGCGGATGTGCTCCAGCTCATCGAGGTCGAAACGGTGAACCAGAATGCCTTCTTCTGTTTCGTTCAGCTCTTGGACTTTCTCGCCAAACTGGTCGGCAATGAACGACGAGCCATAGAAGGTAATGTCGTAGCCGTCCTGCTCTTCATTGCCGATGCGGTTGCTCGCAATAACCGGCATCAGGTTGGCGCCGGCATGGCCTTGTTGCACGCGCTGCCAGTGGTCGCGGGACGAAATGGTCTTGTCGTGTGGTTCGCTGCCGATGGCGGTCGGGTAGAACAGGATTTCCGCACCTTGCAGCGCCATGCTGCGGGCGCACTCAGGGAACCACTGATCCCAGCAGATGCCCACGCCGATTTTCGCGTAACGGGTATTCCAGACTTTGAAACCGGTATCGCCCGGGTTGAAGTAGTACTTTTCGTGGTAGCCAGGGCCATCCGGGATGTGGCTTTTACGATAAATCCCGAGGTTGCTGCCGTCGGCATCGATGATTGCGATGCTGTTGAAACGTGCGCGGCCTGCCAGTTCGTAGAAGCTGATCGGCAGAACGACCTGCAGTTCTTTGGCGACTTTCTGGAAGTGCTTGATGGCGACGTTATCTTCGACCGTCGTGGCCAGTTGCAGGTAATCAGGGTTCGGTTTCTGGCAGAAGTACGGCGCCTCGAACAGCTCCTGAATCAGGATGATTTGCGCGCCTTTCGCCGCAGCCTCACGGACCAGCTTCTCAGCGGTCTCGATGTTGGCCTCAAGGTCCCAGGAACAAGCCATCTGGGTAGCGGCGACGGTAACGATACGGCTCATGAATCATCTCCTGGGCAAGTGCTTGAGGGTCGAGAGTGGCATCGACCGATGACAGAAAGAGGCGGCACCGGGCATGGCTCATCCATACAGTGGGCAATGGCGACTTTATAGCCGATAAAAATCGGCTTTTAAAGCGATAAATATTCTCCCCGTCTAAAATCACTCACTTAAACCCGATAACAATCGATATTTTATGGCGCTTTCGCGGGCAAGCCTCAATGCCAGTCAGTAAGCGAAATCCCTGTGGGAGCGGGCTTGCTCGCGAAGACGGCGGCGCAGTCAACATTGATGTCGCCTGATGCACCGCTTTCGCGAGCAAGCCCGCTCCCACAGGTTTCGCGGCTTAACTGATTGGCATTGAAGGCGCTATCAAGTCTTACAACCCTTCATCCAACACCTTCGAGAGCATGTCGACAAAGAAATCCACACTCTGACGCGAGGTAACCATCGGCGGTTTGATCTTGAGGATGTTCAGGTAGTCACCCGTTGGCTGCATGAAGATCCCCAACTCACGAAGGCGATCGCACAACGCCGTGGTTTCTTCGGTCGCGGGCTCCAGGGTTTCCCGATTGCGGATCAACTCCACGCCCAGATAAAAACCGGAACCATGCACCGCCCCCACCAACGGATGCCGGTCGATCAACGCTTCAAGACGCTCCTTGAAATACCCGCCCACGACCTGGGCGTTTTCCCAGAGTTTTTCTTCTTCCATCACATCCAGCACCGCCATGCCGATCCGGCAACTGACCGGGCTGCCGCCGGCCGACGAGAAGAAGTAACCTTCGGCCTCCAGCGCTTCGGCAATTTCCCGGCGAGTGATCACCGCGCCCAACGGCTGGCCGTTACCCATGCCTTTGGCCATGGTGATGATGTCCGGCACCACGCCCTGCTCCTCGAAGCCCCAGAAGAATGTGCCCATGCGGCCGTAACCGACCTGCACCTCATCGGCGATGCACACCCCGCCCTGAGCGCGAACCAATGCATAGACCTGTTTCAAATAGCCCGGCGGCAGCGAGATACCGCCGGCATTGCCATACACCGGTTCGCAGATGAAACCGGCCAATTGGCGCTTTTGCTCGGCGATTTTCGCCAGGTTGTGTTCGACGCTGCGCACGTAATCCGATGCGCTGTCGACGCCACGAAATTCACCGCGATAGGTGTTCGGCGCGGTCACCGGATGCACCCAGTCCGGACGGCTGCTCAAGGCCTTGGGGTTGTCGGCAATCGACGTCGAGACCGCATCCGCCGCCACTGACCAGCCGTGATAAGCCTCCAGCACACTGAGCATGTCGCGACCGCCGCTGTAGGCCCAGGCCAGGCGGATCGCCAGGTCATTGGCCTCGGTGCCGCTGTTGACCAGAAATACACGGTCCATGTTGTCCGGGGCCAGCTTCAGCAAACGCTCGGAAAATTCGGCAATCGCCGCGTAGTGAAAACGCGAATTGGTGTTGAGCAGCGACCACTGCCGACTGGCGACGGCAGCCATGCGCGGATGGCCATGACCCAAGACCGCGACGTTGTTGAGCATGTCGAGGTAAGAGCGGCCCTGCATGTCGATCAGGTGATTGCGCCAGCCTCGTTCGATGCGCGGCGGGTCGATGTAATAGTGTTTTTGCGAGCGAGCGAAACTCGCATCACGGCGGGCCAGCAATGTCTGCGGGTCGAGTTCTTCTTCGGCATCGCAGGCCAGACCCAGCAATACCGCAGGTGAAGGACACAACGCCTGCCACGCTGCGGCGCGCGAAGGTGTGCAAAACAACGGCGCATCTAAGTGAGCACTTCGGCACAATTGCACGATCAATGGCCCGCTGACCGAACCCAGCACCTGACCTTTGACCAGTGCTGCGCCACTGCGCATCGATGGAGTCACACCCCACAATCGGACGCTCAGTTCCGGGCCATCCAGTTGCAGCAGGTTTTCCCCTTCAATATGGATAACGCCGGCAAACGGTGCTTCGACCGCCGTGCCGTCGGGCACTCGCAACGCAACGTGCAACGCAAAAGTGTCCGGTTCGCTGGCACTGTCCGGTCGGGTTTGAGACAGACGATATTGGCCATATCGACTGGCCGCCAGACCGTGAGCAGCGGCGGCTTCCGTCAACAGACGCAGATCGATCCCCTCCTGCTCCCAGTTACCCGCTTCGAAATGCGGGCTGAGCACGCCCAGATCGATCAATGCAAATTCGCGCCCCACCAGACTCGGCAACAATGGCGCGAAGCCTTCACTGCCGATGCTCGGCAGGCTTTGACCGACGGCGGCAAGAATCGCCGCCTCCATCAACGCCAATGGCACCGACGTAGCAACGCGAAAAATCTCCCACTCATGGGTCAGGTTGTCGCGACTGTACTCATTACCCGGATCGATGCTGACCTGCTGCTCGCCACTCAGCACCAGCACCGCCGAGCGGGCGACGATCAGCGGCCATAGCGCCAGCAATTCTTCATGCTGCAGCGGATTGACCGCGTGATAAGCCCGCACCGCCGGCAAAATATAGAACGGATCGCCATCGGCATGGTGCAGCAGCGCGGCGCAGGTCACCGACAAATCAGTGATCCGCCAGGTTCGGACCAGATCGCCGAAATCGATCACGCCCTGCAACTGCCATTGGCGCTGCGAATCCCGCTGCCAGACCACGTTGTCGTCGGTAATGTCCATGTGAATCGCCTGCAGCGGCAACTTATCCACCAGTAACTGCAAATGGCGCTCGGCCTGCTCGGCCGCTTCAGCAATCAACGCTCGTTGCCGCTCATCCTTGATCACCGGCAGCAAATGCGCGATCAACGCGTTGGCGTGGCGGGCATCCCATTGAAGGGTACGCTCAAGGCCCGGATGATCGAAACCGGCCAGCGCCAGGTCCATTTCGCCGCAGAGCCGACCAAAACCGGCGACCACTGAATGGCTCAAATGATCGAGGTGCGTCAGGGATTGGCCGTCGATGTAATCGAGCAGGCGCATGTGCACCGCCTGGCCCCCAACTTCCAGGGAAAGAAGGTCTGCGCCGTTTTTCGCAGAGATCACTCGCGGCACCTGCACACCGGAGTGTTCAGCCAGATGCTTGAGCCCTGCGTGCTGGGCTTGCAGCTCCAGCGCCGAGTAATCGCCACGGCAGATTTTCAGGACGAAACGCCCCTGCTCGCTGTCGACCCGGAAATTGAGATCCTGCTGGCTCCCAAGCGCCTGCAACCGCCCGCTCAGCCCGTAATGTTCCTCCAGCAGCTCAAGCGCTTGCGCCGCAGACACGTGCGGGCTCGGCAAACTGGCGCGGTGAATCAAAGTAGCGAGCGGCATACAACGACCCCTGAAATATTATTAGGCGCTTATATCGCCATTGCTTGGGGCGATACGCAACCCCCTCCCTGGTTGGCGCGAATCAAATGTCCACGCAACTCTCTTTACCGCCCCACTCGCACCGACCGCCACTTTGAGCAAGAATGTCGGCCATCACGCCTATTGCTGGAGAAACACCATGAATGTAGTCACCACCGACCTGCCCGGTGTTCTGATCCTCGAACCCAAGGTATTTGGTGACGAGCGCGGCTTCTTCTATGAGAGCTTCAACGCCAAGGCTTTCGAAGAAGCGACCGGTCTGAATACCCAATTCGTTCAGGACAACCATTCCCGCTCGCAAAAAGGCGTACTGCGCGGTTTGCATTACCAGCTGGAAAACACTCAGGGCAAACTGGTCCGCGTCACCGTCGGTGAAGTGCTGGACGTGGCGGTGGATATTCGCCGCAGCTCACCGCATTTCGGTAAATGGGTGGCGGTGCGCCTGTCCGCTGACAATCATCGCCAACTCTGGGTACCGGAAGGTTTCGCCCATGGTTTTGTGGTGTTGAGTGATTTCGCCGAGTTCCTCTACAAAACCACCGACTACTACACGCCGTCGGCCGAGCGCAGCATTCGCTGGGACGATCCGGACCTGGGCATCGACTGGCAGCTGGACGAAGCACCGAAACTGTCGGCCAAGGATCAGGCCGCCGCGCTCCTCAAGGACGCCGACGTCTTTTCCTGAATGCCTGTGTGAATCTTCACCGCCAGCGCGCACTTGATCTCAGGTGCGCAGACTGCGCCCGCAAGCCTAGGCATAATGCATCTGTCCCCCCAGGCGCTTGATGCTCATGACACCGACTCTCCCTCGCAGACCCCGCTGGCGCAGCCTGGCGCTTTTAGCGCTGTGCCTGGCGCCCTTGCTGTGGCCGCTGGAGCATCTGGCCGAGCGTTACTACCGCAGCGAATTGGCCGGACAAAACCGCCAGACCCTCGACCTCTACGTCGCCAACCTGCTGGGCACCCTGCACCGGTATGAAGTGTTGCCGCAGATTCTCGGCGAGTTGCCCGCGCTACGTGCGACATTGTCTGCACCCGATGAGGGCGTGGTTCAAGGCAATGCCAATCGCCTGCTGAAAAACATCAGCGCCCAGACCGGCGCCGAAGTCATGTACCTGATGGACACCACCGGCAAGACACTGGCGGCCTCCAATTGGGACAAACACGACAGCTTCGTCGGCCGCAATTTCGCTTTCCGTCCTTATTTCAGTGAAGCCATGGCCGGGCGTCTGGGGCGTTTCTTCGGCCTGGGCACCACCTCGGCCAAACGCGGTTACTTCTTTGCGGCGGCCATACGTGATCGCGAAAAAATCATTGGCGTGCTGGTCATCAAGGTCGACCTCGACCACACCGAAAGCCTCTGGGGCAAAACCCCGGAACAGCTGTTGGTCACCGACCACAACGGCGTGGTCATCCTCACATCGAGGCCCGAGTGGCGTTTCCGCTCGACGCGCCCATTGAGCGACGCAGAGCGCGAGGCCATCACCGCCATTCAACCCTACCCGACCCGCGATCCAAAGCCGTTGAGTCTTGACGCCAACGCCTGGTTGACCCAAACCCGGCAGATCGAAGAAACCGGTTGGAGCGTCAGTATCCTTGCACCGCGTACCCTGATCGACCGCCCGGTGCGCACGGTCGTGGCCATCGGCGGCGCAACGCTGTTGGTATTGATGTTGCTGCTCGGCCTGATGATGCAACGCCGACGCCATTACCTGGAGCGGATCGCCTTTGAAGGCAAGGCCCGCCAGGAACTGGAAGGCCGGGTCGCCGAACGGACCAGCGACCTCGAAGGCCTCAACCGTCGACTGAAGCAGGAGGTGCTGGAGCGCGAACACGCTCAGCAGGAACTGGTGCGCGCTCAGGATGACCTGGTGCAGGCCGGCAAGCTCTCGGCGCTGGGAACGATGTCGGCCAGCATCAGCCATGAACTCAACCAACCGCTGGCGGCGATCCGCAGCTATGCGGAAAACGCCGAAATACTGCTCGATCATCAGCGCACCGAAGATGCCCGCGGCAATCTCAAGCTGATCAGCGAATTGACCGGGCGCATGGCGTCGATCATCGCCCACCTGCGCGCCTTCGCCCGGCGTGATCGCCACGCCCCGGAAAGCGTGGCCCTGCAACCGGCACTGGACGACGCGCTGGCGTTACTGGCCAAGCGTCGGCGCAGCATGGAAGTCGAGCTGATTCGTGACCTGCCGGCCGCCACCCTGTGGGTCGAGGCCGGTGAAACCCGTCTGCGCCAGGTACTCGGTAACTTGCTGGCCAATGCCCTCGATGCCCTGACGGAAAAAGGCCCGCCGCGTAAACTCTGGCTGAGTGCCGAGTCCACCGCCGACGGCGTCAATCTGTACATTCGCGACAATGGCCCAGGGTTCTGCATGGAAGCGCTGGGTCGTGCCGGCGAGCCCTTCTACACCACCAAGACCCGCACTCAGGGGCTTGGGTTGGGGCTGGCGATCTGCGACACGCTGATGCGCGCCTTCGGTGGTGAACTGTCGTTCTCCAACCACAAGGAAGGTGGCGCCCTGATTACCCTGAAGTTGCGCGCAGGCGCACCGGGCGTGAGCCTGCAACCGTCCGAGGACCGAAGTGCATGACCATCGACAACCGCATTCAGGTCGTGTTGATCGACGACGATCCCCACCTGCGCCAAGCCCTGAGCCAGACCCTGGACCTGGCCGGCCTGAAGATCCTGCCGCTGGCTGAAGCCAAAGGCCTGGCCGGGCAACTGGAACGCGACTGGCCGGGGGTGGTGGTCAGCGACATCCGTATGCCGGGCATGGACGGAATCGAACTGCTGACCGAACTCCACGCCCAGGACCCGGAGCTACCGGTACTGCTGATCACCGGCCACGGCGATGTGCCGCTAGCCGTACAAGCCATGCGCGCCGGGGCCTATGACTTTCTGGAAAAACCTTTCGCCAGCGACTCTCTGCTCGACAGCGTACGTCGTGCCCTGGACCTGCGCCGGCTGGTGCTGGACAACCGCAGCCTGCGACTGGCCCTGAGCGATCGCAACGAGCTGAGCGCTCGACTGGTCGGCCAATCAGCGCCGATGCTGCGCCTGCGTGAGCAGATCGGGGCTCTGGCGGCGACCAAGGCGGACGTGCTGATCCTCGGCGAAACCGGTGCGGGTAAAGAAGTGGTCGCCCGCGCGCTGCACGATTTGTCGAGTCGGCGAAACGGCCCGTTCGTGGCGATCAACGCCGGAGCCCTGGCCGAGTCGGTGGTGGAAAGCGAACTGTTCGGTCACGAACCGGGGGCGTTTACCGGCGCGCAGAAGCGCCGTATCGGCAAGTTCGAATTTGCCAATGGCGGCACGTTGTTTCTCGATGAAATCGAAAGCATGAGCCTGGATGTGCAGGTGAAATTGCTGCGTTTGCTGCAAGAGCGGGTCGTCGAGCGCTTGGGCGGCAATCAGTTGATCCCGCTGGACATCCGCATCATCGCCGCGACCAAGGAAGACCTGCGTCAATCCGCCGATCAGGGCCGCTTCCGCGCCGACTTGTATTACCGCCTGAACGTTGCGCCGCTGCGCATTCCGCCGTTGCGCGAGCGGGGCGAAGATGCGCTGGTGCTGTTTCAGCATTTCGCCGATGAAGCCAGCGCCCGCCACGGTTTACCACCCCACGAATTGCAGCCGGGGCACCGGGCGCTGCTGCTGCGCCATACCTGGCCAGGTAATGTGCGGGAACTGCAGAATGCCGCCGAGCGTTTTGCCTTGGGCCTGGAACTGGCACTGGACAACAATGCACCGGATGGCGGCGTCGGCAGCACGGTTGAAGTGGTCAGCGGCGGTCTGAGCGAGCAAGTGGAGAACTTCGAGAAGAGCCTGATTGCCGCCGAACTGGCGCGCTCGCACAGCTCCGTGCGCAGTCTTGCCGAAGCGCTCGGCATTCCGCGCAAAACCTTGCACGACAAACTGCGCAAGCATGGCCTGAACTTCGGCGACAGCGGCGCCAGCAACCCCACCGACGACCTCGATTGAGCTACCGTAAAATCATCCTCTTCAAACAAAAGGCCCGTGAATGAACCGCGACAGTCGTCACCTGGAATCGATCCTCCATTCCGATATCCCCCTCACGCGGGACATGGGCCTCAAAGTGCTCGACTGGCACGACCAACAACTGCGCCTGCATCTGCCACTGGAAGCCAACGTCAATCACAAGAGCACCATGTTCGGCGGCAGCCTGTATTGCGGCGCGGTGCTGGCCGGCTGGGGCTGGTTGCATTTGCGCTTGCGCGAAGAAGGCATCGAAGACGGGCACATCGTGATTCAGGAAGGGCAGATCAGCTACCCGCTGCCGGTCACCATGGACGCAACGGCGATTTGCCAGGCACCGAGTGCGGCGGTCTGGAAGAGGTTTCTGGCGATGTATGAACGATATGGACGGGCGCGGTTGACGCTGCATTCCCGGATCGTGAATACCGGGAGTGATGAGGATGCGGTGAAGTTTACCGGGCAGTACGTCCTTCACCGATGACTGATCGTTCCCACGCTCTGCGTGGGAATGCAGCCCGTGACGCTCCGCGTCACTGGACGCAGAGCGTCCCTTGAGGCATTCCCACGCGGAGCATGGGAACGATCTTAGTTGCGGGCCAAAGCCAACAACTTCTCCCGCCACGCAGCCTTAGCCGGCAGCGCCAGGAAGAACTCATTCAGCAACGACTCCCGCGCCGGATAACAGAACGGCTCACCGCTCAAATCCAGCACCTCACCACCCGCACCTTCCAGCACACCTTGCGCAGCCGCCGTGTCCCACTGCGAAGTCGGCGCCAACCGCGGATAGCAATCCGCCGCCCCTTCCGCCAGCAGGCAAAATTTCAGCGAGCTGCCGATATTCGCCAGTTGCAGCTCACCCAGGCTGTCACTCAACCCCGCCAGTAACCGCTCCTGCTCAGGGCTCGTATGCCGACGACTGGCGACCACCGTGAACGCTTCACTCGCAGCCGGAACCTCGCGAACCTGAATTGGCAACGGCTCGACACCTTTATCGCCGCGCCAGGCACCCAACCCGGCACCACCGACATAAAAGCGCCCATTGGTCGGCATCGACACCACACCAAATACCACGCGCCCCTGTTCGATCAGCGCAATGTTGACGGTGAACTCTTCGCTGCCGGAGATGAACTCCTTGGTCCCGTCCAACGGATCGACCAGCCACCAGCGCTGCCAGCCGGCACGCACGCTCTGAGGGATATTGGCGTCCTCCTCGGACAGCACCGGAATGCTCGGATCCAGCGCCGTCAGCCCGGCCAGAATCAGATGGTGAGCGGCCATGTCGGCGGCCGTGACCGGTGAATCATCTGACTTTGCAGTGACGGCAACATTGACGCGCCAGAACGGCAAGATCACCTCGCCAGCCTTCAAAGCCAGTTCAACGACCGGCGCCATCAAAGGATGGGGGAAATTCAACTTCATGGCAGGAACACCCCACGCTGAGTCAGCAAATCACGGACCAGGTACAACGCCGCCAAGGCCCGACCCTCTGTGAATTGCGGGTTCAGCGCCAAGGCCGACAATTCACGCAGGTTGACCTTGTCGACCCGCATCGGCTCAGGCTCGTCGCCCTCCAGGCGTTCTTCGTACAAATCGGAGGCCAGCACCACCTGGATTCTTTGGCTCATATAGCCGGGTGACAACGACAATTCGGTCAGATATTCCAGCTGCCGCGCACCATATCCGGCCTCCTCCATGAGCTCCCGCTCGGCCGCCGCCAACACGTCTTCGCCCGGCTCGATCAAGCCTTTGGGCAGGGACAATTCGTATGCATCGGTGCCGCCGCAGTATTCCTCCACCAATACGGCGTGATCCGCATCGAGCATCGCCACGATCATCACTGCGCCATGCCCGGTGCCTTTGCTGACCAGACGCTCGTAAGTGCGTTCCACACCATTGGAAAAGCGCAATTTCAGCTCTTCGACACAGAACAAACGGCTGGTGGCGACAATCTCGCGGGCGAGTACGGTGGGTTTCTGGCGCATAAAAAGCTCCTTGGCGTGAACGCGTTACTATACCCGGCCTATCCTGATTGTTTATCCCGGATATCTTTTTTACCGCTGGAGAAGTTTTTTATGTCCCTGCTGCCCTGGCACGACATCGATACCGTTTTGCTGGATATGGACGGCACGCTGCTGGACCTGCACTACGACAACCATTTCTGGATGGAACATCTGCCCCAGCGTTATGCCGAGCTGCATGGGGTGAGCCGGGCCATGGCGGAGCTGGAATTACAACCGTTGTTCGAACGTAATGCCGGCCAGTTGCAGTGGTACTGCCTGGATTTCTGGAGCGCCGAGCTAAAGCTATCGGTGCGCGAGCTGAAACTGGAAACGGCGCACCTGATCGCCCTGCGCCCGGATGCGGACACTTTTCTGGGGGCGATCAAACGGGCCGGCAAACGTGTGATTCTGATCACCAACGCCCACCGCGACTCGCTGTCATTGAAGCTGGAACGAATTGAACTGGCGCCGTATTTCGAGCGATTGATCAGCTCCCACGATTACGGTTTTCCCAAGGAAAGCCCGCAGTTCTGGGATGCCTTGCAGGCCGACATCGGCTTCGACCCGACGCGTAGCCTGTTTATCGACGACACGTTGCCGATCCTGCGCAGTGCGCGCAATTTCGGCGTGACGCACCTGCTGGCCGTGAGCGAGCCGGACAGCCGCAAAGGGCCGAAGGACACGGCGGAGTTTGCGGCGGTAGGGGATTATCGGGAGTTGATTGCCGGGCTTTAGACCGAGTCGTCTGCTTCGCGGGCAAGCCTCGCTCCTACAGGTCCTGGTCGTGTGCATATTCCGCGCACGACCAGGACCTGTAGGAGCGAGGCTTGCCCGCGAAGGCCATCACACAGTCTCGAACCTTACTCAGGAATCCGCAACACTTGCCCCGGATAGATCTTGTCCGGGTGCGAAAGCAGTGGTTTGTTGGCCTCGAAGATTTTGTTGTACTTGTTCGCGTCGCCGTATTCGGCCTTGGAAATCGCGCTGAGGGTGTCACCCTTTTTCACCGTAACGAAACGCGCGGCCTTCGCCACCGGCCCAGTCACAGTAATCTGGTCATCAACACTGCCGACACCTTGGATATTGCCCACGGCCAGCAGAATCTTTTCCTTTTCTTCCTGACTCGCCACGTCACCGGTGACGATGACTTTGTCACCCTCGATGGTCGCCTGAACATTCGGATTACCCAGGCCGACCTTGCTGATGTGTTCCTTCAACTGCTCGCTGGCATCGGCATTGCCAGGTGTCAGCAGATCGATAAGTTTTTCGCCTGCTTCTTTCACAAAGCTAAAAATACTCATGACGCATTCTCCTTGGGGTTTAGGTTCCAGACGCCAAAGACTAGACCAGCCTTGCGAAGCCCGGCTCCCAGCCGACCAATGACCCCACCCCGCGCAGACGGTAGAATCGCAAACCTTGCCCGCGCCCTGGAGCGAAGATGGACATCAAGCAGCTCAAATTCCTCATCGCCCTCGACGAAACCCGGCACTTCGGCCAGGCCGCCGCGCGTTGTCACATTACCCAGCCGACCCTGTCCATGCGCCTGCGCAGCCTCGAAGAAGAGCTTGAGCTGCCGCTGGTCAACCGTGGTCAACGTTTCGAAGGTTTCACTGCGCCGGGCGAGCGCGTGCTGGCATGGGCGCGGACGGTGCTGGCGGCCTACGACGGTTTGCAGGCCGAAGCAGCAGCCTGTCGCGGCAACCTCGTGGGCACGTTGCGTCTGGGCGTGGTGCCACTTTCGAGTTTCGACCCGATGCCACTGATGCAACGCCTGCACGCCGAACACCCGAACCTGCGCTTCGAACTCTCGGCGTTGAGCTCCGAACAGATCCTTGAACAATTGGCGAATAACCGCCTCGATATCGGCGTCTCCTACCTGGAACGCCTGGACGGTGAGCGTTTCGATTCCCTGGCCTTCAGCGAAACCAGCATGGGCCTGCTTTACGATCAGCGGTTCTTCAGCTTCGGCGAGGCGCCGTTAAGCTGGGAATCGTTGATTGAACTGCCACTGGGCATGCTCACCAGCGGCATGCATTTTCGCCAGTCCATCGACCATAACTTCCACAGCCGTGGCTTGGCCCCCCAACCGTTGCTGCAAACCGATGCGGTCCACCAATTGTTACAAGCGGTACACGGCGGTCTGTGTTGCGCCGTGATGCCATTGGAAGGTGGTCTGGAAAACCTCACTGATCACTTGCGCCTGCAACCCATCGAAAGCGCCCAGACCCTCGCCCGGCTGGGGCTGATCATGCGTCGCAGCGCTCCACGTTCAGCGCTCGCAGAAGCCTGTTTCGCGATCTTTCAACAATCACTGACAGGCTCTTGATCGATCTCATCTATCGGTAGATCAGTAATAGCGATTAGACGCGACAAGTTGACGCGCCTAGGCTTAAAGCTGACCAAACCGTTGGTGATGCCCATGAACGCCAAGCGCCCTGCCCGCGCGGCGCCTGCTGTTGAAACGCCCGCGACCGCCGCAAGCCAGACCTACAGTTACTGCAACCTTGAATACACCGAATCGGCCAGCACCGCGCTGGCCGAGGAAGTTGCGTTGGCGATCGCCTACAACGGCATCAACCAGGCGGTCATGTTGGTGACGCCGACGGACCTTGAAGACTTCATCGTCGGCTTCAGCCTCGGCAGCGGCATCATCGAAGACGCTTCAGACATCTACGACTTGCAACTCAGTGGCACGGGGTCGGCGCAATACGCGCAAGTGACCATCGCCAACCGCGCCTTCTGGAACCTCAAGCAGCAGCGTCGGCAACTGGCCGGCACCAGCGGTTGTGGGCTCTGCGGCGTGGAAGCCGTGGAGCAAGCACTGCCCGACCTCAAAGTACTGCCCGGCGCCCCACTGCCTCCGGCGCAATGGCTGGATGGATTGCGCCATCGCATCGGCGAATTCCAGCCTCTGGGTCAGCATTGCGGTGCGGTGCATGCTGCGGTGTTCATGAATGGAAACGGCGAATTGCTGCTGGGCCGCGAAGACATTGGTCGGCACAACGCCCTCGACAAGCTGATCGGCGGGTTGATCCGCCAGAAGATCCCGACCACTGGCGGCCTGGCGATTGTCACCAGCCGTTGCAGCCTTGAATTGATCCAGAAAGTTTTACGCGCCGGCATCCAGACCCTGGTCAGCCTGTCGTCGCCCACGAGCCTTGCCGTGCAATGGGCCCGTCGACACAACCTCAACCTCATCCACCTGCCGCAGAAAAATGCGCCACGGGTTTACAGCCCTGCTAGAGAGAATCAAGCGTGAGCCAACATCGTCAAGCCGACCAGAAACCCGTCCCCCGTTATAAGCCCTATAAAGGCCCGGCCGGTGGCTGGGGCGCGCTGATCAGCGTCGCCCAAGCCTGGTTGACCAGCGATAACGCGCTGAAAAACCTCCGCATCATGCTCAAGACCAACCAGAACGGCGGCTTCGACTGCCCCGGTTGCGCCTGGGGCGATTCTCCGGAAAAGGGCATGGTGATGTTCTGCGAGAACGGCGCCAAAGCGGTGAACTGGGAAGCGACCAAACGTCGTGTCGACGGCGCGTTCTTCGCCAAACACAGCGTCAGCTCGCTGCTGGAGCAGAGCGACTACTGGCTCGAGTATCAGGGCCGATTGACCGAGCCGCTGAGCTATGACCCCGAGACCGACCGTTACAAACCCATCAGCTGGGAAGACGCCTTCGCGCTGATCGGCAAACATTTGCAAGGCCTGTCGAGCCCGGACCAAGCCGAGTTCTACACCTCGGGTCGCGCCAGCAACGAAGCGGCGTACCTCTATCAGCTGTTCGTGCGCGCCTACGGCACCAACAACTTTCCAGACTGCTCGAACATGTGCCACGAGGCCAGCGGTGTGGCCATGGCGCAGAGTATCGGCGTCGGCAAAGGCACCGTGACCTTCGATGATTTCGAACACGCCGATGCGATTTTCGTCTGGGGCCAGAACCCCGGCACCAACCATCCACGAATGCTCGAACCCCTGCGCGAAGCGGTGAAACGCGGCGCTCAGGTGGTGTGCGTCAACCCGCTGAAAGAACGCGGCCTGGAACGCTTCCAGCACCCGCAGCATCCGCTGGAAATGCTCACCAACGGCGACAAGCCGACCAATACCGCCTACTTCCGCCCGGCATTGGGCGGTGACATGGCGGTGCTGCGTGGCATGGCGAAGTTCCTGCTGCAATGGGAACGCGATGCGCAGAAGAGTGGCGCCCCGGCAGTGTTCGATCACGACTTCCTGAATGAACATGCGGTCAACGTGCTGGAATACATGGGCGTCATCGACGACACCCCATGGGAACAGATCGTCGAACAGTCTGGCCTGACGCTGGTGGAAATCGAGCAAGCGGCGCGCATGTACGCCAAAGGCAAGAACGTGATCATGTGCTGGGCCATGGGCATCACCCAGCATCGTCATTCGGTGCCGACCATCCAGGAAATCGCCAATCTGATGCTGCTGCGCGGCAACATTGGTCGGCCGGGTGCCGGTCTGTGCCCGGTGCGTGGCCACAGTAACGTGCAGGGCGACCGGACGATGGGCATCAACGAACGTCCACCGGTGGCATTCCTCGATTCTCTTGAGCGGCGCTTCCAGTTCAAGGTGCCGCGTGAAAACGGCCACAACGTGGTCGAGGCGATTCATGCCATGGCCGACGGCCGCTCGAAAGTCTTCATCGGCCTGGGCGGCAACTTCGCCCAAGCCACCCCGGACAGCACGCGCACCTTCCAGGCTCTGGCCAACTGCGACCTGACCGTGCAAATCAGCACCAAGCTCAACCGCAGCCATTTGGCCCACGGCAAAGACGCACTGATCCTGCCGTGCCTGGGCCGTACCGACATCGATATCCAGACCGAAGGCGCTCAAGCAGTGACCGTGGAAGACTCGTTCAGCATGGTCCACGCCTCCAACGGTCAGCTGCAGCCACTGTCGAATCAGATGCGCTCGGAGCCGGCAATCATCGCCGGTATCGCCGCCGCGACCCTTGGCAGCAATCCGGTGGACTGGAACTGGCTAGTGGCCGATTACAGCCGCATCCGCGACCTGATCGCCGAGACCATCCCGGGCTTCCGGGATTTCAACGAAAAGATTCAGAACCCGGGTGGTTTCCATCTGGGTAACAGCGCCGGCGCACGTCGCTGGAATACCCCATCGGGTCGGGCCAACTTCCGGGCGAACAGACTGCCCAAAGACCTGGTGCACGAACGCACCCGCGCCACCGGCGTATTGCCGGACTTGATCATGCAGTCGATGCGTTCCCACGATCAGTACAACACCACGATTTATGGTCTTGATGATCGTTATCGCGGGGTGAAAGGTCAGCGGGATGTGTTGTTCGTCAATGAAGCCGACATCATTCGCCTGGGCTTCAAACCGGGAGAGAAGGCTGACATCGTTTCGATCTGGGATGATGGCCGTGAGCGTCGGGTGAAGGGTTTCACGCTGCTGGCATTTGATATTCCTGCCGGGCAAGCGGCCGCTTACTATCCGGAAGTGAACCCGTTGGTGCCGCTGGAAAGCACCGGAGATGGCAGTCATACGCCGACGTCGAAGTTTGTGGCGATTCGGTTGGAGGCGGCGAGTGAGACCGGGTTGATCATGGCCAAGTCGGCTTGACGCGGCGGCAGGGATGGCCTCTTCGCGGGCAAGCCTCGCTCCTACAAAGTTGTGTCGTTCACAGTATTAGGCGGATGACACTAAAACTGTAGGAGCGAGGCTTGCCCGCGAAGACATTCGACTTGGCAACACATGTATCGACCCCTTCGAACACTTTTCAATCGCCCACAAAAAAGGCCGTTTTTATATAAAAACGGCCTTTGCGAAGTAGTTAAAGACCGACGAAAAACAGTTAAGTTCCGCCCAAAAAACAGTAACTTATAGAATTGTGTTGAAGTCGTGTTATTCGTCGGATTTCGATTGTCACAACCACAACACAGCCTCAGGATCGCGCCGTCATCCCCTTGAGGTTCCTCTATGAAGTTCTCCTCGATTCTCTTGTTGTCCCTTGGCCTGGTCAGTGGCTTCGCTTCTGCAGGCGGCACCACCGAAGCAGGTGTGGGCGGCGCATTGGGCGGGGTTCTTGGCTCGGTCGTCGGTCAATCGTTAGGCGGCAGTACAGGTTCAACCATTGGCGCAGCCCTGGGCGGCGCGGGTGGTAGCGCAGTCGGCGCAGACAAACGCAGCCGTGGCGAAGCAGCCATCGGCGGTGCGTTGGGCGCAGCAGGCGGTAACGTGGTCGGCCGCAGCATGGGCGGCACCACCGGCAGCCTGATCGGCTCCGCAGCAGGCGGCGGCGCCGGTGGTGCGCTGGGTAACTACATGGGCAAAGAGAGTGATCACGACGATGATCGTCGTCGCTCCTATCGTGATCGTGACGATCGCCGCTACTACCGTGACGGCCATCCAGGACGTGGCCATGCCTACGGCCATCGCAAGCACAAACATCGCTATCGCGACTGAGGCTTGAATCGCCCCGTTTACCGGTAGTTCAAAATCGCAGCCTTCGGGTTGCGATTTTTTTTGCCCCTCAAATCACCAGTCGCTCCAACGCCCCGCGTAATCCGCCAGGAATCGCCACCGGTTGATTCGATGCCCTATCCACGAACACATGCACGAAGCGCCCCGCCGCGCAGGCCTCGTCTTCTCCTACCTTGAACACCGCCAGCTCGTATTGCACCGAACTGTTGCCCAACTTGCCGACCCGCAGGCCGATCTCGATCCGGTCCGGGAAAGCGATAGAGGCGAAGTAGTCGCAGGCCGAGCTCACCACAAACCCCACCACCTCGCCATCATGGATATCCAGGCCGCCGACTTCGATCAGGTAGGTGTTCACCGCCGTGTCGAAGAAACTGTAGTAGGTGACATTGTTGACGTGACCGTAGGCGTCATTGTCATGCCAGCGGGTGGTGATGGGCTGGAAGTGCGGGTAGTCGGAGCGTTGGGGCATCGGAGCGGGTCCTTTCATGATCGTTCCCACGCTCTGCGTGGGAATGCAGCCCGTGACGCTCTGCGTCACATTCAGGAGCGGACGCAGAGCGTCCATGGAGGCGTTCCCACGCAGAGCGTGGGAACGATCAGTATAAAATCACACGTCAGCAAAACCTCTACCCTCTGCCGCCAACTCACCAATCAACCGCGCCGGCGCCCAGTGATCGCCCTGCTTGGTCTCAAGCTGCAACAACCGCAGATGAATATCTTCCAACCCTTGCTGATCCGCCCAGGCCATCGGCCCGCCCTTGTCCGCCGGGAAGCCATAACCATTGAGATACACCAGGTCGACGTCGTGCGCCGACGTCGCAATACCTTCCTGAAGAATCTTCGCCCCTTCGTTGACCAGCGCCAGCAAACAGCGCTCCAGGACCTCTTCAGGGCCAATCTGGCGACGCTGGAACCCCAATCCTTCGCTGATTTCCAGTACCAGCGCATCGACTTCCAGATCATGCTCAGCCTGGCGACTGCCCGGTTCGTAGTGATAATACCCATCGCCACTCTTCTGACCGAAACGCCCGAGCTCGCACAAGCGGTTGTCCACTTGAACCTCCGGCGCATCCTGACCCTTGCCAGCCAGTTCCCGAGCGCGCCACTCCAGGTCGATGCCGACCACGTCGTACATGCGGAACGGCCCCATGGCGAAACCAAAACCTTGCAGCGCCGCATCCACCTGATAAGGCAAAGCGCCCTCCAGTAGCATCTTGCGCGCTTCGAGCACATACGGATGCAGCATGCGGTTGCCGATGAAACCGTGGCAGTTGCCCGAGACCACGCTGACCTTGCCCATGCGTTTGCCCAACTCCAGCGCCGCATCAAGCACCGTCGGTTCCGTTTGGGCGCCGCGAACAATCTCCAGCAATTTCATGATGTGCGCCGGACTGAAGAAATGCAGGCCCAGCACCTGCTGCGGACGGCAAGTGGCAGCGGCGATGGCGTCGATGTCCAGTGCCGAGGTATTGCTGGCCAGAATCGCTTCAGGTTTGAGCAAGCCGTCGAGTTCGCGAAAGATTTTCTGCTTCAACTCGAGGTTTTCGTAGACCGCTTCGATGACCAGATCGACATCGTGGATCGCCGCGTAATCGGCTGCCGCCGACACCCGTGAAACGCGCGCATCCGCCTCGGCCTGATCGATCCGCCCCTGACGCACGTTGTGCGCGTAAGTGTCAGCCACGCTGGTCAGCGCCTGCTCAAGCATTTGCGGATTGTTGTCGACCCATTGCACTGGCACTCCGGCGTTGGCCAGGCACATGACAATGCCACGACCCATGGTGCCCGCGCCGATCACGGCGGCGCGCTGAATATCGAACGGTGTCTGGCTCATGGTTGTTCTCTTGTTAGCGATCCAAAGACAGTCCTCACCATAGTCAGGCGCCGGGCTTTTTTGAAATTTATTCCTGTGATGGGCGACATTCAGGGGATGGATGTGCCATTCATTGCGGGGAGCCCATTCCCACAACCGCTACCTGCTCTGGGGAACCAGAACTCAGGAAGAACCACAAAGGAGTGAACCAGACCCAAATGGGTGCTAGCCAACAACTTTAATCAGGTTAAAATTTTCTTATCTGATTTGATGATTTTAAAAAAAATCTTGGCGTGGTAAAAAAAATCTTACCCAGATAGGGGAACTGCAATGGGAAACAGAGTGGGCTATGCCCATTTGATTGATGCGCTGGATCTAAAAGCTATTGAGGTGAAACGGCCAGCGCTCATCCAGCCAGTCACCCGCCTGGAGAAAATCGGCGGTGCGTTGTCCGTTCCGCTGAGTGTTGCGCCATCGAAAGAAGACTACCTCTCACACATCATGTTTGCGCTAAAGCATGAGGGCGTCAATCTCGCCATTCTGGCTCAGGCACTCCCCCGCATTGATGGCCAAATATTGGTCAAAGCCATCACCGAAGCTCCCAGTAGTGCCTACCTGCGCAAAATTTGCTTCCTCTGGGAGTCTTTCACCGACCAGCATCTGGACTATCCCGACAACCCACGTGGCACCGCTACTTTTCTATTTGATCCAGACAATTACATCACTGGGCCATCAGTCCGAAACTCGCGCTGGCGAATCGACTTCAATGGGCTCGGCACGCTTCGATATTGCGCAACAGTCGAACGCACAACTGAAATTCAGGCCCTGCTCGACTATGACATTCTTGGTCGATCAAAAGCCTTTATTGGCTCCCTCCCAAAAGAAATGATGGATCGGGCGATCAATTGGGCGTATCTGAGCGAAACCGAAAATTCGTTTGCAATCGAGAAGGAAGCACCCAGTGAGCAGAAGGCGCAACGATTTGTGCAACTGCTCCGCCAGGCACATGAGCGCCAGCCGCTTACGGAAGATTATCTCGTCGCGCTGCAGAACAGCGCGATCTCCAACCCCTTTGATCGTGCAGCAGCATTCCGACACGAACAAAACCACCTGAGTAATTCATTTCGCGGTGCTGCCGGAGTGACCTACGTGCCGCCAGACCCCGAGCTCTGCCGTGAGTTGATGGAAGAGCTGATGACCTTTGCCAACAGAGCGCCAGAGCAACTCGACCCATTGGTCGCCGCAGGCATCGCGTCTTCTGGCTTCGTCTTTCTGCACCCCTTCATGGATGGCAATGGCCGTCTTTCGCGCTTCCTGATCCACCTGGCTCTGTGCCGAAGCGGTGCTCTCGAAAATGGCCTCTTGCTACCTGTTTCGGTCGCTATGAAGCGTGAAGAACAACACTATCTGGAAGCACTACAGTCTTTCTCCAAGCCAGCCCGTGAGTTTTGGGATGTTCGCTGGATCGATGCGGAAACACTGACCTTCAACTTCATCGGCGATTCCAGTATCTATCGCTATTGGGATGCCACCGATTGCGTAGCGTTCACGATGGAAATGGCCAAACGAGCCCTCGAGGTGGACCTGAGAGAGGAAACCGATTTTCTTCAGCGATTCGATACTCTCGTGAAGGTTGTAAACGAAAACTACGACGTTCGAGGCAATCTTTTGTCCAGGCTAGTCATGCAGTGCCTGGATCAAAACGGCATCGTGTCCAAAGGCCGTCGCAAACAATACCAAGGATCGATTCAGGAAGAGGTCTTCGATTTTCTTGAGCAACAAGCTCAGGCGCTATTGGCCGATGCTTACGGTGAGTCTCCTGAAGGCGTTTGAACGGCCTTTGTGGGAGGCCGTGTTTCAACTTGGTAGATGCGCTTGAGCCCACTCCCGCACGTCGCCATACGGATAATCCTCCAACGCCGCAAACCCCGGAATCGACCGCGCCTTGAGCTTGGTAAACAGCGGCACGCTGATCCCGCACAGAAACCGTGTCACGCGCTCCGCCGATGGAGCACTCCCCGTGTACTGCTCGTGCCTGTGGATAAAATCACCACACAGTGCCTCGAAATTTTTATCCACAAGCGCTGGCAATTCCGGTGGCTCTGGCAGCCGTGCCACGTGGCCGTGACACACGGAACAATGCCCGCACCGCTGCGGCGCGTTTTCGTCGCCAAAGTATTCGGCCAGCCGATAGCCCAGGCAGCGGTCAGTGGCGAACAGATCCAGCATGGCGTGAATCCGCGCGATCTCGGTGCGCTCGTGTTGGGTGAAACAGGCGTGCAATTCGGCGCTCAGGGTTTGGGCATCAAAGTCTGCTTTCTGCAGGCTGTAGACCTCGGTCATCTGCTTGCTTTCAAGCTCTACCCAACCCTTCTCCTGGAAGTAATCCAGTGCCTTGACCACCCGACTGCGTTCGGCCTGATGCCGCTCGTACAGCGCATCGAAATTCACCGTGGCCCAGGTTCGTGCACGGCTGGAAGTCTGGATGATCGCCGAGACGAAGTCTCTGCGCTCACCTTCGAAACGGGCAAGCAATGCCTCAGGTTCCTGCAAATACTTGAAGCGGTATTCCGCGTAATAGGCATAACGCGGTGCGATTATTGCGCGCAGCTCCAATTGCACCAGCAAGGTCTTGAGCGGTAATTGGCGAATGTTGCTCTGATCGGCCAAAGGTCCCAGCAGAAACTCCCATTGCCCCTCGGGTGCGGCAGCTTGCAACTCCTCGAGCACGTAACGAATGCCATCCCGTTCCGGCGTGTCGCCGTAAACGAAGTTTTCCAGCACATTGAGGCTGTCGCGGTTGGCCAGCACCAGGCAATCGGAAGGCTGCCCGTCTCGGCCGGCGCGACCGATTTCCTGGCTGTAGTTTTCGATGGATTTAGGCAGGTCGAAATGCACCACGTTGCGGATGTCGCTTTTATCGATGCCCATGCCGAAGGCAATGGTGGCGACGATGCAATTGGACTGCCCGCCCATGAACCGTTTCTGTATCCCTTCCCGCTGCTCATGGGGCAAACCGGCGTGATAGGCCTCGGCCTGTATGCCGTTGCGCCCCAGATGTTCGGCAATGTGCTCGGCGGTTTTCTGCAGGGTCACATAGACGATGCTCGGCTGGCCGGGACGCTGGCTCATCCACTCGACAAGACGTCGGCGCTTGTCCTGGCCGCGTACCGGCTCCACCAGCAGATTGAGGTTGGGTCGGTAGAAACCGGTGGTCACCACATCCTCGGGGGCGATGGCGAATTTGGCCTCCATGTCGGCGATCACCTTGGGTGTCGCAGTGGCGGTCAGCAGCAGTGCCTGAGGGATATTGAACTGGCGCTGGTAGTCCGGCAGCTTGAGGTAATCGGGGCGGAAGTTATGCCCCCATTCAGAGATGCAGTGGGCCTCGTCCACCACCAGCAGAGAGATCGGCACTTGCTGCAAAAAATGGCGGAAGCGCTCGTTCTTCAAGCGCTCCACGGAAATCATCAGAATCTTCAATTCGCCGGACTTTGCCCGGGCCATCACATCACTGGCGTCATCACGGCTCTGGGCCGAATCGATACTGCCCGCCGCAATGCCGTGACGCTGCAAAAACGCTAACTGATCCTGCATCAACGCCAACAGCGGCGACACCACCAAGGTCAGGTGCGGCAGCAACAAGGCCGGCAATTGATAGCAAAGCGACTTGCCCGAACCGGTCGGGAAAATCGCCGCTGCCGAACGCCCGGCCAGCACCGCGCTGACCGCTGCCTCCTGGCCGGGCCGAAACTGTGGATAACCGAAAACCTGTTCCAGGGTGTTGTGCATAAGCTGTCACTCCGTTGACCGCTGCGAAGCCCAAAGCCTAGCCGGAGAACGCAGCGAGTCGAGAAAAGGTCGGGGGTAAAAACGATACGGGATGATACCGCGGATGGCACGAGTCAACTCAGACGCTTCGAAACGTCCTACAAACTCTGGCGCGCACCATCCCGAGGCTTGATGCGTTAAGCCTGACAATCCTGTAGGAATATCGACCGCTAGGGGAATAGCTTAAAAAACAGTCGGGATGCATGTAGGCAAAGGACGATAGCGCCGATAAACCCCCTACAAATCCTGTCCATTTGCGCCACCTTGCGACGCCTCGCCGCCGACCTCTATAGTTTTCGACGCGGCTGAAAACACTGTGTCGGCCCGCCAGCGAGACTGCCCGACTTCCCACAGGACCGACTTCGATGAACACGCGCCACTCGTTAACCGACCGCTATCGCCCTCTCAAAACCAGCTACAGCGATACCCCCGTGCTGGTCATCGACACCGAAGCCAATCCTCACGAGATTCTCAACGCCGCCCAGCAACGCATCCGCGCCGCCAGCGACCTGCTCGAAACGCTCTATTGCCTATGCTTCAAACAGGCCGACGTGAAAGACATTCCCAATATCGTCAATGCTCTTTACTTGCTGACCCAGGATGGCTGCGAACTTCTCGAAATCGCCAAACAGCGAATAAAATAAAAAACAAACAACTCATACACCTTACAAAAACAGCAACAACTCATCACTTCACTCTTCAAACAACACAAACTAACGTGCCAGCTCTTACATCAAACAAGAGCAACACCAATGACTATACTAACTATTTTCTTCTGCGGCACTGGCTCAACTAAATTTGACGACACCCATGCAAATTACTGGGACGGCGAACTGGTGTCGACACTCGCCTCCCACCATCTCGGCAGGGAGTTCGCCGAATGGATCGTGGTCGACGGCCCCGGCAGCGGTAACCTGCAAGCCGATGATCTCTTTACCAAGTCCAAGGAGTACGGCCTCAGCGGCACACTGTTCGGCAAGGGCTGGGAGCAAAACGTGGAGCATGCGATGAACATCGTCAAAGGCCAATGCAGCTGGCAGCGTGAGCAACTGACCGAAGAGGAATACAACCGCCTCAAAGCGGCCGGTATCCCCATCGAAGACGTGAAAGTTGAAGGCTCGTGGTTCTGGCGCAAATACAACTATGGCGATCGCAGCGTGACCCAACAGGCGTTACAAGAACAGATCATTAAAACCTTCCGCAAGGGCGGTGTTATTCCCACCCAAGTCAACCTGGTTGGCTGGAGCCGCGGCGGCATTAGTTGCCACATGCTCGCCAACGCCATGTTCAAGGACAGTGAACTTAAAAACATCCCGGTTAATATCTTTGCGATTGACCCGGTGCCTGGCATTGGCAACTTTCAGGATGACAAAGTCAAACTCGGCGCCAACGTCAAAGAGTATGTAGGTTTCTATGCCCGGGACGAACGCTCGAAAGGTTTCAGCTGCGTCATTCCGCAAACCGCAACCGGCACCAAAACCCACATTTACCCCATACCCGGTCGTCATGCCACCCTGGTTGGCAATGCCTCGTTAAATGGTGTCAGCGGCCCGAAAGTACTGGCCGAACCCGGCCGGTTCGTCCGCCACTTTGCCGAAGTCTGCCTCAAGCGTTGGGGCGTGCAACTGGACAAGTCGTTGAACCGGACCCAGGCCGATCTGACGAACCTCGGCAAAGCCATGGTCGTCAACGAAGCGAAGTACCGGCTGATGCACAACTACTCCTACACCTACTTCACCGAGCTGGATCAAGGCGAGCGCTACGTTTCGCTGGGCGGCCAAGGGGTCAACTTCTCGGCGGTGAAAGGCACGATCTATACGCCGGCGACAGGGCTGACGACTAGCGTGCTGGATGTTGCGGCGTATCAGTATATTTGTTGAAGCGATGGGCGCGGGTTGGCGGAAAAGCGCGAGAAATTTCGTCGCGAAAAATCCTATAGAAACGGCCTAGCCAAGGCTCATCCCATTCCTACAAGCGGGGACTCCTTGTCGTCTATCGCTGCCCGGTGCTCGCACCTATAGTCGTGACCGTCGCTGCCAAATCAGCGACTCGGGCTTGGTCACCCGAATAGAGAACTCATTTCGCTTCCGTTGTATGCTGCGGCACCTCAAGTGCTGCACGCTATATGGTGGCTGTGTTCGGGACGCCTTCGGGCGTACCGGCAAAGTGAGTTCTCACCGGTTTGACCAACCCGAACACAGTCCGCCTCCCATCGCTTGGTCACGATGGCGGCGGTTTCTCCCGATGCACTTGAGAATTCTCACTATGAATAAATGGAATCCGCTTACAAATATTCGCTACATCCCTCTCAACACCAACCTCACCGACACCCCGCCCCTGATCATCGACACAGAGGCCAACCCGCAAGACATCCTCGAAGCCGCCCTCCAGCGAATCCGAGCCTCCAGTGATCTCCTCAAAACCCTGCACTGCGTTTGCTTCAAACACGGCGACATCGAAGACATTCCCCACATCACCCACGCGCTCTTCCTGTTAACCCAGGACGGCTGTGATCTGCTTAAAGTCGCCCAGCAACGCATGATGGACTGGAAAGCGCCTGCCTGACGCCGAGAGAAGATCGTTCCCACGCTCTGCGTGGGAATGCCTCTACGGACGCTCCGCGTTCGGCTCTTGGCTCAAAGAGCTGATGGAGTGGAAGGAACCAGACGATCCCATCTATGAGTACGAGCTATCGCACGAGCAAATAAACAGCCTGGAGGTACTCATTGGGACAAATCCTGCGTTAATCCCACAGAGCCCCTCTCCCCTCAACCAGAAGAAGTTAGATAAAGATCCAGCTCTTCAGGAAAAGTCACCGAGGCCAAGCGCTCAATCTCAAGCGCCTGTGCTGTTGTGAGCCGGAAATCCACACCCACGCAGTCATTGCTGTTCGTCCATTGCATCACGAGGGTCATGCCCTCCACCGATAAGCTAATAGTCTGCTCAAATACCAATTCATCCTTATCCGGATGAAAACCCATCACCAGAAAATTCATGGTTTACCTTCTGCATCGAGACACCGGGTCTATGAGTAGCTCCCGATGAAAAGACTTAGCCTTTCTATCGCAGGCTCCCCAAGAACTGCAGCCATACGCGTCACCTGCTCGGGCGCTAGTTCTGATTGCCCACCCAAACCATCGTCAAGTGAAGACCAGCCCATTACCTCTAATACCGATGGTTCTAAATCTTTTTGTATGATTCGTTTGTACTGCAAGGAGTCATCATCGTCCGGCTCTGGAAAAAAGCCTGTTATGCGTAAGTACATAAGTGACCTCTCAGTTTATTTTGGTGTGGTTCTTCCGGATTTTGCTGGTTTGTTTTGCTTGCCCGTATCAGGATTGAACTCGCCCAAGTGCTTCCCTTGGCGGTCATAGATCTCAACTGCACCGTGCTGAAAATCCCATTCATAAATCCTACCTTTCCGGTCTTTCCAACGATCCCGTTTTTTTCCTCCACCTTGAACTGTCGACTTAGGACGTACACTTACGGCATCCGGAAAAGCGGGTAGCAAATCTGGAGCGGCGTAGTAGCCAACATTCGCTGCAACACTGACCACAATGTACAGCGGCCGAACCCCCGAATCCGCCGGAAACACCAGAATAAAATCCTGATACTCCGGCGGATAAACCGGGCTGACGATAATGTTGTCCGCCTGCTCCGTCGGCGGAAAAACCCAGACTTGGGGCGCTTGCGGTGCCGCCTCCAGCGCCGGGATACCCATCGTATCTGCCGGGTTTTCTGCGGGAGTCCAAATCAACTCAACCCCGCTGCCAAAGTCAGCCACCTGCTGAGATCCGCGCGTTACAAACGTCACGACAGGGACCATCTCCCAATCACGACGGCTCTGTGTGTTGTAGCCATACCCCTTGAGCGTTCCGTCAGTCCGCTCCTCTACCCGCAGACGAACTCGCGTTCGAGCTTGTTTGAGTGATCTGAGTTGATCGTCGGTATACAGCGCGCCATCACCCAGCCTCGATGGCGCGAGCAAAGCAACTAATCCCACCAATGTAGCGGCAGCAACGCCAGCGGTGACAACTCCAGCGCCAGTGCCTACGACAGAGGACGTTGCCGGAGCGATCGCTGCCCCACCCAATGCCAAAGAGCCAATACCCGCCGGCAAAACACCACTGATCTTCTTGAGCGGCAAACGGCCAGAGCCATCAGCCTGACGACCTCCCAACAAGGTGAACTCACCATACTCACCGACGCTGTCCGTCGGCACAAACCCGGATGGGCTGGTGTAGTCGATGATTGAATCCGGCAACTTACAAGACTTGGCAAATACACAACCGGCGAGCGACTGGCGCTTTTTCTGAAACGCCACTTCCCGGCTCTTTTCGAATGCGTCCTGCCTGGCGAGCATGGCTTCGTAGGCGTTTTGCCTGGCCTCCCGCTCCGCCATTTCAGTAGCGGTCATGTCCCGTAGCCAACGGTAACCGCCTCCATCGTTATCGTAGTGCTGCCACACTTGCGGTGTGTCCTTGCCCATCCGCCCCCTCCGTCACCACTAAAACCACGGCTCAATGCCGAGACAGGTGAAGTTACCGAGTGTTGGAAAGTGCGGTTGTAGGGCTAATCTGAACCTGCCGTGCGATCCTTCTATTGCGGATGATTCCAGTCCAAACTTGCCGCAAAATCCGGCCCAAGCCGATTCATCGGCATGCCCCTAACGGAAGATGCACCATGAACCTCGCCCCCAACTTCCCCGACGACCACGCCATGCACCTGCTCATGCAGCTGCTGCACGAAGAACTCGGCCTGCCTGAACGCAAAACCATTAGCCTCCCCACCTCGATCAACTTCGACCTGGGCTGCGACGGCGCTGATGCGCCGCAGCTGATGGAAGCGCTAGAAGAACAGTTTGGGATCGACTTCGTGGACTACGATGCGTATCGGTATTTTCAGCCGGAAGGGTTTGATGTGTTTCTCAAGCGTCGGGCGAAGGGTCGTGGCGAGAAGGTGCCCTTGACCATTGGCATGCTTTACCAAGCGATCAAGGTGCAACGGTGGGATACGCAGGAGTTGGAAGGCATCCGTCCGGATGCGTAAGTGGCATTATTCTGGCTGTTTAACGCTTTTTCAGCTGGAATAATGGCAGTTGTATTTCTGATGGTCTAAATCGCGCCATCGAGTAGGAGGCGGATTTACATCCGCCGTCCTCTCACACCACCGTACGTACGGTTCCGTATACGGCGGTTCAGGCTATGCGGCTAAGCCGGTTTATCGTATCCAGTATTGAGATCAACCCTAGCT